>JASHOG010000050.1 GCA_030041225.1 Vulcanimicrobiota bacterium | reverse complement strand
CATTACGTTGCGCGCATCCGTGACGCGCTGATCGCCCTCGATCCGATACATCGGGCACGGTACACGAGCAACGCCGTCGCCTACGATCGTAAGCTCGATGCGCTGGCCGCCTGGATTCGCTCGCAGATCGATCGCGTTCCACGCTCGCGCCGCGTGCTCATCGTCTTTCACAACGCGTGGCAGTACTACGACGATCGATTCGGGGTCACGACGCTGGGCATCATCGAAGAGGCACCGGGTCAGGAGCCGAACCCGCACGACTTCGCTCACATCGTCGATCTCGCGAAGGAGCATCACGTGCGTGCGATCTTCGGGGAGCCGGAGTATAGCCCCAAGCTTGCCGACACGCTCGCGCACGACGCCGGCATCAGTGTCGTCGATAATCTCTACGACGACTCGATCGGAACGAATCCTCAGGTGAGCACCTATATCGCGATGCTGCACTACGATACGCGCGAGCTCGTGCGGTCGA
Source organism: Vulcanimicrobiota bacterium (assembly GCA_030041225.1). Classification (GTDB taxonomy): domain Bacteria; phylum Vulcanimicrobiota; class Vulcanimicrobiia; order Vulcanimicrobiales; family Vulcanimicrobiaceae; genus Tyrphobacter. The sequence goes on along the minus strand of JASHOG010000050.1, from coordinate 11,892 downwards.
TGCAATGACGCCGGTCGTTCATGCGCGCGATTTGGTCGTTCGCTACGATGATTTCGTTGCGCTTGACGGCGCGACGTTCGATCTCAATGCCGGTGAGGCGCTCGGCGTCGTCGGGCCGAACGGCTCGGGTAAATCGACCTTGCTCAAGACAATCGCCGGGCTCGTCGCTCGCAGCTCCGGCGAGCTGCGAGTGCTCGGCTCCGAGCCGCGGCGCGTCGCGATGGGAAGCATCGCCTACGTTCCGCAGGTCGAGAGCGTCGACTGGTCCTTCCCCGCAACCGTGTGGGACGTCGTCGCGATGGGTCGCTTCCCGCGCCTACAGTTTTGGCACCGTTTCGCCGCTGCGGACCGCGCCGCAACAGCGCGCGCGCTCGAAGCCGTGAAGATGCGCGGGCTCGAGCATCGGCCGATTACGGAGCTTTCCGGTGGTCAGCAGCAGCGGGTCTTCGTCGCCAGAGCGCTTGCGCAGGAGCCGCAGCTGCTGCTGCTCGATGAACCGACGACCGGTGTGGACGCCACAACGGAGCGCGCCCTGCGCGACGTCGTGCGCAATCTCGTGCGAGGCGGCTTGCCGGTCATCATGGCGACGCACGATCTCGACACGGTCGAGTCGTGGTTCGATCGGCTGATGGTCCTGGACCGGCGTGTGCTTGCAATCGGGAATCCGCGCGATGTTGCCGACTCCGGCGCCTACGCTTCCATTCGCGAGCACACACATACGCACGGCCACTTACGCATCGACCACGCACCGCACGAGGCGCATGCGCTCCATCCGGAGATCCATCCGTGACGGCGCTCCTCGTGCCGTTTCACTATCCGTTCATGCAGCGCGCCGCGATCGCCGCGCTCGCCGTCGGGGTGCTCTGCTCGGCGATGGGCACGTACGTCATCCTGCGCCGTCTCGCGTTCATCGGCGACGGCATTGCACACGCTTCATTCGCGGGCATCGTCATAGCGTACATGCGCGATGCCAACTACTACCTTGGGGCGGCGGTCGTCGCGGTCTTGACCGCGCTCGGCATCGGGTTCGTCCACCGCCGCGGGCGCATCTCGATGGATACGTCGATCGGCGTGCTCTTCACCGGAGCTTTCGCGCTCGGCGTGTTTCTCATGAGCCGGCAGAGCAACTACGCGGTCGATCTGCAAAGCTTTCTCTTCGGCGATATCCTTGCGGTACAGCCGAACGACCTAAAGATCATCGTCGGCCTCGCCGCGCTCGTCGCGGTTGCGCTGCTCGTGCTCTACCGCGGTCTGCTCTACACGACATTCGATCCTGTCGTCGCGCAAGCAGGCGGCATTCATGCGGGCGTCTACGAGTACGTGCTCCTCGTTCTGGTTGCGCTCACCGTCATCATCGGGTTGCAGTCGGTCGGCATCGTGCTCGTTGCCGCATTGCTCGTGACCCCTGCGGCTGCTGCCTATCAGCTCACGAAGCGCTTTGCGCCGATGTTCGCGCTCTCGATGCTCTTCGGCGCGGTCAGCTCGCTCGGTGGGCTCTACCTCTCGTACTACGCGCGCGGTTCGAGTGGTGCGACGATCGTCCTCGTCACAACCGTGCTCTTCTTCCTGGCGCTGGGATTGAGGAGCCTACGTCAATCGGCGGCGCGGCGCACCGTCCACGTCTCTTCCCCCGCCGCGTCCAAGTAGCCGGCGCTCGCGAGCGCATCGAGCACTTCGCGCAGCGCGGCGCGCTCGTTCTTGTTCGGCATGCCGGCCCACCGCATCGCCGCCTCGCCGAGCTCGATGCGTTCGCCTTCGTTGAGCAAGCCTCGTACGAACGCGACCGGAAGCTTCACGCGCTCCATGCGGTGCGCAAGCGGTGAAAGCGTTGCGTCGAAGCCGTTGCTCTGCGCTACCGATTGCGGCGCCGCGACGCTCGGTGTCGTGGGCGCAAAGTGCGGCTTGCGCGCCGGGGGCTCCGGAATCGCGACGACCCGCGCAATCGCGGCGTCGGCGATCGAGGGGAAGAACTCGCCGAGCATCGCGCCGAGCGCGTGGGAAGGCACAGCGTTGACGACGCGGGCTCGGCGCTCGATGCCGCGCAGCAGCGTGCGCGCAACACGCTCCGGCTTCACGGCGATCGCATCGCGCTCCCGTTGTTTTCCTGCGCTCTCCGAGAACTCGGTGTCGACCGCCCCAGGGTCGACGTACGTCACCGCGATGCCTTCGCGTGCGAGCTCCCGCCGCAGCTGTGTCGCGACGGCTCGTACGGCCGCCTTCGCGGCGCAGTAGCCTCCGTAATACGGCGCCGGCACGCGCGCAAGGCCGGAGCCGACGAAGACGAGAGAACCGCGCGCCACGCGGATCGCCGGCAGCGCGGCGCGCGAAATTCGTAATGGCGCCGCGACGTGGGTCTGCCACTGCACGTCGAGCGCGGCGTCGCTTTGGTCGAGCAATGCGCCGGGTGCCCCATAGCCCGCGTTGTTCACCAGAACGTCGATACGTCCGAAGGTTCGCAATGCGGCGTCGACGATACGCTGCGGTGTGTCCGCGGCACAGACGTCGGCGATGAGCATCTCGGCGGTGCCGCCTGCGGCGCGAATCTCTTCCCGTAAGGCTTCGAGGCGTTCGCGCCTGCGCGCGACGAGCAGGACGCGCCAGCCCTTGTGAGCGGCGAGCGCGGCGAGCGCGCGCCCAATGCCCGACGAGGCACCGGTGACGACCATGACCCGAGCATCATTCATAACGCTGGAGGTACTCGCGGTAAACGTCCTCGATTCCCTGCGGCAGCGAGGCGTAGTAGGCTTCTTCGGTGATGAGTTCGGGTGGTTGCACCTCGACGACGGTGTGTGCCTCGCGGGCAAACTCCGCGAGCGCGCGCGCGACCGGCTTCTCGCTGCCGTTCGCGCGGATGATACCAAAGTGCAGCTCGTGAGGCGCCTCGTCGAACGGTGGGAGATGAGCGAGCGACGGATCGTAGTCGGCCCAGCACCACCAGAACGCGCCGAGTGCACCGCGCCGGAGCAACTTGTCGAGCACCGTTCGTGCGTAGTGCACCATCTCTTCGTCGTTTGCCGAGGAGCTCGGCAGTCCAAACTCGCTAAAGAGGACGCGCTTGCGGGTAAACGATTGTACGAGCGCATGGAGAAACGGCACGACCTCGGTGTCGAGCCTGCCGCGGGAGAAGACGCTGTAGATCGAGTAACCGTGCATCGTCGCAAACGCCCACGGTACGGCTAGCGACGATGGGCGTAGCTTGCGATCGCGCTCGAAATCCTCGCCGTGGATTCCGCCGGTGCAACCGGCACCCGATTCCTGCGCGAGTACCTCGCTCACGATGCCACTCCACGCTGCCGCGTCTTGCGGCGTTGCCGGCTCGCGCAGATTCGAAAACTCGTTGCCGAGGTCCCATGCAAAGACCGCGGGATGGCGCGTCGCGCACTCTGCGACGCTCTGCGCGAGGAGCCGTTGCGCGGCGAGCAGCTCCTCGTCGGCATAGAAGTCGCCGATACCGTACGGCGAGAGCGCGCCGTCCGTATACGTACGAAATCGTCCATGTGGTTGCGATGGGTCGAGCGTCCACGGAGGGAGCCAGTTCACGCCGCTCATGTGACCGCAGAAGAGCGTCGGCATCGCGAGCAACTGCGCATCGGCAAGCGCGTCGAGCACGGATTCAAATCGGCGCAACGCCCTCACCTCGATCCGCTGACGCTCCGGTGCAAAGGCCTCCCACGTGAGGAAGAAGCGCACGATGTCGAAGCCGAGCTCGCGAATGCGCGCGAAGTCCTCGCGCATCTCGCCGAGATCGAAGCGTTGCCAGGCGTACATTGCGCTGCGTCGTGGCCAGTAGTTGATGCCCAGGAGAAAACGCGTCACGCGAGGGTCCTTCGACGGTGGAGCGAAGCGCTCCGCGATGGCGCAGGCAGGGGGACGGGCGACCGTTGGGATCATCATGGGAAGCCGCTCCGACTGGGATGCGCTTGCTCCGGCGCGCGAGACGCTCGCGGAGTTGGGAATCTCCTATGATGCGCGCGTCGTCTCCGCGCACCGAATGCCCGACGAGATGTTCGAGTATGCTTCGAGCGCGCAGGAGCGCGGGCTTCGCGTGATCATCGCTGCCGCCGGCGGGGCGGCACACCTCCCCGGCATGACGGCCTCGAAAACGCTGCTGCCGGTGATCGGCGTGCCCGTCAAGAGCAAGGGTCTCGCCGGAGTCGACTCCTTTCTCTCGATCGCGCAGATGCCGCCCGGCGTCCCGGTTGCGACAATGGCGATCGACGGCGCCGTAAACGCCGCGCTCCTCGCTGCACGCATCCTCGCGCTGCACGACGAGATGGTCGCGACGAGGCTACGAGCCTACGTGCAGAAGATGCACGACACCGCTGCAAGCAGCACACCGTGATCGAGGCGATCGGCGTCATCGGCGGCGGGCAGCTCGGCCGCATGCTGACGCTCGTCGCCAAGCGCATGGGATATCACGTCGTCGTTCTCGATCCGCAGGAGCACTCGCCCTGTGGGCAGGTCGCCGATGAGCAGATCGTCGCCGCCTACGACGACCGTGCGGCAATCGAGGAGCTCGGACGCAGGAGCCAGATTGTCACGTACGAGTTCGAGAACATCGACATCGGATCGGTCGAGCACCTCGAGCGCTGCGGGTACCGCGTCACGCCGTCGAGTGCCGTGCTGCGCGCCACGCAAGACCGCCTGCTCGAAAAGAGCTTCGTGCGCGAGTGCGGCATAGCGACGACCGCGTTTGCAGCGATCAGTTCTCGGGGCGACATCGAGGCCGCCGCCGAATGCACCGGCTTTCCCGCGATCGTCAAAACCGTGCACGGCGGCTACGATGGGAAGGGGCAGTGGCGCGTCGACTCGGTTGCGGGAGTACATGGTGCATTCGAGGAGGCGCGCGGCGCGGTGCTCATTGCCGAACGCGAGGTCGAGTTTAGCTGCGAGCTGAGCGTCGTCGCCTCGCGCGGCGGCGACGGCTCGGTCGTTGCCTTTCCCGTGGCGGAGAATGCGCACGATCGTGGAATTCTCGTGCGAACGATCGCTCCGGCGCGTATCGAGCCGACGCTTGCGTCACAGGCGCAAGAGATGGCAAGCGCAATCGGACGCCGCCTCGGCATCGTTGGGACCTACTGCGTCGAGCTCTTTCTCACGCACGGTGGAGAGCTGCTCGTCAACGAGATTGCGCCGCGTCCCCACAACAGCGGTCACTTTACGATCGATACGACACCGTGCTCGCAGTACGAGCAGCACGTGCGCGCGATCTGCGGCCTCCCGCTTTCGCCGCCGCGAATGTTCTGCGGGGCGGTGATGATGAACATCCTCGGCGACGGCACCGGCAACCACCTGATGGGCACGGAGGCGCTGCTCGGCGATCCGTCGATCGTGCTCCACGTGTACGGCAAGCGGCACGCGGTTGCGCGTCGGAAGATGGGTCACTTCACGATGCTCGTCGACGCCCCAATCGACGACGCCATACTCACTCGCGCCGCTGCCGCGCACGCAAAACTCAGCTGGCGATAAACCCGTCAGGCTTGCATAACTCGAACGTCGTATCTCGCCAACTGAAAATCCTCGCTTAAAAGATAGGCGCACGAGCACGCCTTCGCCGCAGCGACGATCGCTGCGTCCCAAAATGAGAGCTTGTACCGATCCTGCGCCTTCCATGCGTCCTCGAGGAGCCCGATGCCCAACGGAACGGGTCGCCAGGCCATGAGGTCTCGTATCTCGGCGCGGGTAAAACTCTACAAGGACCTGATAGCTGAGCCGTCCCAAGCGACCCTTCCAGAGCGCAGCACGCCACTCGCGAGCCGCCGGCTGCTTCTGCGGCTCCCCCTCGTCGAATGCGTAGACGAGGACGTTTGTGTCAAGGAAGACCGGCGCGGTCATGGGCCTCTTCGCGGCTCATCGCGCGCTCGGCCTCGAAACGAGAGGCCCTCCCTTGCCCGCCTGCGAAGGGTGGGGAGTCGCAAATTCCTGGAGGGATTCTGATGCGCTCTCTTCTCGTTTTCTGCGCGCTCTTCGCAGTACTCGCGGGATCGGCTGCGGCCGAGGACCTTCAACTTTCGTGTCCGTTGATGCTGACGAAGTGCGTGAACTACCGGGCGACGATTTGTAGCGATTTCAACCGCATCTCATATACGAACGTCGACCTCAACCCGGATCGCCATTGGGCAATCTCGCCCGCCGACGGCGCGATGCGTGAAACGGCGATCGAGTTCGTATGGGGTGCTGCCAACGATCGCTGGACGCTTCTGCGTCGAACGAGTACGCTTCGCCACTCGGTCTATGTGAACCAGACGAACGTCGCGTTCGTCGCAGAGTGGTCGGGAACGTGCAGTCCCGTACCGCACACCGGCGAATCGCCAACGCACTAGCGGAACTTCAAGCTGCGCGGCTTGGGCGGGATGTCGGTGTAGGCCATCGGACGATCCCACCAATCGTGCACGCGCCACCGTAGCTGCTCGGGTGTCGCGGGGGGCGGAACGCGCAGCTCGAGCGCGCGCTCGTAGGCCACGCAGTAGCGATCGATCATCCGCTCGATCGTGAACTCGGCTTCGACGCGCTTGCGGCATGCCAGGCGATCGAGCGAACGAAGCTGCGGCACGCGTGCCACGGCGTCATCAACGTTCTTGCAGAGGTAGCCCGTGACGCCGTCCTGCACGATTTCAGGAATCGATCCCATGCGCGCACCGAGCACCGGCGTACCGCACGCCATCGCCTCGATCATCGTCATGCCGAATCGTTCCGGCCGCGTCGTCATGTGCACGAGCGCAAGCGCGTTGCTCAGGAGTTCGTCGCGCGCCGCACTCTCGACGGCGCCGAGGAACTGCACGCGGTCACCGTCGATGTGCGGAGCGACCTGTGTCTTGAAGTACTCTTCGTCCTGCGGAATCGCCGCCATCTTCAATCGAACGCCTGCGCGCCGTGCGACCTCGATCGCAAGGTGCGTTCCCTTCTCGGGGTGGAATCGCCCGAGGAAGACCAGATACTCCCCCGGCCGCTCGTTGAACGTAAACTGCGACGGATCGATGCCGTTGTAGGTGGTCGCGAGATAGGAAAGCCCGGGATCGCGGTCGGCGTCGCTGATAGAGCAGAAGAAGCTACGGTGCGCGCCGGCATAATAGGCGCCAAGGATCTGCGGCGAGGAGAAGCCGTGGATCGTCGTGATCAGCGGCGGCGACTCCGTGGCGAGCGCGTACGTGATCGGCTTCCAATCGAAGTGATTGTGAATGAGGTCGAAGTCGCGCGCCCGTTTGAAGAGCTCGCTGATGTGCAACGCGGTGAAAACCTCGCCGTTGAGCGCAGGATCCTCGTTGAGCCCGGCGGGGACGACTCCGACCAACGTGCCGTCGAAATGCGAGTTTGCCGTCGCAAAGAGCGTGACGTCGTGGCCGCGGCGTTGCATGCCGATGGCCGTGTTGTATGCGACCTGCTCCCATGGCCCGTATCCCGGCGGTGGAGCGGGCCATGAGATCGCAGCAAGTACCGCTAGACGCAATAGGGGCGCCGGTACGCGACGCCGCGCACAAACACGACGTCAGGATCGCGCAGCGCGCGCACGTTCTCGCCGAGATCACCCTTCAAGAGAAGCAGATCGGCAGACTCGCCCGAGCCGAGGACCGAGCGTTGCAAACCGATGAGCTCGGCGGCAACGGCGGTTGCCGCGTGCAACGCTTCCTGCGGCGACATGCCGAGGAGCGTGTGCATGAGCTCGACCTCGTATGCGTAGTTTTCATGGTAGTTGAAGGGCGTGCCCGCATCCGAGCCGCCCGCGATCTTGACGCCTGCGTCGTACGCACGCTTGATATTGCGCAGCATCTGCTCGTTCACGAAGCGCGCCTTCTGAACGACGTACTGCGGCATGCCGCCACCCTCGATGTGCTCGAGGATGCATGTCGGCGCGGTCAGCGTCGGCACGAGGAATGTGTCGCGTTCTTTGAAGAGTGCGATCGCCTCGTCGTCGAGCATGTGCCCGTGCTCGATCGAGTCGACTCCCGCGCGCAACGCGTTCTTGATGCCTTGTGTGCCGATCGCGTGTGCGGCGGCGCGCAAGCCGTGACGATGCGCCTCGGTGACCGCTGCGATCAGCTCCTCGGGCGTTAGCTGCGCGTTGCCCGGGACGGCGCCTTTCGTCATCACGCCGCCGGTAGCGATCATCTTGATGCAGTCCGCGCCGGCCTTCATTTGCTCGCGCACCGCCTTGCGCGCATCGTCGGGCGAATCGATCTCACGGCCGATCGGCCAACCATGTCCCCCAGTCATGCAAAGCACGTACCCGGCCGCGCGCATCCGCGGGCCGGGGATGCGGCCGGCCTCGATGGCGTCGCGCACGTCGGCGGAAATACCATGGGAGCTGCCGACGTCCCTGATGGTCGTCACGCCTGCATACAGCGCTTTACGCGCGTTTTCGACGGCTCGAAGCATGCGCTGATTCTGTGTCGTCGTGGCGATCATCTGCATCATGTCAGGCTCGCCGCTGCCCTCGAGGTGCGCGTGCGCATTCACGAGTCCCGGCGTCACGCAGGCCGCGGCATAGTCGTAGATGCCGCCTTCGGTTGCGGCGCGAATCTCCTTGACGCGATCGCCATCGATCACGACGTCGACGTTGCGCTTGGGTTTCTCCAGCGTTCCGTCATAGAGGACGCCCGCGCGAACGATCAGGGTCTTGTCATCCCCTCTGCGAGCTTCCCGAGTCGGTCTACGAGGTCGGAGGCACTGAAGAAATAACGAGCGTGCGTCTTCATGAATGTTGACTCATCGCGTGACTGGAAAACCCCAACCTCGACGTCCGCCCTTGAGGCATAGTGATCGTCAAGTTGCAGCTTTTCCCTAAAAGCGGAACCACGAGCGTCGTCGGAGAATTTCCTGTACTCGACTAGCTTCGCTTTGCTCCGATCATACGCGACGAGAAAATACATCGTGCTTCAGCCCAAATCGCCTAACTTGCCCATAGTACTTAGATTCTGAAGTTCCTCTAGGAAATCTTCCTTGGTTTGATGCCACATGCCATGTTCAGGATCGGGAACATAACTGCCGCCTTCGAAGTCCGCAATCCACTGAGACAGACCATCGAGCGCCGCTCGGACTAGGCCTGGGCCGCCACCATACTTGACATCTTGGCCATATCGAACGGCATATGCCTCACTGACCTGGGCCCAGGCATCTTGCAACTCAGTTCGGAGCTGAATCTCGTAGTTGAACGGAGGCTCGTGAACTATAAAATGAATAGCGCGGTAGGCTTTCCCGCTTAGACGGCTATCCACGATTCGTGAATCGGGGAACCGGTTTCGAAGGAGCCCTGAGGCCACATCTTGGGCGCCAACATCGGAGACAATGATCCGACAACCGACGATATCTTGCATCTGCGATAGCGCTGTAGACGAGCGTAGCATTTTCTCCCTGATGGATGTGAGCGTCTTTGTTGCTCGTTCCGTTCTTTGCGGGAAGTCGGCGTAGATTTGCAGGGATATTTGCGCAGCTCGCTGCTGGAGGAATTCGGCGTACTCGTTAAGCATCGCGATATCTCCCGTTCCCGCAGGCACGGAGCGCAGCCGCCTTCCGAGCTTGTCGATTTGATTTCGCGAGAAGTGTGTCAACGACCGAGCAAGACCCGGGCTTCCGTAGCTTCCAATGCGTGAAATGCTTTGCTCGTGAGGTCATGATCGATGACACCCCGGATGAAGCGCGAGGCAGCGCGGACCTTCGCGAGATCGACGCCCGTCTCGATCGACATGCCGTGGAGCATGTAGAGGACGTCTTCGGTACCGACGTTTCCCGTTGCGCCCGGCGCGTACGGACAGCCGCCGAGCCCGCCCGCCGATGAATCGAAGATGTGCACGCCCTGCTGCAGCGCTGCGTAGATGTTGGCCAACGCCGTTCCTCGCGTATCGTGGAAGTGAAGGGCAAGGCGATCGAGGGAGATCGCGTGCGCGAGCAACGGCACGAGTTCCTCGACTTGGCTCGGAACGCCGACGCCGATCGTATCGCCTACGGAGATTTCATCGCAGCCAAGCTCCACGAGTCGTATGCAGACGTCACGCACCGCCTGCGGTGTCACAACGTCGCCGAAGGGCGACCCAAAGGCGGTAGAGACGTAGCCGCGCACCCAAAGGCCGTCGCTCTTTGCACGCCGGATGACATCGGCGAATGTCACGATCGACTCTTCGATCGTCATGTTGATGTTGCGCCGCGTGAATGCTTCGGAGGCGGCGGTGAAGACGGCGATCGCATCGGCACCGCAGCCCTTCGCGCGTTCGTAGCCTTTGAGATTGGGCACGAGCACGGGGTAGCGGACGCCCGGAGCTTTGCGAATACCGGAAAAGACCTCAGCGGCGTCGGCGAGCTGCGGAATCGCCTTCGGGCGCACGAACGAGGTTGCCTCGATCCATCGCAACCCGCTCTCGGAGAGCAGATCGATGAAGCGGATCTTGTCGCCGGTGGGAACGGTGAGCTTCTCGTTCTGTAAACCGTCGCGCGCGCCGACCTCGACGATGGTGGCCTTCTTTGGCAGCATACGTTCGTTGTTACACGTTCGCCGGCGCGGCAGGTTTCGCCCCGGTAAAGCGCAGGATCGCCCGCACCGTGTGCGGCCAGACGAGATCGTTCGCGATGAAACCGGTCCACATGAAAATGAGCGGGTCGAAGTGACCGATGAGGTTCAAGTGGTTGCAGTGCGGCCCGATGATGTAGTGGGTCGGAAAACGGCTGCCGAGCGATGCCGAGTCACCGCCGACGACGCCGTCCCCCGTGCCCCCGTGCGACGTGCAGAGCCCGGCGATGACGTAGTTGCGTACGCCGGCCGGGCCGAGCCACGGCTCGCTATCGAGTCTCCAGACATTGCGATGCGTCCGCGGATCGAGCTCCCAATGGCCGCTCGTTCCGTTCAACCAGGTGAGGAAACCCGACCCGAGCTCGAGGTCACCGATTGCCAGGTCCGGGACGCGTAAGAGTCGAGTAACGTGCGGTAAGACATGCGTCGTCACGCCGAAGTTCGGCGTGCCGATCATAATCGTCGCCTCGACGTCGCTCGCACGCTGGGGGTAGGCGCGCAGGTATCCGCGCGCGACGAGCCCACCGAGCGAGTATCCGACGAGTGTTATCGGAAACGAATGGCCCCGCGATCGCAGCCCTTCGATATACTCGGCGACACGTTCGATGCGCTCGCCCAGCTGCTTGTAGAAACGCGGCACGTAGATGCACTCGAAGCCGTACGCACGCAATCCCGGTATGCCGTTGCGACCGTCAGCCAAGAGCGCCAGATGTTCGGGCGGCTCGTCGTATCCGGAGACTATGAGGAGCGTGCGCTGCTGCACGTTAGCCGAGCTCGACGAGCGGCGCGCCGCCGGCGACGATCTCCCCCTCGTGCACCATCACCGCGCGAACGCGCGCCGCGAGCGAGGCTTCGATGCGGTGCTCCATCTTCATCGCTTCGAGGACGACGAGCAACTGATGCGGCTTCACATTCTCGCCGGGCGCGACTGCGACACGCACGACGCGCCCCGGCATCGGTGATGCAACGCGTCCGTTCGACTCGCCGCTCGTCGTTGCGCGCGTGCTCATCCCGGGCGACGCCGCGAGCTGCACCATGTACGTTCGGTCGCCGGTACGCACGACGACCGCACCGGTGTCGACGGCGACGCGCCCGACGGCGCGCTCGCCGCCGAGCTGGGCGACGATCAGCGCGCCGTCACGTTCGACTCGCAGCGTGCCTCCGAGCTCGCCGCTCAGCCTCCACGTCGCCGGTGCCGCCGCGCTCACCCAGAGCGCGATTCGTCGCGCTCCGGTTTCGAGAAAGAGCGGGCTGCCGACGCCACCGATGCGCCAGGGCAACGCGTCCCGGGCCACGATGCCCGCAACCGCAAGAAGTACCGCATCTCGCGATGCCGTCGTGGGGACGAAACGTGACTCGTCGAGCCGCTGCGCGAGGAACGACGTTCCGAGATC
>JASHOG010000049.1 GCA_030041225.1 Vulcanimicrobiota bacterium | reverse complement strand
CACGCGCGCACCGCGAAGCAGTTCTACAAAGGCGAGGCCGACTGGGAGCACATCGCACGGCTGAAGCGCGCCGTCGACATTCCCGTCATCGGAAACGGCGATCTCGACGACGCGCAGCTCGCGATGGAGCGCATGCGCTCGAGCGGCGTCGACGCGATCATGCTCGGGCGCGCGACGCTCGGCAACCCGTGGCTCATCTCGCAGATCCGCGATCTCATGGAAGGGCGCGCGATGCAGCCGGCGCCGAGCGCGGCCGATCGCCTGCGCTACGCGATCGTACACTATCGCGCGATGCTCGACGAGTGGGGAGAGGTGCGCGCGGTTCCGCAGATGCGTAAGCACGTCGCGCTCTATCTCAAGAACATCCCGGGCGCTGCGCAGCTGCGCGAGCGGCTCATGCGCCTCGAGCGCGCCGCCGACGCGATCGCGCTCATCGAAGAAACGATTGCACAGGTGGAAACTGCACTCGCGGCATGAGAAGAGGGCCGGAAGCGGCCCTCTTTCTACGGCTTACTGGAACGTAGCGCCGCCCTGACGAAGCACCCCGACTGTATCACGGGTGACGAGCCCAAGTCAAAAGGCGCCTCGCAGGGTCGCCGCGCCCGGCAGGACTCGAACCAGCATCGTCCGCTTCGTCAGAACGGCGCTCTATCCAGTTGAGCTACGGGCGCTGCCCTGCAGTCACGCCATTCGAAAGAAGAACAAGGACCAGAGGACAGAGTTTTCTAGCCCCGTGATGGATCCTCAAAATGAGAAGAGGACCGGAATCACCGGCCCTCTTCTTGTAGCTTACTAGAGTAAGCACCACGCCGACTAAGCACCTTGACTTTAGCGCGGGTGACTAGGCCGCGTCAAGGCGGCGTTCTATCCAGTTGAGCTACAGGCTCTACGGCACAATCACGCCATCCGAAAAGAAGAACAAGAGGCCAGAAGGCAGAATTTTCTGGCTCTGCGATGGCTCTTCAAATCGAGCTCATTCCCTTGCTGCGGCGCGAACGCGAGCTGTACGCGGTGCCGCGCGGGCGGGAGCGTTTCGCCGCGTACCTCGAAGCGATGACGATGGGGACGGGCGAAGCAGCATTGCCGCTGACAACGCTCAACCCAATGGGACGCGAGCACGTCGGTGAGCTGCTCGATCGGATGATCGCGATGGATGTCGAGAAGGTTGCGGCAGAAGCGGCTGCTGACGCGGCGCAACGATTGCGCGAGCTCGACGAAAAGATTCGCGTCGCGATCGTCGTTGCTGACGATCTCAAGGGCGGCTGGACCAATCGCTACTTCGCCGACATGGCAAATCGCTTCGAGCGAAAATACGAAGTCGCGCGCGGATGGGCGACAGCGATTTTCTGGACGGGCGAGGAGCCGACGCTCGAACACGCGCGTGCGGCGACGCTGAAGTCTATCTATCGCACGCTCCACGAGCGCGCGTTTGGTGCTGCGACGACGCTGGGCGCGATGATGGAACAGGAGGGTCGCGCAGCGCGCTTTGCGGGAGAGAGCGTTGCTCTTCCCGATGCGCCGCTTCGCGCGGCGCGTGCGATTATCGAGGGGCATCTCGAAACGAAGGCCTACCCGGTGATCGTCGCGGTGCTCTACGGCGACGAAGCCGCCGCTTCGCTCGGCTATCCGCCGCTGGGCCTGCCCGCGGCGGCCGGCTACGCCGTCGCATTAGCCAACGCGCTCGCGGACGAGCAGAGCCTTGAGGAGGTCCTTCGACTACGCTCAGGATGACAAGGATAGAATAGCGAAGGGCACCATATGATCGAGGGACGCGATGCGCTCTACGGCGCGGCGGACCCGGCGCAGCTTGCCGAGGAGACGTACGAGAACTACCGCCGGTATGTGAACCCGGCGCTCGCGCGCGTCATGAAGCTCTCGGGAAGTCCCGTCGAGACGCGCGCACACGGCGCGACGATCTGGGATCAGAACGGCAAGGCCTATCTCGACTTCGCCGGCGGCTACGGCGTCTTCACGCTCGGCCATACGCATCCGCGCGTCGTCGAGGCGGTGCGCGCGCAGCTCGAGCTCATCGCGCTCTCCGGCAAGACGATGTTCGATCCGTTGCTCGGTCGCGCAGCGAAGCGCCTTGCCGAGATCGCGCCCGGCGATCTGCAAATTTCCTTTTGGTGCAACTCGGGAACGGAGGCAGTCGAGGGTGCGATCAAACTCGCACGCGCCGCAACGGGTCGCGCGAAGATCGTCGCGACCGAGGGTGCCTATCACGGCAAGACGCTCGGCGCGCTTTCTGCCAGCGGCCGTGACACGTTTCGCACGCCGTTCCAACCGCTGCTTGCTCCGATGGAGCACGTACCTTTCGCCGATCTTCGTGCGCTTGACGATGCGCTGCACGATGCCGCCGCCTTCATCGTCGAGCCGGTGCAGGGAGAGGGCGGTGTCAACGTTCCGCCGATCGGTTATCTGCGCGAGGCGAAGCGCGCGTGCGAACGCGCGGGCGCGTTGCTCGTCGCCGATGAAGTGCAGACGGGGCTCGGACGTTGCGGTTTCCGCTTCGCCTGCGAGCGCGACGGAGTCGTTCCCGACGTGATGACTCTTGCGAAGGGACTTTCCGGCGGCGTGATTCCCGTCGGTGCATTCATCGCGCGAGCAGAGATCTGGGATCGTGCCTACGGCAAGGCGCCGCTGCTCCACACCTCGACGTTTGGCGGCAACCCGCTCGCCTGCGCGGCGGCGATCGCGGCGATGGATGTGCTCGACGAAGAGCATCTCGCGGAGAATGCGCGTGAGCGAGGCGTGCAGCTCCTCGACGGCGCGCGCGCCGTCGCAGCGGCGTATCCGGCTGTCGTTCGTGACACGCGCGGCCTGGGATTGCTCGTCGGGGTCGAGCTCAAGAACGAAGGATACGGCGGAACGATCATCCCGGAGATGCTGCATCAGGGTGTCACGGCGGCGTGGACGCTCAACCAACAGCGTGTCATCCGCCTCGAGCCTCCGCTCATCGTCAGCGAGGAAGAGGTTGCGCGGGCGCTCGCAGCGCTGCGCGCGGGCGTTGCAGCGTCCTATGAAAAGCTCGGCGTGCTTCCCTAGGGATGGCGTATGTCGAAACTGAGATCGACGTGATTGCCCCGGCGCGCGTCGTTTACGAGCTTGCCAAGGAGCAGGAGCGCTTTCCGCAGTTCATGCCCGATGTGGAATCCGTGACCATCCTCGAGCGTCGAGCGGGGAGCGTCCTCTCGCGCTGGAAGACGCTCGTCGAAGAGGCGCCGATCGAGTGGACGGAGGAGGACGTTTTCGACGACGAAGCGTTGCGGATCGATTATCACCTCACCGAAGGTGACCTCGACACGTTCGAGGGAAGCTGGACGTTCGCCGAGCGCGCCGGTGTGACGCACGTCGTGCTCGGTGTCGAGTACGATTTCGGTGTTCCCACGCTAGCCGAGCTCATCGGTCCGACGCTCGAAAAGAAGGTTCGCGAGAACAGCGAGATGATGCTCGCCGCGTTGAAGAGAGAAGCAGAAATGAGAAAACGATGATGAGCGATACTGCGCCGTTGCACTGCACGCTTCGCTGCTAGTGAAAAAAGCATGAGCCTACCTCGATTTTGCTTCATCATTCATCCGCTCAGCCTCGAGGACGTGGCGCGCTACGAGCCCGGCGCGAAGGGGAAGGGCGCGCCGATCATCAGCAAGATCCTCGAATGGATGCCGGCATGGGCGGCGGTGCACGTCACCGGCGTACGAACTCCCGATGGACGTGAAACCGAGGGCTGGTTCGTTGCTGCGCCGCTTTTGCCGGAGCAGATGCTCGCCTTTCCGCGCGAGGAGGTCTATGCGCGCATCGTACGCGCGATCGAGCTTGGTGCGGGACTCGGCGCGCAGGTCGCAGGGCTCGGCGCCTTCACCGGCGTCGTCGGTGACGGCGGCGTTACCATCGCGCAGCGGGCGCCGATTCCCGTCACGACGGGCAACTCGCTGACGATCGCCGCCGGCGTGCAAAGCCTCTTGCGCGGCGCGCGTGAGATGGGAATCGATCCGGCGCAGGCGACCGCAGCGGTGATCGGCGCGACGGGCTCGATCGGCGGCGCCTGCGTTCGTCTTCTCGCGCCGCATGTCGGAAAGCTCGTGCTCGTCGCGCGCAACGCGACACGCCTACGAAAGATGCACGACGACGTCACAGGCTCGCTCGAATGCGAGTCGGCGTCAACGACCGACGTGAGCGAAGCTGTGCGCGGTGCGCAACTCGTGCTCACGGCAACATCGTCGACGCAGGACGTGATCGAGCCTGAAGACCTGCAGACCGGCGCCGTCGTCTGCGAGCTCTCCCTCCCCCACGACGTGAGCCGCCGCGTCGCGACGCTGCGCCCCGACGTACTCGTGACCGAAGGCGGGAACATGCTCGTTCCCGGTGAGCCACGCTTCGAACGTGTGAGGGAACGCGGTTCGGACTTCGACCTCAACCTGCCGCCGCGCACGGCGCTCGCGTGCATGAGCGAGACGATGGTGCTTGCGCTCGAGCAGCGCTTCGAGTGCTACACGCTCGGTCGCGGCATCGAGCTCGAGCG
>JASHOG010000048.1 GCA_030041225.1 Vulcanimicrobiota bacterium | reverse complement strand
CTATGTGCGATCGCGCCTTCGATAAAGCGACGGCGATAGATCGGCACTTGGTCCTTGAGCTTCTTGCCCATGACCTTGCGAAGCTCATCGGCCTCCGCCATCGAGAAACCGGCGATGTCGCGCGCGATCTGCATCACCTGTTCCTGATAGCACGGGATGGCGTAGGTCTCGGCGAGGATCGGCTCGAGCTTCGGGTGCAAATACTGAGGTTTCGTGCGGCCGTGCTTGTTATTGATGTAGTGGGGAATCCACTCCATCGGCCCAGGGCGGTAGAGCGCGACGAGCGCGACGATGTCCTCGAAGCGCGAGGGCCGCAGCTCCGTGCAGACGCGCTTCATGCCCTCTGACTCCACTTGAAAGACCCCGACCGTTTCACCGCGCCCGAGCATCTCGAGCGTCTTGCGATCGTCGAGGGGAATGCTCTCGAGCGTAAACTCCGGATCGGCTCGACGAATCTCCCGCACGGCATTGTGCATCACCGTGAGATTGCGCAGACCGAGAAAGTCCATCTTCAAGAGGCCGATCTTCTCGATCCACTCCATGTCGTATTGCGTGTTGATGCGGCCGTCCGCGAACCTCACGAGCGGCACGTACTCGACGAGCGGCCTATCCGAGATGACGATGCCGGCGGCGTGCGTTCCGGCGTTGCGGGTGAGGCCCTCGATCGTCTTTGCGGTGTCGAGCAACTTGCGCAGTTGCGGGTTGCCGTCGTAGAGCACCTTGAGCTCCGCGATCTGCGTGACGGCTGCTTCGATCGAGAGACCCGTTGGGCCCGACGGAATGAGCTTCGCGACGCGATCGACATCGGGCAGCGGTACGCCGAGGACGCGTCCCGCATCTCGCACCGCAGCGCGCGCGGCAAGCGTGCCGAAAGTGACGATCTGCGCGACGCGGTCGGCACCATATTTTCCGGTAACGTAGGCGATGACTTCGTCGCGCCGCTCGACGCAAAAATCGGTATCGATATCGGGCATCGAGATACGATCCGGATTGAGGAAGCGCTCGAAGAAGAGCCCGAAGGCGAGCGGGTCGAGGTCGGTGATGCGCAGACAGTACGCGACGAGCGATCCTGCGGCCGAGCCGCGCCCCGGCCCGACGGGAATGTCCCGATCGCGCGCATATTTGATGAAGTCCCAGACGATGAGGAGATACGAGGCGTAGCCCATCGCCGAGATCACGCCAAGCTCGTACTCTAAACGCTCGCGCAACGCCGCATCCTCACGGACCCGCTGCTCGCCGTAGCGCTCGACCAAGCCGGTCTCGCAGAGTTCTCGCAAATACCCGTCCGGCGTCTGCGCGCGCCCTTCCGAGGGCACCGAATACTCAGGCATGCTGAAGGAGCGGCTCGGAAAGCGTAGATCGATGCGAGAGGCGACCGCGAGCGTGTTCTCGCAGGCTTCGGGCAGGTCGCTCCAGAGCTCGTACATCTCCTGCGGGGACTTCAAGTAGAACTGATCGGTCGAGAACTTCAGGCGATTTGTCTCGCCGACCATCCTGCCGGTGCCGATGCAGAGCAGAACGTCGTGTGCGGCCGCGTCGGCGCATTCCTGATAGTGCGCATCGTTGGTCGCGACGATCGGGACGTCGAGCTCACGCGCGATCGAAACGAGGCCTTCGTTGACGACGTCCTGCTCGGGCATGCCGTGGCGCATGACCTCGATGTAGAAACGGTCACCGAAGATCTCGCGGTAAGCCTTCGCATTGCGCAGCGCAGCCTCGCGGTCGTTCTTGAGCAGCGGTGCGGCGACAAGCCCCGAGATGCAGCCGGAGAGGAGTAGTAGGCCATCGTTGTAGCGGTCGAGCAGCTCCAGGTCGACCCTCGGCTTGTAGTAGTATCCGTCCAGGAAGCCCTTAGAGACTAGGGCCGTGAGGTTTCGATAGCCGGTGAGGTCCGCGGCAAGCAGGGTCACGTGTGCCTCATCGCGCAGGGTACGGTCTAGATGGCCGCGCGGGGCAAGGTACGCCTCGCAGCCGATGATGGGAATGAGGTTCACCTTGCGAGCGGTATGGTAGAACTCCATGGCTCCATACATCACACCGTGGTCGGTGAGGGCTACGGCGGGCGATCCGAAATCGGCGATCCGGTTGCAAAGGCGCTCGATTCGGCAGGCGCCGTCGAGCAACGAGTACTCGGAGTGGACGTGAAGGTGGACGAACTGGGGCAACTCTTCCTCAATCCGGAAAACGCATGACGGACCCTTCTTCTAGTGCGCCACGCGATGCCGACGCCCTGCGCGCGGAGATCGCGCAGTTGCGGTCGCGCCTCGCAGCACTCGAAGCGGAACGTGACGAGTACGCCCGCCACGTCGAGGAGCTCTTCATCCTCCAGCAAGTCTTCTCCACGATAAACTCTTCGCTGCAAATCAACGATATTCTCTCGACCGTGCTGCGCGGCGTTAGGGAGGCGCTGAAGTTTCAGCGTGTCATTCTCTTCGACGTTTCCGCCGATGGCGAGATCGTGCGGCGTCTCGAGTGCGATGCCGACGGTAGCGTCGCGCCTGCCGTCGACGAGCGAGCCTATCGAGAAGGATCGTGCCTGGAGGCCGTAGCACGCGGGACCTCGCCGCTTGCCTGTGGAGCAGCGGCCGACGCGGATGCGCCGCTCGCCGATACGCGCGGCGCGTACTGCGTCGTTCCCCTCGTTGCCAGAGACGTGGTGCGCGGGCTCCTCTACGCAGACGATCTCGCTGCCGAGGCGCTCGGGGAGAATCACGCGCAGATGATGCTCGACTTTGCAGCTCAAGCAGCAATTGCGACGGAGAACGCGCGGCTGTACGAGCAGACGCGCCGCCTTCTCGAAGAGACACAGCATCTCGCACTGACCGACTCGCTGACGGGGATCCCGAACCGGCGCGCGCTCCACGAGCTCTTCGAGCACGAGCTGAAGACCGCAGAGCGGTACCAGAGTCCTCTGGCGTTCGTCATCCTCGACCTCGATGACCTCAAACGCATCAATGACAGCGGCGGGCATAGCCTCGGCGATCTCGCATTGAAGCGCTTCTCCCAAGTGCTCGCCACGAACGCGCGGCGTGGCGACCTCGTCGCGCGCTACGCCGGTGACGAGTTCGTCCTCGTGATGCTCCGTACCGATCGCTGCGCCGCGATGAAGGGCGTCGAGCGCATCCTCACGGCGCTACGCCGCCACGGGCTTCTCGCTTCGATCGGTGTCGCAATGTACCCCGACGACGGGCGCGACGCGCAGTCACTCTTCTTCAGCGCCGATGAGGCGCTCTACGAAGCAAAGGTTGCGGGAAAGAATCGCTACCGCTTCTACCATAATCCGGAGACCCCGATACTCGATATCGCCCAATGACGTCTCCGGCAGTAGCCGTTCGGGCACCAAGTACGTTGGGCACTTTCGAGCATCTCGACAAGGGGCTTGATGCGCTGCAGGTTGATCTGCGCGACTTACGCCGGGATATGAACGAGCGCTTTGGTGCTCTGGAGACGCGCACGACCACAGTGATGCTTGCGCTCTGGACGCCGATCGCTGCGGCCATCATCGCCATGGCAATCAAGGCTATCTTCTTCGGCCGCTGATAACCGAAGCACGTCACCTGCCGTCTTTACGGTATGGCTCCAGCCTGACGCAGCATCTGCAGTACGCGCTCGCGCGGCATCGCGTGCACGGTGACACCGCGTTGGCCGGTGACCGTCGTTGCCTCGAAGAGCGCGTCATAGATCGCTCCTTCGGTCGCCTCTGCGGTGGCGCGATAGAGCTCGTCGATCACTTCGCTGTCGGCGATCGGTTCGCCGCTCGGCGCACTCAGGTTGAAATGCCCCGTGTGACGATAGACGCGAGTGGTCGAGAACGCAACGAAGAGATCTCCGCTTCCAATGTCCGAGGTGAGGCCGGTTCTTCCCATACCGAGCGCCGCGCGCAGCGCGACCGCCCGCAGTTGCCGCGACTCAAGCGGCGCGTTGGTCGCGATAACCACGATGATCGAACCCGACGCCGCGCGACCGCGCATCGACGTCCGCGCGGGAAACATCGTGCGATCGACGTCCTGAAGACGCCTGCCGACCGGAACGCCGAGGATCGTCAACTGCTCGCGCGTACTGCTGGTGTTGTCGTTCACGAGAACGCCGACGGTATATCCGCCGAGCGACGCGGGCAGGACGCGCGATGCGGAGCCGATGCCTCCTTTGAAGTCGAATGCGCGCATACCCGTTCCGGCACCGACGCTCCCACGCTCGAACTGTCCGGAATGCGCGCCGTCGAGAAGCCGTACGACATCCTGCTCGCTCACGGCGCGCGCCTGGATATCGTTGAGGAGCTGATCGTCGCACTCGGCGACGACCGGAAGCGGCACGTCGTCGCTGCGTCCGATGTTCGGGTGCTTCTCGACCTGCCAGGAAACGACACCGTCATCCGCACGCCCAACGTCGAGCGTATCGGTCAGCACGATCGGCTCTTCGAGATACCCCGACTCTTCGATCCAATGAGTTCCCGTCATCTCGCCGTTGCCGTTGAAGGCGAGAAATGCCGCGGCAACTTTCTCGTTCCAGGGATCGGCGTTCGGCAGTACGGCCGTTGCGCCGGTGCGGATGTCGCTGCCTTCGACTTTTGTCAGATTCCCAACCAGGACGCCTGGGACGTCGGTGATGCCGTCGAGCGGGCCGCTCGCGAAAAATCCGAAGTGAAAAGGAAGGGCCGCCCTGGCTGCAAGCGGCAGGGAAAGCACCGCGGCGAGAAGGGTAGGGAATAACCGCCTAGGCATGAGGGGGCCTCTTCGCACTCCGCCTAGCGGTGCCTGGAGGTGGGGTGCGCCGAGCCGGCGCAGCGAAAGAAGTAGCATGCTTACCGTACCGGATAAACTCCGCGCGACGACGCTGTGGGAGAACCTCTCGACATCGCAGCTCATGGAGCACGCATTGCGACGCGAGGAAGGGGTCCTCGGCCCAGATGGGCAGTTGATCGTGGATACGCGTCCGCATACCGGGCGCTCTCCAAAGGACAAGTTCTTCGTTCGCGAGCCGGGCAGCGAGCAACACATCGACTGGGGCGACGTCAATCAGGAGATTGACGAGAGCCGTTTCGACGCGCTCTTCGACCGGGTGGAACAGTACCTCTCAGAGCGCGACGTCTACGCGCTCGACTGTTTTGTGGGGGCCGATGAACGCTTCCGCCTCCCGCTTCGCGTCTACACGGAGCTCGCCTGGCAGAATCTCTTCGCGCGCGACCTCTTCATCACGCCCGAGAAGCCCCCCACGGATTTTACCCCCGAGTTCACGGTGATCGACGCTGCGCTCTTCCAAGCCGATCCGGCACGCGACGGCACGCGCTCCTCGACGTTCGTCATCGTCAACTTCCGCCGTAAGATGATTCTCATCGGCGGAACGCGCTACGCCGGCGAGATCAAAAAGTCGGTCTTCACCGTTATGAACTATCTCTTGCCGCTGCGCGATGCGCTGCCGATGCACTGCTCAGCGAACGTCGGCGCTGCCGGCGACCTCGCGATCTTCTTCGGCCTCTCGGGCACCGGAAAGACGACGCTCTCGTCCGATTCGCATCGCCCGCTCATCGGAGACGACGAACACGGCTGGTCCGATGACGGCGTCTTTAACTTCGAAGGCGGCTGCTACGCGAAGGTGATCCGGCTCTCGCCGGTTGCCGAGCCGGAGATCTGGGCTGCAACGCACCGGTATGCCGCGGTGCTCGAGAACGTGGTGTACGACGAGCGCACGCGCGCGATCGACGTCGATTCCGAGGCGAAGACCGAGAACACGCGCGCGGCCTATCCCATCGCCTACATCCCGAACACGGTCCCCGGAAGCAAAGGCCCTCACCCGAGGGTCGTGCTCATGCTCACCGCCGACGCCTTCGGCGTGCTTCCGCCGATCTCGAAGCTTTCCCGGGAGCAGGCGATGTACCACTTCCTCTCAGGCTACACGGCGAAAGTCGCGGGCACCGAGCGGGGCATCACCGAGCCGCAAGCGACGTTCTCGACCTGCTTCGGCGCACCGTTCATGGTGCATCACCCGACGGTTTACTCAAAGCTGTTAGGACGCAAGATCGAGGAGCACCAGGTGGACTGCTGGCTCGTCAATACGGGGTGGAGCGGTGGCCCGTACGGCGTCGGGAAGCGCATGTCGATCGCGCACACGCGCGCTATGGTCAACGCGGCGATCGAAGGCCGGATACCACAGGACTTTGAGCGCGAGCGCTTCTTCGGGCTCCTCATACCCAAGAGCGTGCCGGGCGTACCGCCGGAGGTGCTCAACCCGCGTAACGTTTGGAGCGATGCCGGCGCGTACGACGCGCAGGCCGCGAAGCTCGCCCAACTCTTCGCTACGAATTTCAAACGCTTCGAGAGCCAGGCTTCGGAGGCAGTGAAGGCCGTGGCGATTCGGCCGCCGGCCTAGGGCGTTTCCTCTTCGCGCACGCGCAGCTCGCCGTTCTCGACGGCGAGCCCGACGCGTTTCCAACCCGAGAGCACGCTGACGGCATGCATGCCTGCGGCACGCGCTGCGGCGAGACCCGATCCACTATCCTCGAAAACCACGCACCGCTCGGGAGCCACGTGGAGTAGCTCCGCTGCGCGCAGGTAGCCCTCGGGTGAAGGCTTCTGGCGAGCCACGTTCTCGGCGCTTACGAGCACGGGTGGCTCGGGGAGCTTTGCGCGGCGCAGCAGCTCGGCGGCGAGCGGCCGCGAGCACGAAGTGACGATCGCCCAGCGAACCGCTCCGAGCGCGTCGAGCGCCTCGCTCGCGCCTTCGCAGGCGTTCCCACGCCCGTCGACGAGCGTCCCGTAGAGGTCGAAGAGCGCGGCTTCGTAAGTAGTAGGCACGATGAGGTGGTTCGCTCTCGTCCTCGCAATCTCGCTCGCTCTGCCTGCTTCGGCGGCGTTGCTGCCGCAGGCCCCCGCCGGCTTCGAGATCGAGCAGATTGCGAGCGTGCCCGGGGCGCGTGAGCTCGCAGTGGCCCCGAACGGCGACCTCTTCGTTGGAACGGAAGGCGAGAGCGTCTATATCGTTCCGCATGCCGACGGCGCCGGCGATGCGGGTGCACCGCAGATTTTTTGGACGCACCCGGCCTCCGATAACGGCGGCGACGCCCCGAATGCGGGCGTAGCGCTCTCGATGCAGGAGCACGCGCTCTACGTCGGCAGCAACACCGGCGTCTGGGAAATCCCGTATCGCATTGGCGAACGGCGTGCGCCTTCCGCGCGGCGCATCGCGAGTGTGCGTACGGGCTCCGTTGCTCCCGACAGCGACGGAGACGTGCACAGAACGACCTCGCTCGCGGTCAGCGGCGGAATCCTCTACGTCTCCGTCGGTTCCTCATGCAACGCGTGCGCCGAAGTCGACGGGACGCGAGCGATGATTGCAAGAATGCCTGCGACCGGTGGCGCGCTCAACGTCATCGCTCGGCGCATTCGCAACGCGATCGCACTCGCAGTGAACCCGCAGAGCCGCGCTCTCTGGGCGGGGGTCGCCGGGCAGGACGACCTGCCCGTCGGGCAACCGTACGAGATCTTCGACGCGGTCACACTGCAGCACGGCGTCGCCGACTACGGGTGGCCGGTCTGTTACGACAACCGCCGCCATAACGTGAAGGTGCCCGGAGACTGCACGCATACTGCACTGCCGCGCGTCATCATGCCCGCCTATGAAACGCCGATCGGCGCCGCCTTCTATCCATGGAACCAGAGCGGGCGCTACGCATTCCCCGCCCGTTATCGCGGCGGCGTCTTTCTAACGCTGCACGGCTCGTGGCACGGTCCGGCACAGGGGTTGAAGGGCTTCATGCCGCCGCGCGTCGTCTTCATCGCGATACATGGCGACTCGCCGACGACGCCGCCGAACTGGTCGAATCCTTACACGCAGTGGACGACGTTCGTGGGCGGGTACCAAAACGGAGGCACGTCCGAGCGCATTGCGCGCCCGACCGGCATTACGGTTGGTCCGCAAGGCTCGCTGTTCGTCGCCGACGACTTGGGCGGAACGATCGATCGCATCCGCCCGCGCTAAGCCCTAGAAGTGTACCGTCGTCGTCAGCCAGACCTGTCTGCCCGGCAGGAAGAACTCTTCGCTTAACTGCGGTGCCGACGTCACATATTGATTCTGCGGATACGGCGTGCCGACGTTCATGAGGCCGTAGTCCAACGCGTCACTGTTGAAGAGGTTGCTGATCCCAAGATTGAACGTCAGCCACTGCACCGTCTTTGAGATGTTGGCGTTGGCGTACCAGAAGGCAGGGCGGTAGAACGAGTTGTTGTTCCCAAGATGGTATGAGTCGATGCGTGCCGTTACCTCGCCGTACGGGTTGTTGTAGCCAACCCCCACGGCGGCGGTCTGCGTGGGAATACCGTAGAACTGCTGGCCGTTGACGTAGCCGCCGTTCGTCACCAGGACGGCAGTCGACAAACCCTCGTAGTACGCGGTCTGGACGGTATAGTTGCCGTCGATTTCCAGCTCGCGCGTCAGGGGAACTCTCGTGCGCAACTGCGCGCCGCGATACTCGGCGGATCCGCCGTTGAGCGGCGTGCTGACACCGAGATCCGACTGCGTGTAGGTGATGCCCGTGACGCTCTCGCAGCCGCCGGGCCCATTGAGCTCGGCCAGCGCGTTTGCGAAGTACGTCGGGTTCTTCGCCTCGAACGCCGCGAGCTGCGACGCGGACATGACCGAGAGCGCCGCGACATCGGTGATGAGCGGGTTCGTCTCGGTCGTGTCGTAGCCGTCGATCTCGACCGTCGCCTCGTCAAGGAAGCGATGAGCGAGCGCGACCTCGCCGTCGTCTGCTTCTTCCGGCTTGACGTCGGCATTGAAGCCCTGAATGATCGGTATCAGGGGCGTGCACGCCGCGCCGCTCGGTTCGAAACCGTTGAGCGTGCCGGTGGAGAGCTGATTGTAGAGCGTCTCGTACGTCGAAGGCGGATACGTGCCGCCGTTGTAGAGCACGGGGTCGGGTGAAATCGAAGCATGCCCACCGGTGATGCGGAAGACATCGTCGGGATCCGGGCGGTAGACGAACGAGAGACGCGGATCGAAACTGTTCGTGTGCGAGACCTTCGAGTTGTCGAGCGTGAAGTTGCTGAAGATCGAGAAGTGGTCGCTCGGCGTGTACGTGTCGTTGATGAAATAGTTCGTGTCCCCGAAGGGGAAGCCCATGTAGCAGTCACCGGCGCACGGCGGAGACGTCCACTGGTTCGTCTCGTGCATTTGATGCTGGAACGAGGTGCCGGCGTTGACGTCGTTGCTCGGCGTGGCGTAGTTGTACTCGAGGACGCCGCCGTGCGTCAGCCAGGTGTCCTGCTCGTCGTAACCGATGATGACGCTCTTCTGGTTCAAGTAGTCGTAGTTGTCGACGTACCCGTCGAGGATGAGTTGGCCCGCCCCGATCTGCTGCGTCACACGAGCGTGATAGTCTTGGTTGAGACCCGTGTGCCATACGCCGGGTCCCTTGTTAAACGGACCGTAGAACGCCGAGGCAAACTGCGGTGCGGTGAGGCATTCGTACCCCGCCGTATTATCGTAGAGCACGGCGAGCGTCGTCGTGGAGCAGGTCGTCTTCGTTCCGCTCGGCTCAAGTTTGAAGTTGTTCTTTCCGGACGAGAGCACCGACTCGGCTTGCGCGAGGACCTGGTCGTACGGTACCCAGTAGTTCTCGCCGTTCCCGACCCCGTTTGCCCAGTTCGTCGCGTTCCATTCCGAAACGAGAATCGAGGTCTTCGAGCCGAGCTGGTACGTGAACTTGATGACGTTGTTGCGGTTGTCATACTCACTGCCTTCCATCGTCGTACATGCCGTCACATCGGCGGCGAGAAGCGTCGGCGGCACCTTGCTGCCGTAGAGCGCGTAGGCGGGATCACCAGGACAGTACTCCTGGTCTTTGCCGCCGAGCGGCTTGATGATGTCGGCGCCCGATAGCATTGCGCTTTGCTCGATCGGCCCGTTCAGCAAGCCGTTTGTTCCTTCGACACCATACGAAACCGCGAACCCGAGGCGTCCATCCGTGCCGGTGAACGAGAGGCCGGTCATCTCGTGGCTCAGATCTCCCAAACCCTGCATGACCGTGAGGTGGTCCGTCGGCGTCGGGTTTATCGTCTCAAAGTCGACCGAACCACCGAGCGTCGGCACTCCATAGAGGCCCATTGCGCCGGAGCCGTACGTCACGGCAATGTTGCTCAGTCCCCAAAACTCGCCGAGCTGGTAGTCTAAGACGCTGCCCTGATTGTTGTACGGGCATGCGCCGCCCACGAGCGGATTTGCCATGGACGGACAGGCCCCGAGCGGCCCGAACGGATGGCCGTCGATGAGCGAGACACTCTCGCTCGGATCGAAGCCGCGCAGTTGAATCGTCTCGTCGTCGCCTACCGATGAGCTCGTCTGCGACGTCACCCACGGAAGGGTCCCGAGCGCGTCGCCGGCGCGAACGTAGTCCTGGGCCTGCAAAATGCTTGGATTGAGATTCTCGTTGAGCGTCGCCGTCGTGGCGAGCGAGTTCGCGCCCGATACGTTCGCGATGACGTTCAACCCGGTCAAGGCTGGAGTCAACGCCGTCTGCAGCGACGCTTCCACTTGTCCCGGCGCCACGTGCAACGGCACTATCGACGTGAGGTAGTGCGCGTCGGAGACGATCACCGTATAATCGCCCGGTGCTACATTCTCGAACGTGAAGGAGCCGTCCGAAGCGGTCGTCGTCGACGTGACCACGGTCGTTCCAAGCTGAAGAGAAACTTTGGCACCGGCGAGCGGAATGCCGGCGCTCGTTTCCAGCACACGCCCTGAAACCACCGTCGACGACGGCGCCTGCGCAAGGGCTGCCGCACATAAGCCGATAAACGAGAATGCGCCTGCGAGCAGTAACGCTGCAATCGATCGAAGCATTATGCTACGCAAGCTAGATGGCCAGGTTTACGCCCAGATTACTTTTTTCTTAAGGAGCAGTTAAAGGTGGTGACTGAAACGTTACCGAGTGCGCGAGCACCATACATCATCGCGCTTGTGGCTGCCGTTTTTCTGGCCGGCTGTGCCGCACAGGCTGCACCAGCCAACGTTCCGGTCCTGCGTATGGTCGTCATCATGAGCCGCCACGGCGTTCGTTCTCCTTCGAGCGGCAGCGTGCGCGCGCTGCGGGGATACAGCAGCAGTCCCTGGCCAACGTGGAGCGTCAAGCCGGAGTATCTGACGTCGCACGGCGCCGCGCTCATGCGCGAGCTTGGAAGTTACTACCGCAACTTTTACGGAACGAGGCTCGGCCTCGGGGCGCGCGGCTGCCCGCCGAATGGCTCGGTATTCGTCTGGGCCGACGTCGACGAACGCACACGCGCAACGGGTGAGGCGATCGTGCAAGGATTTGCGCCCGATTGCGCCATTGCCGTGCGGCACGCAACCGGCCGTGAAGATACTCTCTTCGATCCTCAGCCGCGACCCGGCAGCGTGGACGAAGCCGAGTCGAACGCAGCACTTCTTGGCGCCGTCGGCGGGAATCTCGAAGCATTGACCGAGGCGTTTGCGCCGGCGTTTGCGACGCTCGAGCGCGTTCTCGGCTGTGCCCCGAACGTAGCGGGCCGCTCGCCGTGCAAGGAGATCTCGCAGGTCCCAACCACCGTCGTGAACGCCCGCGGCGGGCAACTCGCAAGCGTCAGCGGGGGATTGGATATGGCATCGGACGCGGCCGAAAACCTGCTCTTAGCGTATACCGACGGCCATGCCGACGTCGGATGGGGACGCATCGATCATGCCGCGCTCGTGCAGCTTCTCGCGCTGCACGTGCTCAGCGAGCGTCTCGAGCACAACCGCTACGCCAGTCAGGTCCACTCCTCAAACATCCTGACGCACATTCTCCAGACGCTCCAGGAGGGAGAGAGAGGCATGCCGGTTTCGGGGACGCGGGTTCCCCTGAAGGCGCGCTTTGTTTTCTTCTCAGGACACGATACGCAGGAGGCGGAGTTCGCTGGAATTCTCGGCCTCTCGTGGCTCGTCCCGGGAGACCAACTCGACGATACGTCACCGGGCAGCGCAATTGTCTTCGAACTGTACGCGTCACCCGACGGCAGCGCCTTCGTGCGCACGTACTTCATCGAGCAATCCCTCGACGACATGCGAGCGGGCAACGGCGCGAAGCCGCTTCGAGTGCCGATCTACGTTCCCGGTTGCCCCGGATTCGATTGTCCGTTCGCAGCGTTCAGCAGGATCGTGACCGCCGCGGTCGATCCCTCGTTCGTACGGTCCTGGTAAGCAAAGCAGAAAGCCCGCATTGCTGCGGGCTTTCGTTCTGACTTATCTGGCACCGACCTACTTTCGAGGAGCCTTGCGGCCCGACTATCATCGGCGCTGGCGGGCTTAACTGCCGTGTTCGGGATGGGAACGGGTGTGACCCCGCCGCCATGAGCGCCAGAAACTTGGATCCCCAGCCGCGATGGCGAGCCGT
>JASHOG010000047.1 GCA_030041225.1 Vulcanimicrobiota bacterium | reverse complement strand
GCCGCCATCTGTGCGGCGAAAGGAGTCGACTTCTTCGATCCCTTGAAGCCGAGATTGCCGGCCGATGCCCATGAGAGAATATTGCCGTGTGTGTCGGCGATAGCGACGATCGTGTTGTTGAAGGATGCGTGAATGTGAGAAACGCCCGCTTGGACGTTCTTCACCTCACGCTTGCGGCGTGTCTTCGTTTGCTTTTTAGCAGCCAAAAGTACTCCGGTGGAAGGCGGGAATGCCGCGAGCACCGGTGAGAGCCCGGCGCCAAGGGGTTATCTTACCGTAGCACTGGGCCGCGGTCAAGGTCGAGACCGGCAGGGTGGAAGCCGGGGACCGGACTGACCGGGCCCCAGCTTCCTCGAGGCTCTCTAGAGCTTGATCCCGATACCGGCGTACGGGCCGTCGATGTCGTACCCCGAAGGGTCGATGAACGTCGCCGCGTCACCGTGGTCCCCAAGCCAGCCGATCTGGATGAAGATCGGGCTATTGCCGATCACGTAATCCAGACCGATGTCGTACTTGAAGACGTGGTAGTTCAACTCGTACGGCACTGACAAGTAGTTGAACGTCCCTTCGACCGTCGGGTAGTACCAGAAGCTACCGTAGACCGAGAGCGCATGGTCGAGATCGGGCAGCTTCTCAGCACCGAATCCCCAGCCACGCATCGACGGGTAGCCGTAGTTGTTTCCCGTCCAAAGGTAGCCGACGCCGATGTAGATGCGCGGGTCCGCCACGCGAATTCCAAGCCGCGCATCGACGTCCGACTGACGAGCATTGAACGCCGGCACGAACGTCTGTCCGACGCCGCCGATGTTGTTGACGTAGCATTCCGGGTCGGTTGAGCTCGCACAGTCGTGCGGATACCCGTAGCTGCGCCAGTCTCCCTCGACCATCCACGGGATATTCCACGTGGTGAACTCCCACGCACCGCGCACGGCATAAGAGTCGGTGCCCTGATTGCCGGGGCTGAACTCGTTATAGACCTTGGGATCGACGATGTAGTCACCGGCGACGTAGAGGTCGTGATAGCGCGCCGGGGGCGGCGGGGCCGGAGTCGGCGGCGGAGGCGGTGGTGGCGTCGCGGAAGGCGGCGGCGGGGGCGGCGGCGTCGGCGGTAGATAGCGAACGACGACGACGTGCTGATCCGGTACCCACTGTACGTAGGCGCCCATGCCTTCAGAGATCACTCGGACCGGAACGAGAACCGTTCCGCGATAGATGATCGGCGGTACGTCGAGAGGCCGTTGCTCGCCGTTAACTACGACGACCGGCTTCCCGACCGTCACTTGGACTTCGGCGCCCGCCTTCGTAACCGTTACCGTTTGACTCGATGGATCGTAGGAGACCGTCGCGCCCATCTGCTCGAACATCGAGCGCAGCGGAATGAGGACGGTACCGTGGCGCACGAGCGCTGCAAGCACCCGTCCGCTGCGAAGCGTGTCCGGCTTCGCATAGACATGGTGGTCGTTGTACAGGATTGGAATCGCGCCCGAAGGCGGCGACCCGAAATCCGGCGGCGGCGCTTGCGCAAGTGCCGCACCGGGTCCCGCAACGACGGCGAGCCACAGCGACGCTGCAAGCAGCGTGCCGAGGGCTCCTATGCCAGAACGTTTCAAGGAAAGCCTCCTAACCTGTCGACAGATGGGTTGGTTGTTTGCCCTCTTGGGCCCTTAGCTGTTCTCGCGGCTTATTCCCGCACGATGGCGGCGGGTAAACGCCGTAGCAGCCAGACCCCAACTGCCATTTCTACTCCGGCAAGTATAAAGGCGCCCGTGACGCTCCGACCTGATACTTCAGTACGCAACCCGAGCAGGGCCGTGGTTGCCAACGGCGCGAGAATCTGCGGTGCGATCACGGCGAGGTTCCATAATGCGAACCCTCCGGCAGCGGCCGCCGGCGGGATGATCCGGCACGCGATTGCCCAGTCCGCGACCAGAAAGACACCCCAACCAATGCCGCCGACGACGACGCCCGCGCACGCCGCTTCGAGCGAACGGCCCAGCACGAACGACGCGAGCGCGGCGATCACGACGAGCGCGCCTAGAGTCGCAACGTTTCTCCGGTCGAAGCGATCGCTCGGGCCGCCGCCGAGCGCGGCTCCCGCCGCACCGCTCAGTGTGAAGAGCAGGATGAAGATTCCGTCGATACTCTTCGCCCGCGTCGCGTCACGCGCGATGAATGCTTCAACGTAGAAATACAAGTAGCCCAGAATGGTATAGAAACCGGCGAACAGCAAGAGCCGTGAGAGCCACAGGAACACGAACGGGCGCGTCACGCGCGGTAGTGTGCGCGGCTCGCGCGAGGCGACGCTCGTACGGCGCAGTGCATGTAACGTCAGGCCGCAGCTGATTAACAACGCCGCGCCGAGCGATCCCGCGAGGAGCAACTGGTTGCGAAGCAGCGTCGCAAGCAGCGCGCCTGCGGCGTTTCCCGCGCCCTGAAACGCGCCCATCCACGCTGCCGCGGTGCCCGCGTTGCGCGAACCGATGACATCGGGTATCACCGCTTGGTAGGGACCGATGCCGATGTTTAGCCCCGCTTGCAGTGCGCCATACGCGGCGATCAGCGAGGCCGGCGTCTGCGCGAGGTAGAACCAGAAGAGCGCGGCCGCGCCGAGAAGCGCACCGGTCGCGTAGAACCCCGCACGCGTTCCACCCGCGGCGCGCCGGCGATCGGAGATCGGCCCGACGAGCAGCTGCGTGCAGGCCGCGATCACCGCGCCGGAGGTTGCAACCTCACCGTACAGTGCGAGCGCATGCGCTCCCGCGATCTGGGCGCAACGAGCTTGTATCGAGATCCCGAGCAGTGCGCCCCAGAGTGCTTGGATGCCGAACCAGAAACAGGCGAGCCGCGCGAGGCTCGTTATTGTGCCCGACCTGCTACGAGGCTATCGATGGCACACCTGAGATCCGTCGGCAAAGACAATTCGAAAGCCGTCGGGCGGCGCATACTCGAATGTGTAGCCGTTCCCGACCTCCGGATAGATGACAGTCCAGGTTGTGGGAAAGATTAACGGTGAGATCTTGAGCGAGCTTGTCGCGATCGAGTAGGAGCCGGCGGCGTCAACCTCTACCATCACGCGTTGGTCCTTCGTGTAGTAGAGATCGAAGTCATAGATGGGCGTGGGAGTAACATCGGGCGCGGGTGTGGTCGTCGCGTGTCCTTGCCACCAGTTTTGTGTCGTCGGCTGCGGCTCGGGTGCCGCGGATTGCACTCCCGGCGTCGCCGGCGCCGGCGCCGGCGTTGCGAAGTACATCTGCGAGACGCTCAGCCTCTCCTCGATGGAAGGCTTACCGGTAAGCGCTGCAAAACACGTCCACTCCCCGCTGAAACCGCGCGAAGGCACGACACTCCAGGCTGGTGTCGCGGACGGGACCACTGTAGCGTCGCATTCCTGCGTGAGGTCCGGGTGCATGATGCGCATCCACTGAACGTTCTTCCCTGCAAGCGGGCCTGCGTAGTCAACGCTCACGCGCCAGGTTCCCTCGCCCGCGGGAAAGAGGATACGCCACTCGGAGCCCAGGCTCGGCGCCGTGGCAACAAACGTGTTCTGCGGGCTTATGTTGATGAACGTCCACACCGGCGGCGTGCCCACTTTGCCGACGTAATAATCGTAGAACGGCTCCAAGTTCCTGGAGTCGGGCCTGGCAATACCGTGATACCACTTACCGAAGCGCTGTACGACGTCCGTCTCGTGCAGCGTCTGAGCTCCCCCGGCTACCTCGTTCGCGTAGGTGGTATTGCAACTATAGGCAGGCGCAAGCGGAAACTGGTTGTCCCCGGTGGCTGCGCCGGTGAAAGCGGCTGCCCCCGCCAGGAGAATGCAAGCCATTAACCCGAGCGCGCTACGAGCGGCCTTTCGCACTGCTATCGCCTCGGCCTCGGCGTCGGCGCCGGAAGAATGTTGCGCACCGTTTCGTAGCCCTGAGGCGGCTGGCAAAACGGTGCGGAGGGTTCAGCCACCTGATACGCATTGGGACCCAGGCCCGAAGGCGGATTGTATGTCGGCAATGCCTGTGGCGCTCCGACGATGTCGGTCGCGTAGAGCGGCGTCCCGCTCGGCGGACGGGCAGGTCGCCAGCAGTTCATATCCTTTATCAGATTGATCGCAAGTGATTGCAAGGTATTCCACGTCAACTGGTCGACTGCGGGTGATTGCGACAGCGGCGCGGCAACGTTCGTGTAGGTGATCGCGCTTCCCAAAAAGGTACCCGCCACGGTGCCGAGCGAGGATGCGTTTTCCGTGGTCGTGTTCGTCGTCATGATCTGCGTCACTCTTCCCGGGCCTGGAGAGGGCGTCGAGGTAGTCGGATTCGGGAAGGCGCGCGTCGTTGCGTTTGAGGTCGTCCTCGCGGGCGCAAACTCCTCATAACCCGCGACGGCCAAAAGTAAGAGCGAGAGGGGCATGAGCGGCGTGATCTGCGTCGAGTGTCCATCCCGTCCTTCCATCTGCGATATCCAGACGTACGCTGGTTTGTTGTGCGTACACTGCGCGTACAACGCCGTCGCCTCAATGGCAGTCCAGCTTCTGCGACTTACGATTTCGTCGCTCGCGCCGCTGCCGGCGGCCGTGATCTGCACGATGATTGCCCCCTCGACGTTCGGCGAACCTTCGCACTGCGTCGCGAATTCCTGCGTCGTCATGGAAGGCTCGGGAACGAGCGTCGAATCATCCGCAAAGTAGTACCCCGTATACGTCTTACCGTCGTTCAAGTACGTCGTCATCGTCGAGACGAGCTTGTACACCATTGCCGAGTCCGCGTCCGGCCCACTGCCGAGCACGAATATTACATGCTCGTTCTGCATGCCTGAGGTTCCCGGGATTTGCCAGGGAACGACTGCCGGCGCCGGCGGGGCCGAGCTCACCAGCGCGACGCAGAACCGCAGCTGCGCGTACAGGGCGCGCGCGTCGGTGCTGTCAGGTAAGCACGCTCCCCAGCGTCGGTTCGGCTCCCTCGTCGGTATGTGT
>JASHOG010000046.1 GCA_030041225.1 Vulcanimicrobiota bacterium | reverse complement strand
GCTCGGGACGCCACTCCAGGAAGTCTTTCAGTATGCCCCTAACGGCAGTGCAACGAGCGGGGAAGTGGCGGAACGGTAGACGCAGCCGCCTCAAAAGCGGCCGAGGTAACCCCTCATGAGGGTTCAAATCCCTCCTTCCCCACATCAAGCTGCACTAGTTACGTGCGCTGATAGAGCGTCGACGGCCCGCCATATTTGAGGTCGTAGAGCCGTATCTCGTTCGAGTTGATCCAGGCCACGCGGTACTCTCCCGGGCCTGGGACCTCTGTCGCAGCGCAGCCCGGCGCGCAACGCGTTTGACTCGACGCGATGATGTGCAAGGTCGAGCCGCTAACGGACCACGTCCCCATTTGCTCCAAGGAAACCGAGCCGGAGCGGTCGCTCACCTGGAACCGGCCGTTGCCCGACAGCACGAGCGTGGAAGTGTAAGCCGAGCCGTTCAGCTCGATGGTGCCGTGCCAGGTGCCCACAAGCGAGGCCGCCTGCGCGAGGCCGTTGCCACTGAGAGAAACCAACGCCACGGCAATAGCGGTACCGAGCGTCTTCTTTACGTTCAACATGGCCCTAGGGTTAGCGAGCAAGGCCATGCCGGTCCTGCCCGCTGCCTGACCGCCGATCGGCGTCGAGCCAGCGGTCGGGAAGCGACTCGCGAGTGAGGCCGCGCGGAAACGTGCCCCGCGGATGACGATCGACCCAACGCGCCGCCTGTATTGCCAGATACTCAAAGTCGTGATATTGGGCCTCGCCCCGCGTGCGACGCATGATTGCGACCGCCGAAGCAACGCGCGCCCAGCAGTGGACGATCAAGCGCGCGAAGAGGTCCATGAACGGCGCCTCCGCGACGAGGCGATGCTTGAGCAGCGTCCCGATTTCGTTGAACCAGTTGCAGACGAGGAGCTCGGGATGCGATGCGGAGTCGATGAACCCCGGTCGCTCGAGCTCGCGGCGGTATCCGGCTTCCTCCAAACGCGCGGGAAGACGCTCTTGAACGTGCCGTAGCGCGGACTGGAGCTCCGACCGTTGAAAGTCGCGCTCGAGCATGAGGAGCGCTTCCAGTTGATTCCCTGCGCGCATGTGCCGCAACTGCACGAGCGCGGCAACCGCACTTGCTGCGATGACGATAAACGTCCCAACCGCTGCGACGGCACTCAACGTACCAGCGCTCATCCCAACCCCGTTAAACCATCATCGCTTCGGCACATGCCTGATCTTCGCTCCACGCGCTGCCCTCCGCCATGAGATGCGTAATCTCATCCTCGCCCAATGCCTCGCGCAGCGCGGCGCGTATCGTGTCGTATTCCTGTTGCTGGGTGTATTCGCGCAGCGCTTCGAGTGCGTTCAGGCGTGCATCGACGTAGCCGAGCAGCCGCGCCGCACGGGTGCTATCGGAGCGTAGCCCAGCAACCGCCGCGAGGTGTTGGAGCGCCACCGCGAGCATGACGTCCAGCTGAACATCGCGGCTCAGCGCCAGGGCCTCGCGCGCGCGAGCGCGTGCCTCGTCGTAGCGATCGAGTGCGAGCAGATACGCCGCCATGTTGCACAGCACGTTTGCTACACTGCGTGTAGCGTTGAGCGCACGGAGAGCGACAAGTGCCTCGTTCGCGAGCCGGAGCGCCGCCGACGCATCGCCGGCATAAAACTCCGTCTCCGCGAGATTGAGCGCAACCTGCGCCACTGCTCGCTCGGCACCGAGGGCCTTGCAGATCGTGAGAGCTTCCGCATAGAGCACTCGCGCCCCGGCCATATCGCCCGAAAACATGTGGGCAACGGCGAGGCCTTGCAGCACGCGGGGAACGAGTCTGCGAGCACCCAGCGCACGGGCGGCTTCGAGCGCTTCGCCGAGCAGCGCCTCACCCTCCGCGATGCGCCCCAAGTGAACGAGCGCATACCCTGCTCTACTTTGCGCCTCGGCGACGTCCCGTTGGTCGCCGAGCTCGCGGTAGCGCGCCAGCGCCTCGTGCGCCGCAGCATGAGCTGCTTTGTTCTGCGACAACACCACATCGAGGTGCGCTTCCAGGAGGTACAGCCGTGCGACAACTGGCGCCGGGGTGACGGCATCGATCGCTTCGCGCGCCGCACGGGCCCATCGCCGCCCCTCCACTGGTGTACAGTAGCCCCACACCAACCACAGCGCACCGGCCAACTGTTGCCCGAGCGGCACGTCGCCCGCTCCGCTCAGCGCCCACTCCAGCGCCGCCCGCCAGTTCTCCAGCTCCGGCTCGGCCTGCGCGAGCCAACTGCGGTCGGGTATCGTATCAAGCTCGCGATCGAGCTGCTCCGCGAGCGCCAGAAACGCCGCGGCATGTGCGCGTGCGACGGCCTCCTCTTCGCCCGACTCGATCAGCTTCTCGCGCGCGTACTGCCGGGTCGATTCCAAGAGGCGATAGCGCGTCCCACTCCCGGCCGGCTCGGCCTGCACGAGCGACTTATCGACGAGCGAGGAGAGGCAATCGAGCGCCGCAAGCTCGTCGCTGCGCTCGTCGCTGCACACCGCGCTAACCGCTTCGAGCGTGAAGCCGCCGGCGAAGATCGCGAGCGCGCGGAAGAGCGCGCGCTCCTGCTCGGTGAGGAGATCGTAGCTCCAATCGATGAGCGCGCGCATCGTCTGCTGGCGCGGAAGCGCGCTGCGATCGCCGCCGGTGAGCACGCGAAAGCGCTCGTCGAGCCTCTGCGCGAGCTGCTGCGGCGAGAGCACCTTCACGCGCGCGGCGGCCAGCTCGATCGCCAGCGGAATGCCGTCGAGCCGCCGGCAGACCTCCGCTACGTGCGGCGCGTTCTCGTGCGTCAACGCAAAGCGGTTGTTGTTCGAAACCGCGCGATCGACGAAGAGCTGCACCGCGCCGTACCGCGCGGCAACGTGCGGCGTCACCGATTGATTCACCGACGGCGCGGAAAGTGAGGGCACGCGATAGGTCGCCTCGCCCGCGACATTCAAGGGCTCGCGACTCGTCGCCAGGATGCGCACCTCCGGACAGCCTTGCAGCAGAGCACCGGCGACGTGGCGTGCTTCCTCTATCACGTGCTCGCAGTTATCGAGAATGAGCAGGAGGCGTTTGCGCTTGAGATAGGCGAGCAGCGTCTCGAGCAGCGGGCGATTCGGTGACTCCTGCAGATTCAGTGCTCGCGCTATGGCGTTCGCGACGAGCGCGGCATCGGAGATCGGCGCCAGCTCCACGAGCCACACGCCGTCACCCGAGCCGTCGAGCAGCTCCGCACCCATCTGGATGGCGCAACGCGTCTTGCCCGCACCGCCGGTACCGACAAGAGTCACGAGCGGATGCGTTTCGATCAGCGCGGCGATCTCCGCCACGACCGCATCGCGACCGACGAACGAGGTGAGCTGGCGCGGCAGATTGTTGGGCAACTCGTCGAGTGAGCGCAGTGCCGGTAACCTCTCCGGCAAACCGGGAGCAAGGAGCTGGTAGACGTGCTCCGGCTCGGCTAAGTCCTTGAGGTGATGGGCGCCGAGATCGCGCAGGCTGCTCTGCGGCGGCATCGCGCCTTGCAGCAGCACGCTCGTCGCTCCCGAGAGCAGGACCTGGCCGCCGTGGCCGATGGCCAGCAGCCGCGCAACGCGATTGACCGGCGCACCAAAGTAGTCGCCGTCACGCTCGTCAGCAACGCCGGTGTGCAGCGCCATGCGCACCGGCACGCCATCCACCGCGGAGAAGTCCTCGGCGAGCAGCGCGCGCTGCGCCTCGAGCGCCGCGGCGATCGCCGCAGCCGGCAGCGCGAAGGCCGCGCAAAAGGCATCGCCCACCGTCTTGAAGATGAAGCCGCCGTGCGCTGCGAGCGCGGTGCGCATGAGCGCATCGTGGCGGGAGAGCGCCGCAGCCATCGCCTCGCCGTGCTGCTCCCAGCGCACCGTGCTCCCCTCGATGTCCGAGAAGAGAAAGGTGACGGTGCCGCTCGGTCGTGCAGCGACCGGCGGCTCCGAGTGCGCGCGAGTCGCCATGAAGCGCGACATGTTCTACGTTGAGCCCTTTGCGCGTTCGATCAGGCGGTTCGCAGGAAGAGCCGGATTCAGCAAGCGCGCCGCTTGTTCCGAACCGGTGACCGGCAATCTCGCCGCGTCGATCAATCCGATCTGCGCGAGCATTGAGCCTTGATCCCAATAGATGTGCTCGTACGCAACCTTGTCGCCTTCGAATCCGACGATGACGACGAACGGCAGACGCACGCGGCGTCCGGTCGGCGCGACGCCGGGAAGGATTGCCGGGATCTCGACGTTGTGGGTGAAGCTCATCACTAACTCATCGATGACTCGTGACTGCCCGATGGTGCGCGATACCGGTTCGATCGTCGTGTCCGCCGGCCAGTGGCCGACGAAGTATCGCGCGTAGAAGTCGCGGACGCTGTCCCGCCCGTAGCCGCCGGTCTGAACCGGAACGTGATTCAGATACGGGGAAGCGGTCATCGTTGCCATCGTCGCGTCGACGTCTCGCGTGACGAACTCGGCCGCCACGTGCGCGTCGAACACCGCGCACAACTCCGCATCGGTAGGCATCACCCTGCCCTCGAACGTGAGGTCAGCACTGAAGCTGCATCCAGTCGAGCTTGGTGCGCGCGGTTGGATAACCTTGCGAGCGCGGGACGTATGCAATCTCGCGATACGCCGTTGCTCCGTTTGAGCACCGCAGCGTTCCAGAAACAACGATGATCGCGGCGTACGTGTGAAAATGCCCTTGTGCGCAGTTGGGCTCGCAGTCGTTGGCATGCATCGTCGCCGTCGCGGTGGCTGAGAGTGTTCCCCATTTGCTCCACTGAACGCCCGTCGCGTAGACGCCGCCGTCCCCGCACGCGAAGACGATCGAGCTCGGCCGCACTTGGAGCTTTCCTTGGCAGTCGGGTAGGGCGCTCGGGTCGTGAGCTGATGCCGAGGCGATCACCACGAGCGAGCCTGCGATGATCGCCGCGACGCCTATGGAAACGAACCGATGGAGCATAGCTGAAAAGCCTCCTTCTGCAGTTGCCTCTTCGTGGGCGGGTTTGCTCGCTCCGGTGGGTAAAGACCGGACCATGAGCATGATTGCACGTTTGACGAGCGCAGCGCTTTGCGCGTCTGCGCTTGCCTTCTTGCCGGTAGCGGCGCTCGCCCAGACCTCGACCCCGATGACCGGTGCGACCTCGTCGCCAACGGCCATGGCGAACCCGGGTGCCCCAGGGTCGATGGCGACCACTAGCCCCAGCGGCATGTCCGGAACCACGTCAACCGCGCCCGGGATGGGCGGGACGTCGGCGTACTACCATCGCGGCGGCACGTCGTCCATGCGGTGGTTCGGCCTCATCGGGCTCCTTGGGCTCCTCGGGCTTCTCGGTTTGCGCGGCGGCTCGCGCCGCGGCGGTAGCTAGCGACCATAACCCGCTTTCCCCGGGGCGCGCTCCTCGGTGAAGTTGGCGTCCCCGGTGATAAGTCGATCTCGCACCGCGCGCTGGTCCTTCAAGCGTTCGCGCGCGGTGAGTTCCCTATTGAAAACCTGAACACAGGGCGTGACGTATTCGCGACGCAGCGTGGCCTGGAAGTGCTCCTCAATCGCGAGGAGAACACCGTTGCGGCCCTCGACTGCATGAACTCGGGCTCGACGGCGCGCATGTTACTGGGCGTGTGCGCGGGGGCAAACCTTCGCGCACGCTTCGATGGGGACGCGTCGCTGCGCCGGCGCCCGATGGAGCCGGTCTGCGCACAGCTGCGCGCGTTCGGCGCGCGTATCGAGACGAGCGACGGGCGCATGCCGCTCGAGATGCTCGGCCGCGAGCGCGTGCAGACGCGTCACTTCATCCTCCTGTCGCCCTCCGCGCAAGTGAAGTCGGCGTTGCTCTTTGCCGGGCTCTTCGCCGGCGTCGAGGTCGACATCACGGGCGATGCGCGCTCACGCGATCACACGGAGCGCCTGCTCCGCTTTCTCGGCGCGCAGATTACCTGGGACGGAGAGCGCGCCGCCCTTTCCGGACCTCCCCGGCGCTTCGCTCCCGTAACGGTCGCCGGCGACTTCTCGGCCGCGGCATTCTTCATTACCGCCGCGACGATCGCTCCGCGCAGCGATATCCTGATTCGCGATGTCGGCGTCAACCCGACGCGCACCGGCCTCCTCGAAGTGCTGCGCATGATGGATGGAGAGATCGAGTTGCGAAACGAGCGCGAGCGCTGCGGTGAACCCATAGCGGATATCGCCGTACGCTCCGCTCGGCTGCGCGCTGTGAGCGTGGACGCAGCACTCGCGCTTCGGGCAATCGACGAGATTCCGCTCGTCGCCGTCGCAGCGGCCTTCGCGCCAGGCGATACAACGATCCGCGGGATCGCCGATCTACGCACCAAAGAATCCGACCGCATCGCCGCGACTGCGGAGCTCCTCGCGGCAGTCGGCATCGAGACCCAAGCGACGCCGAGCACCTTGATCGTTCACGGAGGAACGCCTAAACCAAGCGGCGCGATCGTTCGCGCGTACGACGATCACCGGATCGCTATGGCGGCCGCCGTTCTTGCCGCCGCCGCCGGGCCGCTCGAGATCGACGACGCACGCAGCGTCGACGTGAGCTTCCCCGAGTTTCTCCCTACTCTCGAGAGAACGCGCGCACCATAGCGCGCACGCCGTCCTCGATCCCAAGGAGCGCAGCTTGCATCCTCAAGAGGAGGACGGTCATCGTGTCGGCATCGTGCTGCAGGCGCTCGAGTAATCGCCGCGCCCGGTTGACGTCGATCGGCGGAAGCTCGATGCTCTTCGCGCGAACGACGAGCATCCGCGTCTCGCGTGCTACGCGCGCGACTCCGAAGAGGAGCAAGGCGAGCGCGAGGCCGACGGCCGCGACGACAAACCAGAGGCCCGCAGTCACGCGTTACGCCGCCGACTCGGAGCCGGGCTTGTCGGCCTTCTTCGGCTCGTCCGGTTTCTTCGACTCGTCCGCTTTCTTCGGCTCGTCGCCCTTCTTCGATTCGCTGCTCTTCTTGCTGCGGGAATCGGTCACGTAGAAACCCGATCCCTTGAAGTGCACCGGGGCCGGGTTGAAAACGCGTTCGAGCGCGGCGCCGCACTTCGGGCACGTGCCTTTGTACCGCTCCTCAAATCCGTGGCGCACCTCGACGACGTTACCACACGACGTACAACGATAGTCGTACAGCGGCATCGCTACAGATCCGCGAGGACGGCGTCATTACGCCGGTACTCGACCAAGCCTTTGAAGTTCGTCATAGCAGACTCGAGTTGCGTGAAGAGTTTTCTTCCCTGCCTCCACCATTCGAAGACGGAGGCAAGCCGTCCATGGTAGGATGGATACGTGAGGCGGACGTGCAGCTTCGAGCGCGCCGTCTTTCTCTCCACTCGAAAATCGACACGGCGGCGTGCCGAGTACGCGCCGACGAACGAGAGGCAATGATTCGTAATGAACTGGTCCACTTCGTAGAGCTGCTCTTCTTCATTCCGCGGTGCACCGGCAACACCGGGCCGCAGGACCACCTCACTGCCAAGCTCGATCGGCTTGCCGAACTCGACACGTCGCGCACTCCGCAGAAACGAGAGCCAGACCGGCCACTTCTCGACCGAGCAGAGCAGCGAGAACACCTCTTCCGGAGCCGATTCAAGCTCGACACTCGCACTGAGCGACCGCATTCCGCGGTTGAACGTCGGGGAGAGGACCGCCATAATGTCCTCTTAACTTCGCGCGTGGTCTCGAGGCAGCCTTCCCCCTGCGACAGCGGTCGCGAAGGCGACGAGCGTGCGAACACCTACAGGCAGCGCGGCTTCGTCGATGCAAAACTCGGCGCTGTGCCCTGAGTGTACCGCGCCGCTCTGTTCGTTGCGAATGCCGAGACGAACGAGAACGCCCGGAACGCGCTGTGCGAAGTACGCAAAGTCCTCCGCACCCATCGTCGGGGGCAGTGTTTTCACCACAATCCCGGCCTCGAGCGCGACCTGTGCGAAATCGTGCGCGAGCTGCGCGTCGTTGACGACTGGAGGATACCCGTAGGTAACGCGCACGGCCGCCCGAGCCCCGTACGCTGCAGCCACGCCTTCGACGATCCGCCGTACGCGGGGTTCGAGCTGCGATCGCACGAGCGGATCGTGCGCGCGTAGCGTCCCCGCCATACGCACCTCGTCCGCGATGACGTTATTGCGATATCCGCCGTTGATCGTCCCGATCGTGACGACGACGCTCCCGATCGGATCGGTTTCGCGCGAGGCGATATTCTGCAACGCAAGCACGATCGCTGAGGCCGCGGGGATCGCGTCGATTGCGGTATGCGGGGCGGCGCCGTGCCCGCCCTTGCCGCGAACGACGATCTCGAGTTCGTCGGCC
Source organism: Vulcanimicrobiota bacterium (assembly GCA_030041225.1). GTDB lineage: Bacteria > Vulcanimicrobiota > Vulcanimicrobiia > Vulcanimicrobiales > Vulcanimicrobiaceae > Tyrphobacter. The sequence continues at coordinate 1,311 of JASHOG010000046.1, read as the reverse complement.
GAGGCGTTCACCGGTCCCGGCGTGATCGAGACCGCGCCGGCTTCGAGCCGCGAGTCAACGTGCAGCATCGCGATCGCGTCGACGGGTGGATCGTCGAGCACGCCTTCCTCGATCATGGGCTGCGCGCCGCCGGGCCCCTCCTCCGCGGGCTGAAAAAGAAAGACAACGCTTCCCGCAAGGTGCTCGCGACCGGCAGCGAGCACGCTTGCGGCGCCGAGCAGCATCGCCGTGTGCGCGTCGTGCCCGCAGGCATGCATCACGTTTGGAACCTCCGACGCGAACGGCAGACCCGTGCGCTCTTGAATCGGCAGCGCGTCCATATCGGCGCGCAGAGCAGCAACGCCTCCCGGCAGCGCTCCGCGCAGAACGCCGACGACGCCCGTCTTGGCGACGCGCCGATGGGCGATCCCAAGACGATCGAGCTCAGCCTCTACGAGTGCTGCGGTTGCGTGCTCCTCGAACCCCAGCTCCGGATGCTTGTGAATCGCTCGCCGAAGCTCGAGCACGTGCGAGGCTACGGTATCGTCTACGTCAGCAATGATCAATGCAGGCTTCCCACGCCGCTACTTCAGAAGATCGCTGCGTGCTGCCTCCTGATCTGGCACTCGCGCTCCTCATCAACCGAACCACCCAGGCCTACACCTCTCATGCGCCGCCGTACATCGTATACCGGGAACGAACGCACGCCTTTGCGCCCTCGCTCGGGCGCTCTCAGGAGATTGACCGCCGTGTCGCCGTGAGAAACGTCGACGACATGGCCGTCATGGACGACCTCCCCAGCGGCGGGCGGCGAATCGGACAGGCATTTCCGATCATTCCGTACTTCGATCCGTTCTCCGGATACGTGTTCTCCTACTACGCGAATCTCAAGCGCATCGACATCTCGCTCGACCGCGAAGCTCCGTGGCAGCTCTCGACGCCGGCGCCGAATCCCGACGTTGACGTCGTCGTTCCGTATTTCTCCGAGTTCGACGTTTCCTACGCTTCCGACTCGCGCCCCGGCCATGTGCACTTTCTCATCGCACCGACGCCCAAAACCGGCAACCACTTCTATTGGAGCGACGTCGTCGAAGATCCGCAAAGCGGCCTCCCCTCGCACGTCGTGCTGCGGGACCCGTCGAGCGACATGACGATCTCGCTCGACTACAGCATCGTCGACGGTTACTGGGTCATCACGCATGGCACGTTCACGCAAACCGAGCACCCTTTATGGATGTCATTCATCGTGAACGCCGACGTCACGTACGACCAGTTCGAGTTCCCAACGTCGCCGCCGCCCGAGCTCGCCTCGCTTCCGCCACCAGCACCCTC
>JASHOG010000045.1 GCA_030041225.1 Vulcanimicrobiota bacterium | reverse complement strand
GAGAAGCAAAACCTCTTGGGAAATGCGAAGCGCTACGATCGAATGTTTCGGGTCTTCGATCGCGCGCGGCGCGAGCTCCACGCTATCGCGAGAGGAGAACCCGGAAACCCGCAACAAATCATCTACGAGCTCGGACACGCGGCGCTCGTCGAGCACGCAGATTGGCTGATCATGCGCCGTGACCGGCCGATGAAAGTGGTGGTCGTATGAGTCATCTCGACCGGATCATCGACGCGCCCGGACCGAAGAAGCTCCTCTCCATCGACGGTGGCGGCATTCGCGGTCTCATCGCGATCGAGTTCCTCGCGCGCGTCGAAGCCCTACTGCGCGAACACTTCAAACGACCGGACCTCGTGCTCTCGCAATACTTCGACTACGTCGGGGGAACGAGCACCGGCGCGATCATCGCGACGCTCGTCTCACTCGGCTATCCGACGGATAAGATCCGCGGCTTCTATGAGACCGGCGGCCATACGATGTTCGATCCCAACGCCCTTCAGCGCATCGCGCAGCGTACGAAGGGCTGGCCCGCGATCATCGTCGGCGGTATCGGCGTCCAGTTCTACAAAGCCATGTACGATTCGGGTCCGCTCGAATCGAAGATCAAGCAAGTTCTCGGCGATCCGCTCCCTGGGGAGACGCCCGGCGCCGATCGCCCTTTGACGACGCTCGCCACCGAGAAGCTGCGCACCCTGCTCATGATCGTGACCCGCAACGCCACGACGGATTCGCCCTGGCCCCTTTCCAACAATCCCCGGGCGAAGTACAACGTCCGCGAAAAACCGGACGGCACACCGCAGAAGAGCAATCTCGATCTACCGCTCTGGCAACTCATCCGTGCGAGCACGGCGGCGCCGGTCTTCTTCCCCGCCGAAGAAATTCACGTTCCCGGCGTCGAGAAGCCGTTCATGTTCATGGACGGCGGGATTACCGTCTATAATAACCCATCGTTCCAGCTCTTCCTCATGGCGACGCTTCCCACGTACAACCTGGGCTGGCTGGCCGGCGAGCGCGAGCTTCTGCTCATCTCCGCGGGAACGGGGTTGTGCGAGAGCGCCAATCTCAACCTCAAAGCACACGAGATGAACCTCCTCTACAACGCGCAATCGACGCCCGCGGCGCTCATGCGCGCGGCAACGGTCGAGCAGGACATCCTCTGCCGAGTCTTCGGCAATGCATGTGACGGCTCTCACCCTCCTGTCATTGACGCCGAGATCGGCGGCCTCATCGGCAACGCCGCGCCACTCGAGGAAAAGCTCTTCCGCTACGCTCGGTACAACGTGGAGCTCTCTCGCAGCGGCCTCAATGAGATCGGCCTCCATGATCTCGATCCGAAGACCGTCCAGCCTCTGGACAGAGTCGATCACCTCGATGCGTTGGAACTGGTCGGAAAGGCCGCGGCACAGCGCTGCGTTTCGTTAGATCAGTTCGAAGGGTTCCTCGATCCGCGCACGCTCCGCGAGAGCGTGGAGGTACCGCTCGAGGAAGCGCCGCCGGCTACCAGCGGTACATCTGGTTCTTGAACGGGTCGCAGCCGTCGTGGTACGGAATGTCGCCCGCTAACAGGCGAAACTCTTGCGCCGTCAGCGATCGCCCCGCCATGAGACACGCCGCGCGAGCCCACGAGCTGGGATCGACGGAGTAGATCGCCAGACGGCTGTCCGACTCCGAGTCCTGGTACGTCGCGATGAGATAGCGGCCGTCGGCGCTGAAGCTGAGCCCGGTGTACGAGTTTAAGTCAGGCGGATTCGGCAGCGACCCGTACCCGCTCGCCGCCTCCTCATACGAGGTGCGCGAGCGAAAATCGTAAAGCTCGAGCATCCATTTGTTGCTCTGCGTGTTGTGAACGTAGTACGCGAGCGTGTACCCATTCGGCGCGACGCCGAAGTTCACCGCGTTGAACGGAATGCTCGTGACGGCGCTCGTCCGCCAATCGGGAAGGTGATGCACCGACTCGACGTATCCGGCATTGCCTTTGCGGATGTGGCTTATGCCGATTTCGTACGTCTCGTTCGTCCAGACGTGCGCGATGTAGTAGGCCCTCCCGATCAGCCTACCGTCCCAGCGAACGAGTGCATCTTCCGCCGGTGTCTCAGCCTTCGCCGTCACGTAGTTTCCGCGGTCGCTCAGGATGAGGTTAGTCAGCTTCGCGAGCGGCACGCCGACGTGCGAGAGCAGCTGCGCGCGAGTGACGGTCTGCAGGATCTTCCCTTGTAGGCTATAGCGTCGCAGCGTGAAGCTTCCCCAAAGATTATTCGGGCGCGCACCGAAGTGCAGCATCGTCACGATGTGCGTTTGCGGATCGTACGCAGACTGGACGGAGTAGATGTAGTACTGGTTCCTGTCGTTCGTCACGGGAACCGCTGCGGTTGTGAAGTGCCCGATCACGCTTGGAGCACCCGAATGGAAGTCGAGGATCTCCACATCTCCCGTGAGCATATTGAACGCGACCGCGTGTTGCCCGTCGCCACTGTCGGTAACGCGCACGTGATAACTGATGCGGACCGTCTCGCTGAAGCTCTGGCGCAGATGGTCGAGGTCGAGCGTGATGAAGCCGGTCGTTCCGGGAATGAAGACCTTGTCAGCGCTCAAGCCGTGGCTTGCGCTCCATTGCGGCTGCGGTCCCGGCACCGTGCCGAGAAGCGGCCCTTGCACCTGCGAGAACGATTGGGCCGCCAGCCCGCCGTTGAACGGATTCGGCTGACCTGCGGTGCCCGGGTCATACGGCGTGACGTACATGTTGAACTCGGGGTCGAGCACGGCGCGGCGCTGGGCACCGGCGAGATCGTTATATTCCAGTTCGTACTTTTTATCGCTCACGTAGTACGCGATGACGCCGCCGTCGGCAACCATCACCGGGTACGTCGCATCTCTCTGGAACTCGAGGAGCGAGGGATGGCTGCAGTCCGATGCCTTCGCGCACGGGTAGGTGTCGTCCGTCGCCGTGCTCGCACCGATCGCCGCAGTGTGGATCGCTCCCGCATCGTACCACGCGAGCTCCTTTGCATTCGCACTGAAGGCAACGGCGCCGCCGCAGCCCGCGATCGCCGAACAGTCGCCGGCAACATTCGTCAGAAGCCGCTGCTGCGCGATCCGGCGTCCGGCGGAGAGGTCGTAGATGCCGACGTCGCCGTCGCTCGTCGTAACCGCGGCAAGACGCCCCGACGGCGAGAGCGTCATGCCGTCGGCTCCTGCGGCGGCGTTGCCGATCGCAATCGGCGCCCTACCGAAACTCGCGACGCGCAGCTCATTCGAGCCGTCGACGTACGCGACGCGCCCGGTCTGCGGTAAGCACGCGAGCGCGCGCACGTTTCTCGCCGGAATCGAGGACGCGAGCGAAGCTCGGCCCTCGTCATCGACGGCATAGAGCCCGATACGCTCGCCGTCTGCAAGCGCGATCTCCGGGGCGCCGTCGAACCCGCACATCTGCGAGGCGCGCACCCCGGGCGTTCGCCCCATGACGACGAGCGTCGCCGCATCGATGGTCACAAGCGAACCCGTCACCGGTTCGCCATACGTGTGTTGGCGTTGACCCGACAGGACGACGATCGTGTGCCCGTGATTCGCAACGGCGCCTACATCCCACGGCGGTAGTGCGACGCGGCCGAGGGCGTCGTTCGTCCATGCCGCCGTCAAGAGCACCGAGCTCGTATAGCCGGATGGGTTCGAGGCGTAGGCATCCGCGCCGAGCAACCCTGCGACACGGTTGTCGTAGTCATTGTTGTACATGCCGCGGTCAACCTCGACGAGCTCCGCCGAGCCGGCCTGATTGCGCGCAACTTGCCGCGCTTGCTGTACCTCGTCTATCGACGAGCGTAGTTCTTGCAGCGCAACTTGCGTCTGCCGTAGCGCGATTTCGGCTTGCCTGCGCGCGAGGACCATCCCGTGCGCGTAGCGCTGCGCATCTCGAGCCGCAATCTTTGCCCTCTGCGTCTGCTCTTGCGCGATCGCAGCGGCGCCCTTCGCGATCGCAGCCTCGTGATTCGCCTTGGCTTCCGCGGTGCGGGCGCGCGCCGCGAAACCGACGGCCGAGATCGCGGCGACGATCGCGAAGATCGCCACCACGCTCATCGTCGCAGCGAGAATCCGCGTGCGCTGTGCCGCCCTTTCCTTTCTCTTGAGCTCGGCATTCGCGGCGACGCGGCTTTCCTCGATCAGCGCACCGACGAGCGCGAGCTCTCCGCCGTAACGCTGCGCCCACGCATCGCTCGGACGCGTCTTCTCACGCCACTCCTCCGCGAATGAGAGCAGCGGGTCGGCGAGCAGCATACCTTTACCCTGCGCGTAGAGCTCGGCGTGATCGCACAGCCTCCGGTAGAGTTTCGCCGATTCGGCCTCTTCTTCGACCCACGCTCGCAGGCGCGCCCAGTTGCGCATGAGCGCTTCGTGCGTCAGATCGACGACGCTCTGCCCCTCGAGCACGACGTCCGCCGGCGGCATCAAGAAGGAAACGCCGGGTGCGCGGAATGCGGCGAGCACCTTCTGCAGCTCGCTCTCGCTCGCACCGGCGACGGCGCAGAGCGTCGCAAACGCCGTCGGGCGGCGAACGCCGCGGTTATCGCTGCCGAGCTCCGTCAGGGCTTTGAATGCTCGTTCGCTGATGGCGCGAAGGCGATCGCTCCCAAGGGAAGCGAGGATCTCGTCCCCGTGACGCGAGAGCGCCTCCGTCAAACCTCCCGTCGCCTCGTAGTCATCCACGTCGATCGGGCGCTTGCGATCTCCCGCGCTTTCCCAGAACGTCCAGGTGCGCATCAATGCGTGCTGGAGCACGGGGAGCTGATCGGGGTCGTCGCCGATCTCGTTCAAGAGCCGATTTACCAGTCGCGGCGAGATCGTCGCGCCTGCGACGCCGACCGGCCCAGCGATCGCCTCGCGAAGCTGCTCGCGCGTCAAGCGCGGAACGAGAAAGAGCCCCTCGTTGAGCCTCTCTGGCAGATCTCGGAACTGCGCACAGTCGCCGATGAAATCCGAGCGCATCGTGATGAGCACGTACACCGACACGTCGCGATCGGAAGCGGCCGCTAGCAAGAGCTTGACGAACGCGGCCGCTTCGTCCGAGACGTATGCAGAGCCGACACTGTACCGAAAGCGGAACAGCTCCTCGAACTGATCGACGACGATGAGAATGTTTTCGTCCGCCGCAAGGTGCGCGTTGCGCGCGACCTCGCTCAAACCGCGCGCACCGCCTTTGAGCACCGCCGTCGTGAGACCGATGCGCAGCGGCTCCTCATCGGCGACACCTTCGAGCACGCGCGCGCTCTCGAGTGCGCGCGCCAAGCTCTCGATCGGCGCGCTCCCCGGACGCATGATCGCCGTGCGCCAGCGCGACCCTGCGCCCGCCATGAACCCGGCGTGCAATGCGGGCAGCAGACCCGCGCGAACGAGCGAGGACTTTCCGCACCCCGACTGACCGACGACGCCGACGAAGCGCCGCTGCTGTAAGCGCGAAAGCAGCTCATCGACCTGATCGTCGCGCCCGAAGAAGATCGAAATGTCATCCGGGCGGTCCTCGAAGGGACGCAGTCCCGGGAACGGGTTGAACGACGGGTTCACGCCGGCGTCGCTTCGAGGTCTTTGACGAAACCTTCGAGTCGGTCGGGAGCAAAGCCGCCGAAGCCCGGGATCACGCTCACGAGGTGGCTGCGGAAACCCTCCTTATCGGGGCTCTTGGGGTCCGCGAGCACGACGGCGGAGGGCGGTTTGGGTTTATCGCTCGTCGCGAAGAACTTGTTGAGCTTGATGAGGTTCATCTGCAGCCATTCGCTCGTTGTATGGCCGTAGTAGATCAAGACGCCGTCGCTCGCCTCGAGAAACTCTTTGTGCAACGCAAGCTGTTTCTCCGAGCTCGTCTCGCCGGTGCGCTTGAGCACCTCGAAGCCGCGCTCGAAAAGCCAATCGTCGAGCGCCTTCGTGGTCTGCTCATCGGGCATGTCGAAGATCAAGTACACGCTCTTGGGAACGCCGTCGCCCGCCGCCTCCGGTTTCGGCTCCTCTTTCGGCTTCAACGCGTCGTGCACGAGGGTCTTGAACTCTTCGAGCGGCGCCACCACGAGATTCGGATCGTCGTGCAGCGATGCAACAAAGGTGCGCTGCCGGTCCTCTGCGGGCTCGACGCCGGGAGGCATCCAGACCATACGCGTGAGCTCCGGCCGCCGCGCGCGCTCCTCTCCCGCAAGGCGGTACTGCATCTCGACGATCGACTCGCTCGCACGTTCGGGAATCATGCCGTACGAGTCGCCGACCATGTGGATCGAGAGCCGAGCGTTTGCGAGGTCCTGTTGCACCTGCGTTGCGTACTCCGGTCCGGGAAAGCGCTGCGTCGCGGGAACGACGCTGCAGCCGAACTGCTCGAGCTCCTGACGGAGGCGGCGCCGCGAGTCGTCGAGGTCCGAGGTCGTCTCGGCGAGATAGATCGTCGCCTGCGCCGCGCCCTGCGCAATCTTCGCTCCTTTGCCCTTGTCGAGCGCGTCCAGAATATAGTAGATGTCCCACGCAAGGTCGTTCACCGCGGCGCTGAACTCTTCACCGATGTATCCCTCTTGCGGCGGCGCAAGCTCGATCGGTGTTCCTTTAGCGTCCTCTTGGTAGAACTCGTGGCCGATGCCGTCGGCAAGCTCGGGCGCAACGTTCTGAAAGGCGTTGAGCGAAACAGGAACCTTCACCACCTTGACGACGCGCGAGAGATAACCGCGTTTCTCCGTGGCGATGGTGAGCCCGCCGTCTTTGGCAGCGGCATCCATGAAGAAGCGCAGCTCCTTTGCGCACCACTCTGAGCTCAAGTAGGCCGGTGAGACGATGATGACGAGCACACCGCAACTCGAGAGCGCTTGACTGATCGTCGGCGTCAGCACGGAAGCGCCGCTGAGGCCGCCGCTCTCGTCGCGCCAGACGTCGCTCTCGGGACGCAGTTGATTCAGCCTCGCGCGTAACGCCTTGTAAAAACACTCAACCCACCCGATCGAACCGTACGACGGGTAGTCTTTGTCCTTATGCGAGTAGCTTACGAAGACATTCGGCATGGCGCTCGCCAGCTACCGTTTCTCCCCGGCCACCCCCTTGTCATCCCTCGCCAGGAGGCGTCGCTCGCGCTTGACAGGGCCCCGGTCATGCATCTATGCTCTCCCCGACATGAGATAGGAACGCCCTCGCTTAGCCGAGCCCCTTCTTTCGCTCGAGGAACCGTCGTTCATCATGTCATCATTGCGCGGGCGTCGTCCCGCAATAGTCGCCAATAGATTACGCTACGTTCACCCGGATGGCAGCGTCCTATTCGAGGGTCTCACGTTTAGCGCGCCGCTCGCGCGGTATGGTCTCATCGGCCCGAACGGCACCGGGAAGACGACGCTTCTCCGCCTGATTACTCGGGAGCTCGAGCCGAGCGGCGGCGAGTTGCGTGTGACGGGTTCTACCGCGTATCTCCCACAGCGCGAGGACACCGGCGCGGGCGAACCGCTTAGCGGCGGCGAGCAGATGCGTGCGCGGCTCGCGCAACTCCTTGCAGGAGACCCGGTCTGGCTTCTCCTCGACGAACCGACGAATCATCTCGACCGAGAGGGCCGTGCGGCACTATTTGCGCTTCTCGATCGCTGGCGCGGCGGCGCGATCGTCGCGAGCCACGATCGGGAGCTGCTTGGGCGCGTCGAGCATATCTTTGAGCTCAGCTCCCTCGGGTTGCGATCGTACGGTGGCGGATACGACCTGTATCTGGAACGGCGGCGGCTCGAGGAAGCCGCGGCTGAGCTGACCATCCGCTCGGCTCAAAATCGCCTCGATCGCGAGCGGCGCGACCAGGCCCTCGCACTCGAGCGCACGAGTCGCGCGACAGAACACGGTAAGAAGCGCGCGAAGCGGCTGAACATCCCGAAGGTGGCGCGCGGTGCGATGGAGCGCGGCGCACAGGTTACCGCGGCAAAAAGCGCCGGCACGCACGCCGACCGGGCCCGCCGGGCGGAAGAGCGGCTCCGTGTCGCGCGAGCGTTGCGACGTGACGAGCGCGCGATCGTGCTCGATCTCCCCGAGACGCTGGTCCCAACCAAGAAACGCGTTCTCCGCTGCGCCGGACTGAACGTGACGTTCGCCGGCGGAGATCGGCTGTGGGCACGGGAGATCGACCTCGAGCTCATGGGCCCTGCGCGCATCGCAGTCGCCGGGCGCAACGGATCGGGAAAGACCTCGCTGCTGCGCACTCTTGCCGGCGAACCCCTCGAATCAGCGACGATCGAAGGATCGGTGCACGTAGGGGTGTGCGCCGTCTATCTCGATCAGCATCTTGCACTGCTTGACGACGATCTTCCGCTTGTGGACGCCATGCGCGAGGCTGCACCACAACTCCGGGAAGACGAGCGGCGGATTCGGCTTGGACGGCTGCTCTTCGAACAGGAGCGCGCTCTGCAAAAGATTGGTCATCTCAGCGGCGGCGAGCGGGTACGCGCAGCGCTCGCGCTCCTGCTCTACCAGCCACAACCGCCGCAGTTGCTTCTCCTCGATGAGCCGACGAACAATCTGGACATCTCGAGCACGGAACATCTCATCGAGGTTCTGCTCAGTTATCGCGGTGCGATCGTCGCCGTTTCGCACGATCGCCGGTTTCTCGAAGATATCCAGATCGAGCGCGAGCTCGACCTCGACGGCTTTGCCTATCCGGCTTAGCGGCGGCCGCGGTTGTACCGGTACTCGACGAAGCTGCGAGCGAAGAGGTTCGTCGCGAAGACGAAGAGCATGAGCAGCGTCGCGGCCGCGTACGCCAGCGCATGCGAGGCCGCGAAGGGCTGACTGATGTAGGTCCACACCACGTAGGTGAGATAACCGACCGGCGAGTGCGTCGGCGCCAGCGTCGGCATATAGTTCGACCAGCCCGCGGTGTAGATGAGCGGCGCGGTCTCGCCCAAGCCGATGCCGACCGCAACGAGCAGGCCCGTCAGGATTCCGGGCATCGCGTAGGGGAGGTCGATCGAGAAGATCGTCACCGCCTGACGCGCGCCGAGCGCCACCGATCCCTCGCGCAAGTGCGTCGGGACGCTCGTCAAGGCGATGTCCGCGGCGCGCTCGACGTAAGGGAGCACGAAGATCGCGAGCGAGAATGCTCCCGCGATCAACGAGAAGCCCCATCCGAGCCCCTCCACGAGCGCAACGTAGAGAAAGTATCCGACGACGATCGACGGCACTCCGGCAAGTACGTCGATCATGTAGCGTACCGCACGCGCGGCCCAGACCGGTGCATACTCGACGACCCAGAGTGCCGTGCCGATGCCGACGATCGCGGCGAGCACGATGCCGATCGAAACGAGGAGCAACGTCCCGGCGATTGCGTTCTCGAGACCGCCCGCGATCCCGGTCGTCACCGTGGTAAACAGCTGCGGACGCAACGCCGCTACGCCGTGCGCGAAGACGAACACGAAGATCGCCAGCAGCACCGCGATGATGACGCCGAGTGCCCCGATGCTCACGCCCCACCAGAGGTGCGAGCTCAGCCGGCTGATCGCCCGCGCGCTCATGCGACCATCGAAGTACGGTCGCCGCCCCGTAAAATGACGCGCGCAACGCCGTTGACGATCAGCGTGATGAGGAAGAGCGCGAGCGCGAGCTCACCGAGCGATCGCTGCGCCATTCCGCTCGCGTCGGTCAACGCCGATTCGAGCTGCGAGACGATTACCGCGGCAATGGTGTTGATCGGCGAGAAGATGCTCTGCGGCAGCGTGTTGATCGCGGCGCCGCACACCATCAGAACCGCCATCGTCTCGCCGAGCGCGCGCCCGAACGCGAGGAGAACCGATCCCGCAATCCCGTTGCGGACACTCGGGAGCACGGCTCTGGTGACCGCTTGCCACGACGTCGAGCCGAGCGCCATCGAGGCTTCGTAGATCGCCGTCGACTGAGCTTGTACGACGTCCCGCGTCGTCGCGACCATGATCGGCACGACCATGAGCGCGAGAATGATCGTCGCCGCGAGCAAACCGTTTCCGTTCCCCGACGGCGAAAGTTTGTTGCCGATGAACGGCACGAGCACGATCATGCCCCAAAGACCGTAGATCACGGACGGAACGCCCGCCATGAGCTCGACGACGGCGTTCGTGAGCGGCTTCAGGAACGGGGGAACGCGATAGACGATTGCGATCGCAACCAGCAACGAGAACGGTACCGCCGCGATCATCGCAAGAAACGACGAGAGCACCGTCCCACAGATGAAGACGAGAGCGCCGAACGACGCCCCCACCTGTCCGGTGAATCCGCCGCGCGTCACCGTTCCGGAGGCGTACTGATTCCCGATGTTCCACGTCAACGACGTGAGAAATCCGATGCCGTTGAAGCGTATCGCCGGATAGGCGTACGCAAGGAGGAAGAGCAGCATCAAGAAGATGAGCGCGAAGCTCGCCACCGCGAGCGCGCCGGTAGCAAGTCGCAAGAACGGCTGCGTCCGGACGCGCTGCATCATGGCAGGCCTGGCTCCGAGCATGCGAGGCGGTGCCTTCGCTAGTGAATCCTCGCTACCTGGCCCCTGGAGAGGCGAGAGACGCCTTCAGGCAGGGGAAGGAAGTGCACCTGATCCAGGAAGCTCGCCATCTGCCCGCCGTCGGGTGAGAGCGCCCAGTCGAGGAAGGCCTTGAGCGCGTCACGTGTCGCGGCATCAGGCTGATCCGGCTTCACGATCGCATACTCATAGTTGATGATCGGATACGAGTCTTCGCCGGGAGCAAAGATGAGCGAGATGCGTTCGTCCGGCGGTGTCTGCGCGTCCAGCTCGTGCGCCGCCGCCGAGATCGTCGTCGTGGTGGGGAGGACGAAGCGGCCGTCACGGTTCTCGAGCGCCGCGTAACCGAGCCCGGCGTGGTCGGTCTCATTGATGTACGAGATGCCGATGTACGCGATACAGTAGCGCGTCGCGGAGCACGTCTGCACCATGCCTGCATTGCCCTGCGCGCCGACCGCGGTCGCTACGGCGGGCCAACTGATGGTCGTGCCGTAACCCGCTCCGGAGCTCCACGCGGGCGTCGACTTGCTGAGGTACTGTGAGAAGATGAACGTGTCGCCCGAGCCGTCCGAGCGGTGGATCGGCACGATCGTCGCGTGCGGCAGCTCGCGCCCGAGTTCGTGATTGATCTCTTTGATTCGAGGGTCGTCCCAATAGGTGATCTGACCGCTATAGATCGCGGCGAGAACCGGACCGGAGAGGTTCAAATGCCCGCTCAAGCCGGGGATATTGTAGTTCACCTGCTGAGCCGAGATCGCGAGGGGGATGTTCAGCATCGGCGTGTCGTGCATTTTTGCGTCGGGCATGTACGCGTCCGAGGCGCCGATCTGCGCGACGCCGGCGATCGCCTGCGAGATGCCGGTGCCGCTGCCCGTGCTCTGCGTCGTGATCTCCACGTCGCCGTGGTGCGCTTGGTACGCAGCCACCCACAGGTTCATCAAAGGATAGAGCAGCGAGGAGCCGGTCTCGAGCAGTCGCGTCGCCGCAAGGGCCGGCGCGGTGACGAGAAAGATCGCAATGAATAATGCCGCAACGGGCTTACGCATGAAAATACCTCCGGCCCCATGATGCACGGGGCATGCTAAGACGAGATTAAGGCCCCTTTATCGGACCCCGGGGCCCTACAGGATCGCAGAGGCCGTCGCGCAAAACGCGTCACGTGAACAAGGTAAACACGCGGCGCATGCCGCCCGAAGAGCGCATCTCACCAAAAGGCACGTTCGCGTTGCAGCGTCTCCACGTTTCCGTCGCGCTGGGCCGCGATGACGCTTCGACAGATCTGCTGAAGCGTCATCCGTTCGATGTCGAGATCCAGCGGATTTTGCCCGGAAAGGCGGCCTTTCCGTACCACTCCCACGGCGCGCAGTGGGAGTTCTATCATATCGTCTCCGGAACCGGCCACGTTCGCGACGAGAGCGGCGAGACACCGATCGAAGCGGGCGACGCGTTCATCTTCAAACCGGGGGAGGCCCATCAGCTCGTCAACGACGCAGGCGACGACCTCGTCTATTACGTGATCGCCGACAATCCAATCGACGACTCATGCCATTACCCCGATAGCAACAAGTGGCTGGTGCGCAGTCCCGAACGCCGGCTCATGCGTGGCGAGCCGCTCGACTACTACGACGGCGAAGAGTAAACGCACAGTCAGCGAAGCTCTTCCTTTGATAGCGCCCCCACGAGTTGCGTCCTCCGCTTGACAACATACGTTAACAACGTATATGCTCGGGAAGGGTGTCGGATTACCGGGACGATCGCTTTGAGTGGGATCTGGCCAAAAGCGCTCGCTGCTTCCGAGAGAAAGGATTTGACTTCGCCTTTGCGAGCCTTCTATTCGAGTCCGATTTTTACTACGAGGAGATCGACGATCGCGGTCACGAGGAGGAGCGTAACAAATGCGTTGGCATAATCGACACGAAGTTCTTCACGGTTGTCTATACCACGAGGCGCTCGCGCAAGCGAATAATTAGCGCATGGCAATCTGATGACGAGGAAGTCAAAAAATACATCACGTTTTGTGGCCAACCGACGGCGGAAGAGCCACGTTGACTGGAAAAGGCTCAATGCGCAAACTAGGGACGCGATCAACCGCGTAGCTCGGACCGAGCGACAAAAGCTTGGGCTCGAGGCGGGATCGTATCACACGCGCATCGTATGCAACATTCCAGTGCCGAACGTCAAGGCCATTCGGACGAAGCTTAAACTTTCTCAGGCGGGTTTCGCAAAACGCTTCGACCTAAGCACTCGAACCGTTCAGCAATGGGAGCAAGGCAAAGCCATTCCGGACCGGCCGGCGCGTCTTCTCCTTCAAGTAATCGCGCGCCATCCGCAGGTCGTCAGCGAAATCGTCCGCACCCTTCAGCTCACGGCCAGATCGTCGCGCAGCGCTTCGGCGCGCGAGCGATGAAGATCTTGGGGATCGCGGGATCGTAGGTCCAGCTCTCTGCAGCGAGCGACTCGCATGATTGCACGATCGCGTTGACGTTTCGAGCGATGGTGAAGACCGGCAACCATGAGTCCGCGCCTTGGAGATGGTCGCTGATGTTATTCGTCATGATCGCGCGGCGCGAGAGTTCGTCGAGCGGGCGCAAGCCCAGCGACGGGGCCAGCCCGGTGAGCACTGACTCACCGGCGTCGATGAGCCCGAAGCCAACGAGGTAGCCGCCGAAACCGCCGGCGGCGAATGGCTTGAGGAGAAAGTTTCCCTCCGCCTGCGCCGGTGTCTCGACGCCTTCTTCCTCCGCAATCGTCCATTGCTGTCCGCGCAAGACAAACGTGATGGGCTGCCCTCTCGAGTTCACCGCGTGTCCCGTCACCG
>JASHOG010000044.1 GCA_030041225.1 Vulcanimicrobiota bacterium | reverse complement strand
GCCTGCCGCCGCAAGACGTCTTCCTGCTCGCGGCGCTCAGTGTCTTTCTCATGTTCTTCACCGTGTTGCTTCTATTCAAGGAGCCGCACGCCGGTCGCGCGGAGTCGACTGCCTCGCTTGCGCAGGCCGGTCGCAATCTCCTCATCGTTCTCTCAAACGGTCGCTTCGTGCTCTTTCTCGCGATCTTCTCAGGCTACTGGATCGTCTATTGGCAGCAGTTCTTGATTCTGCCGATATACATTCACGATTACGTCGATCCGAATGCCAACACCGCGATGATTCTCATCACCGATCCGCTCATCGTCATTCTCTTCACGATCGCGGTGAACGCGCTCACTCGCAAACTTCTTCCGTTTCACGCAATCGTTCTCGGCTCGCTCATCACGCCCATCGGCTGGCTTATTCTCGCGGGCAAGCCGACCGTCATCGCTGCGGTCTTGAGCTTAGTCCTGGTCGCAGTCGGTGAGATCACGCTCTCGCCGCGTTACTATGAGTATATCTCGCGACTCGCGCCCGCCGACAAACAAGGAACGTACATGGGCTTCGCGTTCCTGCCGATCGGTATCGGCTCGCTCGTCGGCGGATGGCTCGGCGGCGTGATCTTGCAATACTTCGCTAGTGTCGCGCACGCCCCGGCGCTCGTCTGGGTTACGATCACCTGCATCGGCGTGCTGACGACGTTGTTACTCTGGATCTACGACCGCCTCGTGCAACCGGCCGCACAAACATCATAGCGACGACGATGCATTTGCGTCACGAATCTTGCGGTCTTGGCGATCATTGCGCGACGAGTCGTTTGCACAAAGCCGGGTCACCGACAGACGAACTGCT
Organism: Vulcanimicrobiota bacterium; assembly: GCA_030041225.1. Classification (GTDB taxonomy): domain Bacteria; phylum Vulcanimicrobiota; class Vulcanimicrobiia; order Vulcanimicrobiales; family Vulcanimicrobiaceae; genus Tyrphobacter. Next base: position 6,437 of record JASHOG010000044.1, on the reverse strand, counting down.
AGAGACAACCCCTTGTCATCCCGAGCGAGCGCCGGAGGCGCGAAGTCGAGGGACCACCACAGGGTTTTGTTCCGGTCCTTCGACTTCGCTCAGGATGACAAGCATCGCGCTTCGCTTAGGATGACCGGCGCTGTGCCTACAACCGTAGCTCGCTGCGGATCGCGATGATGACGAGCTGCGGGTCGTCGAGCTGGATGTAGTGCCCACTGTTCATCGCGAAGATCTGTTTCGCGTCGGTTGAGAGCAAAAGATACTTACGCTGCGTCTGTGCCCGTTGCTGCTCGACACGGAGATGCGCACGATGGAGCGCGAGCGGCGTGCGCGCGGTATCGTACGAGTGATTCTGTGCCGTGAGCACGACGATCGGGCGATCGCCGAAGGAGCGGCGATGAGCGACGAGCCACCGTGCGTCCGCCGGCATCTGCTGCATCTCGGAGATCACCGCGTCGTAGAGCGGGACGCGCGAGCTCGCGATGTGCAGCACGACGGCGTTGAGCTGCGCCGACCACTCGGGCATCGGCAGACCACGGAAGAACTGGTGCGAGCACGGCTCGTGCGGGGGCGGCGTATATGAATGCCCCATTGCCGGAATCGACGGTAGCGGGCGGTGCGCCGCAACGGCGCTCCGGCATGCCGCCAGTCCGGCGACGGTCTTCGTGAAGGTCTGGCGGTTCTGGGCTTCCTCCTTTGCCGAGACGAGGTCACCGGACTCGCCGTCAACGAGCGCCATGCCATAGACCTCGGGCATGTACAAGTCCGCAAACGCTCGGATGTTGTAGCTGCCGAAAGAGTGCCCAACGAGCAGATACGGCCCGGCGATTCCCCCGGCGTGAAGCGCGGCGTGCAGCTCGCGCGCGATTTCGACGCTCGTGCGCGGCATTGGCCCCGCGGTGCTGAAGCCGCTCCCCGCGCGATCGTACGTGCATGTCCGCGTATAGCGCGCGATGACGGGCTGAATCAGCACCCATGACGGCGACCAGTCCTCCCAACCCGCATCGAAGATGACCGTCGGGCTGCCTTTGCCCATGCAGTAGAAGTTCAGTCGAACACCGTTACCGGCGCCGATCAGGCGGCCCGGACGCGTATATACGGCGTCGCCCCTTGCCGCTCGCGCGACACCGCACGAGAGAACGAGCACGAGCGTCATGCAGAGTACCGCGAATCGCCTCATCGTCATTGCGCACGCGTTCGGCGAAGGATGGCCGCGCTCCGGCGTGCTAGAGTACCGGCATGCGCGAGACGCTCCTGAGCGGTCGAATTGCGGCCGCCACGGGATGGTGCTTTGTCGCGATGGTCGCGATCGGGTGCGCCGCCGTCGTGACACAGCGTCCTTTCATCTTTCCTTCTCTCGGGCCCACGGCGATCATGCTCTTCGCAAATCCGCTCGACCGTAACTCGTCCCCACGCCACGTCGTCGCCGGGCACTTCATCGGCGCGGCAGCGGGCTACTTTGCCCTTGCGGTTACGGGGCTTCTCGCAGTGCCATTCGGCGTCCACATCGGCGTGAATCGCGTCTTCGCGGCGGCGATTGCGCTCGCACTCACCGCGTGGATCTCGCTGCTCACGAAATGTGAACACCCGCCCGCCGGTGCGACGACGCTCATCGTCGCGCTCGGCATTCTGCCGAGGCTCGTCGATTTCGGCTTTCTCATGAGCGCCGTCCTCGGCGTGACGATTCTCGCGCTCGTCGTGAATCGTCTGCGCAGCATTCCGTACCCGCTTTGGAGTCCCGCTCAATGATCGATACAAAAGCCCGCGCGCTTGGCGCGCTCCTCGCCGCGTGCCTCGTGGCACCCACGCACGTTCACGGAGCCGCGCGAACGATCGACGAGGACGACTTTCAGAGCCTCGTCGGCATCTCGTCGCCGGCGATCTCTCCCGACGGAAAGCGCGCTATTTTTCTTCAGACGCATGTCCTGTGGAATGACGACGAGCGAGACACCGAGCTCGTCATGATCGATCTCGCGACGCACGCGCAGCGGATGCTGACGTACGACCGCAAGCAGATTGCCGATCCAACATTCTCGCCCAACGGCTCGAGCATCGCCTTCATCGCTATGAGCGGCTCCGACGCAAAGCCGCAGGTTTTCGTCATGCGGCTTGACGGCGGCGACGCACGCCCGATCACCGATGCGAAGGGAGGCGTCATTCAATATGCCTGGCGGCCGGACTCGCTCGAGATCGCGTACACGGCGAGCGACGTGCAGCCGGTGCGCAAAGGTGCCGACCGTTTTCGCGACAGCTTCATCTTCACAACGCAGCCGATTGTGAACCGCGAGGCCCCGGAGCCGGTGCATCTCTTCGTGATCTCGGCCTCGGGCGGCTCCGCGCGGGAGCTCAGCTTCGGCACGCAGAGCGTCGTTTCAGGTGAGGCGCGTTCGCAGATCTCATGGGCACCGGATGGGAAGACGATCGCGGTGACCGTCGCGCCGAACCCGATCCTCAACGATGAGAGCTACTCACACGTTGCGCTCATCGACGTCGCCACGGGTCACATGCGTTACCTCACAACGCATGACGCTTGGGAGAGCGGCGCGCTCTGGTCGCCCGATGGCTCACACATCGCCTATGCCGACGCCGCAGGCGATCCGCAGGTCAACCTCGTCGAAGCATACGTGACACAGCCGTCAGGCGGCGACGGCACGGAGATTTCGGCGCCGATCGATCGACAGGTCTCGCAGATCGCTTGGGCGCGCGATTCGCAAAGTCTCTTCGTGGTCGCGCCCGATCATACGACGCTTGCGATGTATCGCGCTGCGCTGAACGGAGGCGTGCAGCGCGTCGACCTCGGCGATCTCGTCGTCCAATCTGACCTCGATGGTGCCATCGGACCCGATGATGCGATGCTCTTCGTCGCCTCCGCCGCTACGCGTCCGCCGGAACTCTACTACCGCTCGCCGGTTGGTGCGATCACCCAACTCACTGACGTTAACAAGGCAATCGCGCAGCTGGATCTGAGCACTCCCCAGAGCATCACCTTCCCAACGAATACCGGCATCGACGGCGACGGCGTGCTCTACTTGCCGCCGGACTTCGTCTCGGGCAAGCAGTATCCGCTCGTCGTTTCCATTCACGGCGGACCGACGTCGTCGTCGATGCTCTCCTTCGACTTCTACGCCCAGGTGATGGCGGCACGCGGATGGATCGTCCTGCACCCCAACTATCGCGGCAGCGACAACCTCGGCTTGACGTATCAGCGTGCGGTGCTCTACGATCCGGAGGCGGGCCCGGGACGCGATATCATGGCGGCCGTCGACGCCGTGCGAGCGCGCGGCATCGTCGATCCGCATCGCATCGCCGTCTGCGGCTGGTCGTACGGCGGCATCATGACGGCGTGGATGATCTCGAAATATCACATCTGGGCGGCCGCGGTTTCCGGCGCCTCGGTCAATGACTGGATCACCGACTATGGAACCGCCGACGACAGCCTCGCCGACGTCGACCTCTTCCACGGATCGCCGTTCGTCGGAAACAACGCCGCGGAGTGGCGAGCGGCCTCGGCGATCTCGTACGTGAGCGACGTGACGACGCCGGTGCTCATTCTCTCCGACGTCGGCGACAACCGCGACCCCTTTGCAACGTCGTCCATGTATTGGCGCGCGCTTCGTGACAATCACAAGGACGCAACGCTGCGCGTCTGGCCGGTCGACGGACACTTCCCAAGCGACCCCGTGCGGCAGGCGGATGTCGAACATTACTGGATTCAGTTCATCGCCCAACATTTCGGGAGTGCACACACATGAAGCGGACTCTCTTTGCAGCGACGATCGCAATAATGGCGTGCGCGAGCGCGTCGAGCGCCGCCCAAGCTCCGCCCTCGATGCCGACCCTCTTGCAAGCCTTCTTCTCGCTGCCGGGATACGGCCAAGTTGCGATCTCGCCCGACGGTAGCGGGGTTGCCTGGCAGGAAACGACGCGACCCGGCGGCTTCGCGCATCCCATGCCGGAGAGCGCGCTCTACGTGCAGCGCGGTTTGAACGCTCCGGTTCGCCTCACCGCAGGCGACGGACACACATTCTACGATGAATCCGACCCGGTGTGGTCGCCCGATGGACGCACGATCGCGTTCATCTCCAATGCACCGACGAAGAAACAGAAACAGCTCTTCCTCGCCGACGCGGACGGCACGAACGTGCGGCAGCTGACGCACCTCACCGGGGCGGTGCAGGTGTTGCGGTGGTCCCCGAACGGGCGCTTTATCGCCGCGCTCTCCATCGCGCGCCCGCATCGCCCCTCCGGCGCGACCTCGGTCGGCGCGCGCCAAGTCGGCGTCATCGGCTCGGTCATCGACGAGCAACGGCTCGCGATCGTTGATGCGGCGACCGGAACGCTGCGCGAGCTCACGCCGTCGAACGCGTACGTCTATGAGTACGGCTGGGCTCCTGACTCCCGACGCCTCGCCTACACGTACGCCTACGGCAACGGCGATAACAACTGGTGGATTGCGCGTCTCGCCGTCGTGACGACGGCGGGCGTGACGCACGATCTCTTTCGACCCTCGTTCCAGATCAACGCGCCGGCGTGGTCGCCCGACGGGCGCTCGATCGCCGTCATCGGCGGCATCATGAGTGATTTCGGCTCGGTCGGCGGCGACGTCTATCTCGTGAATGCGGCGACGGGTCGCGCGCGCGACGTCACGCCCGGAACGCGCGTCTCTTTCTCGGCGCTGCATTGGACGGGACGAGCGCAGATGCTGACGCTCGCGCATTCACTCGGCTCGCTCATGATCGTTCACCTGAACACCGCGAACGGCGCAACGTCGGCAATCGGCTATCGCGGGGAAAGCATCTATAGTTTTGACGCGACGCCCAACGGCTCTCGGATCGCGCTCGTGCGCACGTCATTTACGCGCCCAGCAGACGTTTGGGCCGGCTCGCCGGCGCATCCCGTGCAGTTGACGCACGGAACGACGGCACCGCCGCGCTTCTTGAGCAAGGCCGTCTCGATCCGGTGGAGCGACGGTGCGTATCGGCCACAGGGTTGGCTCATCTATCCGCTCGGATTTCAGCCGCACAACCGTTATCCGCTCGTCATGATCGTCCACGGTGGCCCGAGCGCCGAGAGTCTCCCCGCGTACGCGAACACGACGATTGCGGCGCTCGCCAGCCACGGTTACTTCGTCTTCGAGCCGAACCCGCGCGGAAGTTTCGGCCAAGGCGAAGCATACACGCGCGCAAATATCAAAGACTTCGGCTACGGCGACTGGCGTGACGACGTGACGGGCATGGATGCCGCGATCGGCACCGGCCACGTCGATCCGAAACGTCTAGGCCTGTACGGCTGGAGCTACGGAGGCTATATGGCGATGTGGGCCGAGACGCAGACGCGCCGCTTCGGAGCGATCGTCGCAGGCGCCGGCGTCGTCGATTGGCTCTCGTATTATGGACAGAACGACATCGATCAGTGGATGATTCCGTTCTTCGGGGCCTCGGTCTACGACGATCCCGCGGTCTACGCAAAGAGCTCGCCGATCACGTTCATCCTGCACTCGCACACGCCCGTGCTCATTCTCCAAGGGGAGCGCGACGAAGAAGTGCCCGCGCCGCAAGCCTTCGAGTTCTACCACGCGATGAAGACGCTCGGTGTTCCTTCGACGCTCGTCGTCTATGCGGATGAAGGCCACGGCCCGCGTAAACCGGCAAATCAAATCGACGTGCTCGAGCGCACCGTCGGCTGGTTCGACCGCTATCTCAGGTAGCTACTCGTCCGGGGGTTGTGTCGTCAGTGAATCTATAGCAGCTTCCTCAACTCGTCCACTGTAAGCTTCGCCGTCTTTAAAATGTTCCGCAGGGTTCCGCGCGGAATGTCGCCGCTGTGAATCGGGATATTCGCGAAGCGGCCATCGGTGTGTTCGTAAATCGCGTGCGATCCGCTCTGCCGTTCGAGGCTAAAGCCAACGCGTTCCAGCGCTCGCACGAGCTGCCGTGCGGTAACGACTGGTAGCGATGGCACGGAACTATGCGGCGGGCAACGGTATGGAAATACGCTCTAGCTGCGTGAAATCAGCGTCGCCTGGTGGGATTTCTAAGCCGTTGTCCCTGCGATACGCTATCGAAAGGCGGATCGCATCCTCAGCCATCCGTAAAGCTTCTTCCCTCGTGCGACCAAACGTCGCAACTTCCGGCAGGGCCGGTACAATAACGTTGACGGCTGACCCATCGGGTTCGCCTTCGAGAACGACAGCGTAAGAGATGGCAGCCATACGAGCCTGGATTGTTACGTGCCACCAGTGCTTTTTCCTGCTCGAGCGCACCATCGGCTGGTTCAACCGTTATCTTAGGTGGCTGCTCGTCCTAGGGTTGTGTCGGGGGTCTGCCTTCGGCGATTCTGCGTACGACGCTTAGCGTCTCGAGATTCTCCCTACTGCGAACCGCGCGATCAAAGCGCTCCTCTGGCGTCGACTCCACGGCCTGGAGGATCAACGTAAGGTCGATGCC
>JASHOG010000043.1 GCA_030041225.1 Vulcanimicrobiota bacterium | reverse complement strand
GGGCGAACTTCCATCGGAACCTGGTAGGTCGCGCCGCCGACCCGGCGAGGGCGCACCTCGACGAGCGGCATCGCGTTGGAGAGCGCCTGCTGGAAGACCTCGTAGGGATCGCGCCCGGTTTTCTCACCGATGATGTCGAGCGCGCCGTAGGTGATGCGCTCCGCCGTCGATTTCTTGCCGCGCAGCATCACCTTATTGATGAAGCGCGCGAGGATGCGCGAGTTGTAGCGCGGATCGGGAAGAATCTGGCGCTTGGGCGCCGGGCCTTTTCTCGGCATTACTTCTTCTTCTCGCGCTTCGCGCCGTACTTCGAGCGGCCTTGCTTGCGGTTGGCCGTTCCGGCGGTATCGAGCGTGCCGCGGATGATGTGGTAGCGCACGCCGGGGAGGTCCTTGACGCGACCGCCGCGGACGAGCACGACCGAATGCTCCTGGAGGTTGTGGCCGATGCCCGGGATGTACGCCGTCACCTCCTCACCGTTGGTGAGGCGGACGCGGGCGACTTTGCGGAGCGCCGAGTTCGGCTTCTTGGGCGTCACGGTCTTGACTTGCGTGCAGACGCCGCGGCGCTGGGGGTTCCCCCGCACCTCGAAGTTGCGCGTGGGCAGGTCAGGATGCCCCGGCTTCGGCCCCGTGAGGATGACACGGAAGGCGCGGGTCTTGACCTTGCGCTCGGTCTTTTCACGACCGGCTCGGACTAGCTGGTTAATCGTCGGCAAATTTTGTTCACAGAAAAAGCTGGACCACGCTGCGCGTGCCCGGGACCTGGGGCAGTATATCAGGGGCGATTCCGGCAGTCAAATCCACGGGTTGACGACGTTGACGGGCATCGACTCAAAGCCGGCGCTATTGCGCGTGGCAACGGTCAGACCGTGGACGAGAGCCGTCGCTGCAATGAGAGAGTCCCGATACGGTTTCGGGTCTGGAACGTGCAACGCGGCACAACGGAGCGCGACCGCGGTGTCCACCGCCACGACGCGGCCCATAAACGCCGGCAGCACGCGGTTCTGGATCCATTGTCGTATGATCCGGCCTTGCGAGGCGTCGCGCCGCGCCAGGAGCAGCGCTCCAGTTTCCAACTCCAGAAGGCTTATGCTCGAGAGGAACATGTCTTCGGGAGCGATGGCCTGCGCCCACGCGACAACCTGCGGGTGTGCCTTGTGCGGTCTGCGCAGCTCGGAAATGACGTTCGTGTCGAGGAGAAACATCCTAACCGGGGCGAACCGGGGCGTCGCCCAAACGCGGCGGGTCAAACTCGATACGATCGCTCTTCGGCTCCGCGAGCAACGCGGCCATACTCGGCCCGCGCCCGGTTAGCCGACGATACAGCTCGTGCCTCATAAGGACGTAGGCAGGCTTGCCGCGATCGGTGATGACGACAGGTCCCCTCTCGGCAGCGCGCAAGCGGCCGCCCCGGACCTCCGGCCTCCGCTACCTTAACGCACTCTTGACGCGGGCCGCCTGATTATAGGGCTTCCGGGCGCTCCGGGTTACCGATACCTAACTCGTGAGAACCCATATGACTCGTTATCTCGCGCTCATTCTCGCTCTCGCTTTTTGCACCACCGGCATCGCCCACGCCGACGCGAAGACGCGTCTGCGCAATCGCGCCGTCGCGAGTGCAACAGTCGTTGCGCTCGGCGGGATCCCCGTCGTTGCCGGCGGGCTTATCCTCGGCTTCGGCCTTCCGGCGCTGACGCATCGGCTTCGCCGCGCCAACCAACAGCACGCACTCATCGCGAACCGGCGTACCGTCTACGATTCCTGGTTCCATGGGACGTACGGCTACTGGCCCACCGATCAACAGTTCGCGGAGTGGCACAAAGCACAGTACGGGTACTGGCCATGAAGCGCCTCATCGCTTTCATCGTCTTCGGCACTCTGCTCGCAGGCTGCAATAACGACAACGGCTACATCCCGTCGACGTCGGCGGGTGCGCTGGACGACTCCACGCTTCACGCGCTCGTCACGCAAGCCGCTCGCGACAACAACGTACCCCCTGCGCTTCTCTACGCGATGCTGCAGGCGGAGTCGGGTGGAAACCCGAGTGCGATCTCGCGCGACGGCGCGATGGGGCTCATGCAGCTCATGCCGGCAACCGCGGCTGCTTGTCATCTTCAGTCCGCATTCGATCCACGCGAGAACGTTGAATGCGGCGCCTCGTACCTAGCGCAGATGCTGGGGCGTTTCAAGGACAACGTCAGGCTTGCGGTCGCGGCGTATAACGCCGGGCCGAATGCGGTCGCACAATACCACGGAGTGCCGCCGTTTCCGGAGACTCAAGTGTACGTCACGCGTGTGCTCGACGCGTACGAGAGCGCCGGCATCACGCCCTTACCCGCAGTCCAGTCGGTCGCGTGCGTTCCTAACGGTCCCTGTCCGGCACCGCCGTACTAATCCAGCCCCGCAACGCGCGCTCCAGGGCGAGCGTTGCGGGCACGATCTCCGGCGCGTTCAGTTCCGTGATCTCTTTCCATAGTTCCGGCTGCGATCGTGCGAGCCGCAGGAACTCGCGTCCCGCCGGGCCGCAGAACTTCTCGTAGTCGTCACCGGCGTCACGCATGAGATCGGCCAACGCCCATGCGACGATCTGCGGAAGATGTGAGGTCACCGCCACCATGCGGTCGTGACGCTCGGCATCACAGGCGAAGGGCATAGCGCCAAGACGCTCGATGAAGGCGCAAGCCGTCGCGTCGAGCTGCGCATCGCCGCTCGCCACGTACGCCCAGCCTCTTCCCTCGAACAGATTCCCGGAGGCCGAGGCGGGGCCGCTGCCTTCGCTACCCGCGAGCGGGTGCGTCGCGACGAAGTTCCTCACGCCGCGCGCTGCTTCGACGATCGGCGCTTTCACGGATGCAACGTCGATGACGAGCTCGCACGCAGACTGTACGCCGGCGAGCCTGCGCAGTTCCTCACATGTCGCGTTCGGCGGCGTCGCGATGACGACGACGTCGCAGCGTTCGTAGAGCTCGTCGCGCGCCGCGAGCCCGTCGATGGCACCACGCCTAAGCGCCTCCTCCGCGTTCGTTGCGTCGGCATCGAAGCCGAGGACATGCGCGGTACGCTTTGCGCGCATGCCGATCGAGGCACCGATCAACCCAGTCCCCAAAATGCCGATGCACCGCGGTTCTCCTTTATCCGGCACACCGGCTGAGTTATACTAGGGGCATGGGATTCTTGCCGCACGCCTTACTTCTGGCAGCCGTGACGCAGGCGGTCGCGCGGCCGACAACGTGCCCGGCTCCCACTCGAACGGCGCGCGCTCTCTACGTATCCCCAGGCGACCTAGGGCCGGGCGTAGAGTTTATCCCGAGTGGGACAGTTGTCAGTGTGCTCGTCGGCGTTCGCATTGCGCAGTCTGGGAGGCTTCTCTCTGCGAAACTGCTGAGCCACGATGTCCCGGTCAACGCAGCGACGTACGCGCTGCGCGTGGCCCGCGAAAGCACGTATCTGCCGGCACTCAAAGAGTGCAAACCGGTGAGCAGCATGCTCGTCCTTACGATCGATTATTATCCGTTTTGGTAGCGCGACCGGCCTTCGCTAGCTTTTGTGGAGGTCAGGGCGCAGCGCGGCGGCGTCCTCCAAGTAGACGTGCTCGATCTCCGGTTGCGCGCGCTCGGTGTTCACGTGCATCAGGACGCGAATGACACGGGGCATAGCGTCGGGGACGTCGAGCTCGCAGGCGTGGAGCATCGGCACGGCCGTCCAGCCGAGCTCGCGCGCGCCCATCGCCGGAAAGGCTGCGTGCAAGTCCGGCGTGAGCGTGAAGAGAACCGACGTAATCGCCTCGACCTCGACGTCGTTGCGCTCGACCATCTCGCGTAAAAGGCGCTTGGTTGCAGTTAAAATCGCGTGCGGATCATCCGCCGTGGCGGTGATCGCTCCGCGAATGCCTCGAACCATCAGTCGCGCACGAGCACGGCGTCGGCAATCGGAATCTGCGAGAGATCGGCAACGATCGCACTGAAATCGTCGAACGTGAGCGCTTGTTCTTTGTCGCTCTTCGCCTCGGTGGGATTCGGATGCACCTCGACGAGCAACCCGTGTGCACCGACGGCCTTTGCGGCGCGGCAGAGCGGGCGAATCCAGCGCCGCACACCGACGCCGTGACTCGGATCGACGAGCACCGGCAGGTGCGAACGCTCGCGTAGCACCGGAACGGCGGAGAGATCGAGCGTGTTGCGCGTCGTCGGCTCGAACGTGCGAATGCCGCGTTCACAGAGCATGACGTTCGGGTTTCCCTCCGAGAGAATATACTCTGCGGCAGCGAGCAGCTCGTCGATCGTCGCGGAGAATCCGCGCTTCAAGAGCACCGGTCTGCCGGCTCGCCCTACGGCTTTGAGGAGATCGAAGTTCTGCATGTTACGCGCACCGATTTGGAGCACGTCGATATGCTCGGCGACGCGCGTCACCTGATCGATCGTCATCACCTCGCTCACCGTCGGTAGGCCGCTCGCCCGCCCGGCCTCGGCGAGCAGCTCGATGCCCTCCCATCCCAAACCTTGGAAGGCATACGGACTCGTACGCGGCTTGAACGCGCCGCCGCGTAGCATCAGCGCGCCGCGAGCGCGCACCTCGCGTGCGGTCTCGAGGATCTGCTCGCGTGACTCGATCGAGCAAGGGCCGGCGATGATGACGAACTCGCCGTCGCCGATACGCACGTTGCCGATCCGCAGGACGGTGCCGTCGGGTTTCGTCGCGCGCGCGACACGCGGAAAGGGCGTTTCGACCTGCGGGACGATCGGCTCCGGTGCGAGGCGTTCCGGCGCGCGCTCGAGCGAGGGGCGCACTGTGACCTCGCTCGCGCCGACCGGCTCGCCGACGTGTGCATCGTAACTTCCGAGCACCGTAAACGTCTCGCAGGCGCCGCGCATCTGCGCGAGCGCCTTCGCGACGTTCGGGTCAGTGACGTCGCCGTCGAAATCGATATAGAAGATCCGCTCGGTTCCATGGCCGAGATACGGCTTCGACTCGAGCTTATCGCCGTTGATGCCCGCGTTTGCGAGGATCGAGAGGGCCTGAGCGAGCGAACCGGTGCGCTCCGAGACCGCGAAGATGATTGACGTCTTGCGCCGGGCCGCACCGATGCCGAAATCGATCGTCTCCCCGCGCGCGGTATGCTTCGGACGCACGATCAGAAAGCGCGAGTACGTCTGCGGATGGTCGGAGCAGTGCGCGGCGAGCTCGATGAGGTCGTAGATTGCGGCGGCCGACGGCGGCGCAAGCGCGGCGATCTCCGGGCTTCCGCCGCGCGCAACCTCACGCGCCGCGACGCCGGTATCCTCGCAGGGAATCGCGCGCGCCTGCTCGAGACCGCTCAGGAACTTTCCGCACTCCGCGATGACGAGCGGATGCGCCAGCACCTCGCGCACGTCGCGCAGCGTCGCGCCGCGCACACCGAGAAGACGGTGATCGGTTCGCCAGAGAATCTCGGCAACCGGCGCGAGCTCGAACTCGCCGATCAAGTCGTAGGCTTCGCGTACCGTGCCGCCGATTGCGTTCTCGATCGGAATAACGCCGAGATCTGCCCGCAGCGACGAGAGCGCGGTGACGAGATCGCGGTACGTGCGTACGCCGAGGGTGTTGCCCGTGATGCCGCGCTCGCGCAAAAAATGCTCGAGCACGAGCTGCGAGTATGCTCCGTCGACTCCCTGATAGACTGCAATCGCCACGGTTCCCGCTTTATACGCAGGCGGCAGGGTATGCCCTCTTGGAACCGGTTTGGGGCACTCTCCCGGTTGTGGCGGAACGCGGTCAGGCACTGATCGAGGCGATCGTCGCAACGGCGATCGCGACGATCCTCGTCGGTGCGGTGCTGGCAGGCCTTGTTGCGGCAAACGCACACTTCGGTCCCGACCCGGCGCGCGAGGCACTCGACAGCGCGCTCGCGCGCGAGATGAGCATCGCTCGTAACATTGTGAAGTACCAGGGAACGACGCTCGCCCCGGCGACGGTCGCAACGAGCGTGCCGCTTCCCAACGGCTCGCCGCTTCCCGCCACGCTGGAGCTCCAGAGCACGCCCTTGCCGGGCGGCGGCATGCAGATCACGATCACCGCCGCGGCGACATGGAACAACACCGCGGAGAATCGCTCGCTCATAACGACGCTACTCGCTCCCGCGCCGTTGCCCGGCTCCTCGATCGCACTGCCGGGACTCGCGCCGGCGCCGACGGGAGCGCCGTAGCCCATGCTCCTGCGCACGCTCTTTCTCTGCTTCGCTGCGGCAGTGCTCGGCGAGACGATGCTGCAGGCTGCGGCGGCGCTCGCGGTCATCGCGCTGCACGAGCAAGGCGCGGCCGCGGCAAGCGGCACGTTCGCGGGCGCGGCTCAACTCGCGCAGAGCGCAATCGCAGCCGCGCTCCAGGCCGGCGGTACGCCGCCGGCTACGTTTCCCTCTCCGACGCCGGCGTGCGTTCTCGGAGAGGCGAGCGCGTGCGAACTCACGGCAAGCGCAAGCATCACGCTGGCGACACCGGCACCCGCATCCTGCCCTTCAGACGGGTGCGGCGCCTATCTCCAAGGGAATGATGTCGTCGGCGAGGGGCGCGTCGTTGCATCGATCAGCGCCGTCGTGCGCGACGCGTCGGGAGCGACGGTCGCGAGCCGTAGCGGCAGCGTCGTCTTTCGCACGCTGCTCGTTCCACCGTACGCGATCGCCGACGGCGCACTCGACGCGACGCTCGACGGCAGCGAGAGCGGCGCCGGTGACCTGGGCGGGCTCGCGCCGACGAGCGTCGCGAACGGGACCCTCGTCGACGTCGTCTACCAGAACGCGTCGAGCGGCGCGCTCATGCCCGCAAACGTGTGGGACGGCCTAGCCGCCGGAGCGCCCATCACGTCCGGCTGGTCGCCCTAGAACCTAGGCCGAGAGATAGCTCTTGAAGATGCTCTCGGTGAGGTTGGAGATCAACGGGACGCGTACTTCTTTGCCCATGAAGCCCGTGATCGTCGTCCAGAGCCACGCGGCAATCCACGAGATCCAGACGATCGCGTGGATGAGCATGTACAGGCCGAGGCTCGACAAGGAAAGCGGTACCAGCAAGAAGTTCAGGACGACGAAAATGATGATATAGGCGACGCCGAGGACGATCGACTGCGCCGCCGCCCAGCGAACGGCTTTGTTCGTTCCACCGCCGGCGAGCATGATGATGCCGCCGATCCAAGACAGCAGATAGGCGAGTCCCATGGCGATGTTAGGCTCGAGGCCGAAGGGTGTATCCTTCGGAGGTTGACCGACCATGCGAATGCGGTCTCCTTTCTCTTTCTCCGAGTGCGAAGCTACCTTTAGGAAGGTTCGCCGGAGAAACGAGCGTAGCCCTGCTCTATGGCTCGGGCACGCTATCTGCTTTTGCTGGTGCCGTTCCTCGCGTATCTCGACCCCGCACTCTACAACCGTATAGAGCCGCGGCTCTTCGGCTTTCCCTTCTTCTATTGGTACCAGCTCCTCATGGTACCGGTGACCTCGATCCTCATCGGCTGCGTCATGATCCTGGGGAGAGCGCGCCGTTGATGCTCTCCCTGCGCGACGGAATCTTCACCGGCCTCGTCGTGCTCGTGACGCTGGTGGGTTTTGTTGCCGCGCGTTGGGGCAACGCGAACCTCCGCCACCTGGAAGAGTGGGCGCTGGGGGGCAGGCGTTTCGGCACGATCGTCTCGTGGTTTCTGATCGGCGGCGACATCTACACGGCGTACACGTTCATCGCCGTTCCCGCGCTCGTTTACGGTGTGGGCGCGCTCGGTTTCTACGCGGTGCCGTACGCGGCGATCGGCTACCCTTACGGTTTCGTCGTGCTCTCACGCTTTTGGTCCCTCGCGCGCGAGCGCGGCTACGTGACCTCGGCTGACTTCGTGCGCGATCGCTTCGGCAGCCGTCCGCTCGAAGTCGCGATTGCGCTGACCGGCGTGCTCGCATCGCTGCCCTACATTGCGCTCCAGCTCGTCGGCATGAAGGCGGTGCTCATGCACCTCGGCGGCGCGTTCGCGATCTCGAACGGCGAGCTCGCGCTCTCGGTTGCGTTCGTGCTCCTCGCGGCATACACGTTCACGAGCGGGTTGCGCGCCCCCGCGGCAATTGCGTTCGTCAAGGACACGCTCATCTACGTGACGGTGATCGCGGCGATCATCATCATTCCGGCGAAACTCGGCGGCTGGGGACACATCTTCGCCGTCGCGCCGAAGCCGCTGCTCGTCCCGAAGGTGCAGGTTGCTTATGCGACGCTCGCCTTCGGATCGTGTCTCGCGCTCTTTCTCTATCCTCACTCGATCACGTCGATCCTCGCCGCGAAGAGCAAGGAGGTCGTGCAGCGGAATATGTCGCTGCTGCCGATCTACTCACTCATGCTCGGCTTTCTCGCACTCCTCGGCTACTGTGCGATCGCCGCGCACATCACGACGAAAGATACGAGCAGCATCATTCCTACGCTCCTCGGTGCGTACTTTCCCGATTGGCTCGCCGGCATCGCGTTCGCGGCGATCGTCATCGGCGCGCTCGTCCCCGCGGCGATCATGGCGATCGGCTCGGCAAATCTCTTCGCGAGCAACATCTTCAGCGAGTTTCGTCACGGGCGCGGACACGTCGACGCACACCTCTCGAAGCTCCTCACGCTCGCGCTCTGCGCGTTCGCGCTCTGCTTCGTCATCTTCGTGCCGACGGCGTACGCCATCAACCTTCAGCTGCTCGGCGGCATCTGGATGGTACAGATCGTTCCGGCCTTCGTGCTCGGACTCTACACGCGCGCGCTCCACCCGGCGGCGCTTCTCCTCGGCTGGCTCTGCGCGATGCTCGTTGCGACGGCGATGGCGGCGAGCACCGCACTCGGCGGTACCGGCATCTCACCGAATATTACGTTCACCTTCTTCGGGCACGGTGTTACCGCGTACATCGCGCTCTACGCTCTGGCGATCAATCTCGCGATCGCGGTTGTCGCCTCACCGCTCTGCTGGGCGTTCGCGCGACGCATCGCGACTCGCGCATGACTGCGGCGCTGCGCGCCGGTATCGTTCTTGCATTCGCAGCACTCGCGCTCCACGGCCTGACCGCGAGCCGGTACGGGTACTTCCGCGACGAGCTCTACTTCATCGAATGCTCGAAGCACCTGGCGTGGGGATACGTCGATCAGCCTCCGCTCGTTGCCCTCGCCGCATGGCTCGCGCAGCCGTTCGGCGACGCGCTGATCGCGCTACGCGCGCTGCCGATCATCGCCGCCGCGCTGACGGTTCTTCTTACCATCGAAATCGTGCGCGAGGTGGGCGGCGGCGCTTTTGCACGTTGGAGCGCGGGCATTCTCGTTCTCCTGCTTCCCGCTTACCTTCTGCTCGGCAACACGCTCACGACGACCTCGTTCGAGCCCCTCTCCTGGACGCTCGCGATCTACTGCGCGATTCGTCTCGTTCGCAGCGGCGGCGCGTGGACGTGGTGGATCGCGCTCGCATTTGTCTATGCATTCGGACTCTACGGAAAGTACTCGATCGCGATCCTGGCAGCGGCACTCGTGCCGGCACTTCTCCTGACGCCGCAACGCCGCGTCCTCGCGACGCTGCGTTTTCCGGCCGCCGTTGCGCTCGCACTCGTGCTCCTCGCGCCGAATCTGGCGTGGCAAGCGACGCACGGCTGGGCGGTGATTGAAGTCTTGCGCGGCGACGCGGCGCACCGGCCGGCGCTTGAAAGCGGTCTTGCGCTCGAGTACCGCAGTTTCTTCGCGAATGCTCTCGCGTTCATCGTCGAGCAGATTCTCTACACGAATCCGCTCACGGCGCCGATCTGGATTGCCGGTATCGTCGCGCCGTTTCGGATCGCGCGATTCCGCGATCTGCGTTTCGTCTCTTGGGCGGCGATTTTGACGCTGCTCGTCGCGATGGCGCTCGGTGCGAAAGGCTACTACGCCGTCGGGATCTACGCCCCACTCGTCGCGATCGGCTGCGTGTTGCTGGAGAGCCTTGCTGTTGCGGTGCGCGCCGCGATCGTCGCGGCTGCGGTTGCCGTAGGCATCGCCGCGGCACCGCTGGCGTTGCCGGCGCTCCCCATCGACGCGCTCGTCGCCTACACACACTCGAGGCATCTCATTCAGCCGGTCTTTGCCGAGGAGTTTGGTTGGGACCGCCTCGCGCGCGACGTCTCACGCGTCTACTTCGCACTGCCCTCGCGAGACCGCGCGCACGCGACGATCTACGCCGACACATACGGCGACGCGGGCGCGCTCGACTTCTTCGGCC
>JASHOG010000042.1 GCA_030041225.1 Vulcanimicrobiota bacterium | reverse complement strand
GTACGACGCGATCGAAGCTTTGCCGTCAGCGATCCGTACCTCACTAAGCGAGGCAGCATACGAGGGAAGCGAGCTATGAGCGCGCTTTCGTGGCGCAGGCTTCTCCTGAGCCTGTGTGCATGCTCGCTTCTTTCGGTTCTCGCGCACGTTTGGTCGGACAGCGAAGTCGTCGGTGATGCTGGATTCGACTGGCTTCCCTCCGGCAAACCCTTCGTCGATCGCATCGGGAACGTTGATCCCCACGGCCCTGCTGCCATTGCGGGCATTCGCAACGGCGACCTGGTTGATATGCATGCGTTGTCGCCGCCGCTGCGCATGCGTTGGTACACAGGTATTCGCTATGGGATTCCGGCGGAAAGAGCGTTAGCGCTGCCGGTTTTGCGCAACGGCGCACAACACATCGTTAGCTTCACGCCTCCTCGCCGTCGAGTTCCCTGGGATTCGTGGCTCGAGAAAGCGGGGCTCTTCTGGATGCTCGGTTTTGCCGCGCTGCTTGCGTGGCGGCGCCCCGGGAACGCCGAGGGGCGCGTCTTGTGTCTGTTTCTCATTCTCGTTCCGGCGGCGATATCGTTGACGTACCTCAGTCTTCCAAACGTCACGGCGCAAATAGCGCTGAATCTGCTCGGATTTCTCTGTTACCTGCCTTCGATTCCACTGCTGGCAGTGTACGCGATGCTGCTTGCACGCCCGCCTGATACGGCGCGACGCGTCCTCGCCTCGCTATCGTACCTCTTTGAACTTGCCGCGACAGGCACCATGCCGTTGCTGTTCTGGGTGTATTGGACCGACCTTTTCGATCCGACGGGCTTCGTCGTGGTTCAAAAGGTACTGGCGTTATTGACGCTTCTACTGCCCTTGCTCTGCGTCTTTGGTGCCATCATGGCTACACGGGGAGCAGAGCGAGAGCGTGCTGTTTGGACGACGTCCACGCTCGGCTTTTTCTACGTCGCGTTCTTCCTGTTCAATGCGCTGCCGTTACTTCCTCAGTTTGCCTCGGGAGCAGGACTAAACCTCGTGTTCACTCTGACGCGCGTTGCTCTCCTTGTGGCACCGCTTGGGATGACGTATGCGCTGCTCAACCGGCGGCTGCTGGACGTCGGCTTCGTTCTGAATCGCGCCGTAGTCTTCACCGGCGTCTCGGTTGTGGTTGTCGGCATCTTCGTGCTCGTCGAATGGGCGCTCAGCGCGTGGTTCAGCTCGGCAAGCCACACGACCAATCTCGCGATTAGCGCGGCGCTCGCGCTCGCGCTGGGACTTTCCGTGCGTGCGATTCACGCGCGGGTCGATCGCGTGCTAGATGCCGTGTTCTTCAGGAAGCGGCACGAAGACGAGCAGGCGATCCGTACCCTCGCGCGCGAGGCGGCGTACATCACCGACCCCGGCGTGCTGCTCTCGCGCATCGTCGCCGTGCTGGAAGAGCACGCAGACGCAAGCAGCGCGCGCGTCCTCCTTGACAGCGGTGACAGATACGACCTTGTCATCCCGAGCCCTTCGACTCCGCCTCCTACGGAGGCTACGCTCAGGACAGGCTCCGCGCCGGAGGCGCGAAGTCGAGGGACCGACTTCAGCCAAAGCGTCAGTGAGAACGATCCGGCCATTGTCCGCCTCCGCGCGACGCAGAAGGTACTCGACCTGCACGACGTGCAGAGCGTTATTGTCGGCGAGTTCGCCTATCCGATGCTCGCGCGAGGGCGGCTCGTCGGCGTGCTCGTGCTCGGCCCGAAGCGTTCGGGCGAGTCCTATGCACCCGACGAATCCGAGGCGATCGCGCAGCTCGCTCACGATGCCGGAGCCGCGCTCGACGTGCTTGCTATGAAGGATGGCAAGCCCGCGGAAGGCTTGCACGACGAGCTGCGCGCGATCCGCGAGAGCATCAAACATCTCCAGCACTGCGTCGATTCGGCCTTGAGCGTGCGGACGACGAGTTAGGCGATGCGGAAACTCCTTTTTGGCGTCTTCTGCTTTTCGCTCGCCGTCACCGTGTATTACGGGTGGCTCTTGGCGAATGCCGGCGTTACCGGGCTGAGGGTGCAATACGCTCCAGCCGCGACAACGATAACCGTTGAGCGCGGCTCCGTTGCGTACGATGAGGGACTGCGTACCGGGCAGGTTGTCGATCTCGGGAGGCTTCCGAACGCGGCGCGGTATCGTTTCCACGAAGGGATCGTCGCGGGAGAACGCTTCGCCATACCGGTCGATTCTCGTGCCGGCATACGCATCGTGCAACTTATCGCGAGGCCAGCCGGGGGAAAGCTCAAGATGGCTTTTGCGTCCGTCGGCTACCTCGAGTGGTTTTTCTATGCTGGGCTCACGTGGCTCGTTCTCTTCGGCGCGCTCCTCGTGTGGCGGCGCGGCGATAGCGCGGAGGCTCGCACGCTGGCGTTGCTGCTGATGCTGTTACCCTGCTTCATTTTTCTTCAGGCAGAGAATGGATTCTACACGCCGTGGATCGGTGTCGATCTCGCTGCCAACGCGCTCGGGAGCCTTACGACCTTCTCGGCCGCGCTACTTGCGACGTACGCGATGCTTTTTCGGCTTCCACATCCAAGTGTGAGGCGCGCGCTTGCCGCATTGGCGTACGCGTCGGGGGCTGCCTGGGTCGTGTTCACGCTCATCGCGATGGATAAGGCGTGGCTCGGATTGGCCCCACCGCCACAAGCACGTACCGCCCTCGTCGGAATCGGCTGTCTTTTCTCATTGCTCTGCGCAATCGTCACCGTACGACAGTCGACGGGCGAGCAGCGCATTCGCATTGCATGGGTGACCGCATCGGTAGGCATCATCTACGGTACGGAAGCCGTCATTGACCTCGTTGGGATGGTTATGCCGAGCCTCCATCAGGTTGGAAGCGTGGTTCGCCCCATTGCCTACTTCCTAGCCCCGTTTGGGCTCTGGTGTTCGTTGCTCAACCGGCGCGTGCTCGACATCGGCTTTGCGCTCAATCGCGCCGCCGTGTTCACGGGCGTCTCCGTCGTCATTGTTGGCATCTTCGTGCTCGCAGAATGGGCTCTTAGTGAGTGGTTTAGCTCCGCGGGCCACGCGACGAACCTCGCCATCAGCGCCGTGCTTGCGCTCGCGCTCGGTCTCTCGGTGCGGGCCATTCACACGCGCGTCGACCGCGTACTCGACGCGGTCTTCTTTAGGAAGCGGCACGAGGACGAGCAGGCGATCCGCAACCTCGCACGCGAAGCCGCGTACATCACCGACCCGCAGATTCTGCTCTCGCGGATCGTCGCGGTCCTGGAGGAGCACGCAGACGCAACGAGCGCCCAGGTGCTCCTTGACGACGGCGCCGGGCATTACGGCGGTGTGAGCGAGAACGATCCGGCCATCGTCCGCCTCCGCGCGACGCAGAAGGTGCTCGACCTGCACGACGTACAGAGCGCTATTGCCGGCGAGTTCGCCTATCCTATGCTCGCGCGCGGGCGGCTCGTCGGCGTGCTCGTGCTCGGCCCGAAACGCTCAGGCGAATCGTATGCCCCCGACGAATCCGACGCGATCGCGCAGCTCGCCCACGACGCCGGAGCTGCGCTCGACGTGCTTGCTACAAAGAGCGGAGTGCCCGACTCCGAGATAACGCTGCGGATGTTGTACGACGCGATCGAAGCTTTGCCGTCAGCGATCCGTACCTCACTAAGCGAGGCAGCATACGAGGGAAGCGAGCTATGAGCGCGCTTTCGTGGCGCAGGCTTCTCCTGAGCCTGTGTGCATGCTCGCTTCTTTCGGTTCTCGCGCACGTTTGGTCGGACAGCGAAGTCGTCGGTGATGCTGGATTCGACTGGCTTCC
>JASHOG010000041.1 GCA_030041225.1 Vulcanimicrobiota bacterium | reverse complement strand
ATCACTCTACAATAGCATGATAGCTTGTAAAAAACAAGCTATTGCAGTCAAGCGCGGCGCCCTGGGCACTCGGCCCTTCCGGCTCTCACATCCGAGAGATCGAGCCGGTTGTACTCAAAATAGAGTGAACGGAATTACCCGAGCGTCCTCGATTGCTCGCAAGGGTTGAGAATAGACTGATATCACGCATTACCTAGAAGGCTCCGACGCACGTTGCTCGGAGCCTTTATCCAATTCTCCCAAGAGTTGTTCTTGGTATCCGATTCTCCCAAGAATTATTCCACGTGGTGAAGCGGTCTAGCGGATCCTCCAATACTTAACACAGGCTTGGCATTACGCTTGCACTCGTAGTGGCTCGCCGATGGGTCGGCGTCAGCACACGCCTTTTTTCACACAATCGATCTTGATGGTTTTAAGCAACATGTGTTTCCATCGAACCCTCCGTCGCGTGGCATTAGCCGCGATTCTAACGGTGAGTTTCCTGTTCCAGGGAACATGGGCACTGGCAGCAACCACCGGTGGTCTCGCAGGCGTCGTCCACGATGACACGGGAGCGCCGATAGCCGGAGCAACGGTCACGGCGAGCTCGCCATCGCAGGTCGCGACCACGACGACGGACGCGCAGGGACACTTTGTGTTCCTCGTTCTCGACCCCGACACGTACACGCTGACCGTCGCGAAGGACGGGTATCTGACGACGTCACTGGCGGGCAATACGGTTTTTGCCGACCAGACGCAGCAGGTCGTGCTCACGGCACCGCGTGCGATCAAGGTGATCGCGCACGTGACCGGCACGGCAGCGGGTTTGGTGAAGCCCGGTGTCTCCGGCGACATCTACAACGTCACTCCGTCGCAGCAGGCAGCCTCGGTTGCGCTCGGTGGCGGCGGTAACTTGAACAGCGCCTACTCGGCGATCGCCGCGGTCCCAGGCGTCTTCCTTGGGACGAGTGAGATGGGATGGGATCAATCGGTGGTGATCCATGGTGAGAACCCCTTCTTCACCTCGTTCGAGGTCGAAGGTATTCCGGTGAACCGAGCCTTCGACAACTATCCGTCCTCGACGGAGTCGAATCTTGGTCTGCAAGAGCTGCAGATCTACACCGGCGGCGGCCCTTCCGACATCACGTCGAACGGCGTCTCCGGTTTCATCAACAACGTCATCAAGACCGGCACCTATCCGGGCTATGCAAACCTCACGGTTGGCACGGCATCGGAGGCGTTCTGGCACGAAGCGACGCTCGAGGTGGGCGGCGCGACGCCGGACCGTAACTTCTCGTACTACGTCGGTATCAGCGGTTACGATCAGCAGTTTCGCCTCATCGACAATAACGACGGGGCAGGGTACATGCAGCCCGGCGGCCAGTATCAAAACGAGGAGGGAGCGTTCTTCACCGTAACGACTCCGTCGGATAAGGGCGTCTGGACGGACTGCAATGGAACGCAAACCGGACCGCCGACGACAACCGGAGCCGTTGGGTGCGATATGTACGGCTGGGGCCTCTACGGAGACGTGCAGGGCATCAATGATCGTGAGAACGTCATCAACCTGCACTTCGGCATTCCGCGCGCGGACGGCCAGCGCGACGACATCCAGGCGCTCTGGTGGAACTCGATGATGCAGACGCTGCCGTACCAAGCGCTGGATGCGGCGGGTCCCGGATACACGGAAGGCCAGAGCTTCATGGGCTTCGGCTATGTCAACGCGCTCAGCGGGCTCTGTGAAAACCTTAGCTTCACCGCAGGTTGTATCAACAACACGACGGGATTCGGGCAGCTTCCGTACATGGAGTCCTACAACTACAACCTGCCCTTCGGCACAAACGTCGATCCGGGCGGGGTGCCCTTAAAGCCACAGTTTTACGGGATGCCTTCGGTGCCGGGGTCGGCCTTTGCGAACGGTTGCGCCGGCACGCCCTACACGACGGGCGACAGCTGCTTCATCTCGCCGGACGACGACGACGTCGCCAGCAACTATAACGACCTGAGCGCACTGAAGCTGCAGTGGACGCACCCGTTCAGCGATACCTCGTACATGCGCATCTTTGCGTACTCAATGTATAGCGATTGGATGGAAAACGATCCGTTCGCTGCCGTGACCGCGGACATCTTTAGCCCGTTCGGCCTCGCATCCGACTACGAGCTGAACACGCACACGGTCGGCGGATCTCTCGCCTATTCGAACCAGATCACCGACACGAACCTTGTCTCGTTTGAGGGCAACGTCGAAACGGCGGGAACGATTCGCTACTACAACCACGTCGAGAATGCATACGAGAACGGCGGGAGCGAGATCGGCCTCGTCTCGGAGAGCGGCGGTCAGTACACCTGCTGGAACCCCAGTACGATGGCCTCGATGCCCTGCTACGAAGCCGGTTACGGCTCTGGCGAGACCTCCGAGGCGATGTACTACGGCACCGGCACTCCGGGAGTCGCGGGCTTTCCGGCAGTTTCCGGTGCCGCGGCTGCTGCCGGAGCGCAATACGAAACGCTCTGGAACGGTGATGCACAGGCTGACTACAACAACGTCCGGCCGCTCTTCTGGAACCTCTCGTTCCACGACCAGTTCCGCCCGAACGACAAGTGGCTCTTCGACGTTGCTCTGCGCTACGACGACTTCACCGAGAACCTCGCGAACGGCGTCAACGCCGCGGACAATTTCGAGGCGCAAATCATCCAAAACGACGTCTGCTGGAACCCAACGCTCGGCGTACTGACGTACCCGGTTCTCCCGGGCGAGTTTCCGCCGCCGGCGGTCGACTACACGACGACATGCCCGTCCAACTACGTGCATCCGAACGGCGTAGGCGGCGCGCCGCTCTTCACCGACGCGAACAGCACGGGCAACCAATACACGACCTTTGACTTCGAGCCGCGCTTCGGTTTCACGTACACTGAGGATCCGAGCACGGTGTGGACGTTCTCGGCAGGGCGGTACGCACAGCCGGCGCTCTCGGCGTCGGATCAATACCTCTTCTACGGCGGCGGCACCCTCGCATCGCAAACGTGGGCCGATTTCCTCGATCAGGGTTTCTGGTCGCCGGAGCACGAGATCCCGAACATGACCTCCGCGCAGTACACCGGCTCGTTCGAGCATCGCTTTCGTGGAACGGCCGTGAGCATAAAGATCGCCCCGTTCTACACGGCGACCTCGAACTATCTCCAGGACAGCCTCATCGGCGAGAGTTACGTGACACAATATCCGATTGGGCGTTCCAAGAACTACGGCGTCGAGTTCTCGCTCCAAGACGGGGACTTTAACGCCAACGGAGTAGCGGCAATGCTTGCGTTCACGTACACGCAGTCGTTGGTTCAGTACCAGCCGCTGCTCGGCCAAAATCAGATCGAACAGATGAATACGGTCATCAGCGCCTTCAACAAGCTGACGAAGGCGGGAGGCGGATCGGAGTGCTACGAGAACGGCGTAGCTGCCTCGTGCACAGCGGCGGCAAACCCGTCGTGCAGCGCGTATGTGAGCCCAACAACCGGACTGCCGGAGGCATGCTCGGTGATCCAGAACCCGTACTACAGCGACTCACCGCAGCCGCTGCTCAATCAAAACGGCTGGTATCCGCAGGGTTTGATCGGACTGTCGGCCGCCTCGGACGAGGACTTCTCCGACTGGTACAACTCCCCGTACGTCACGGCTCTCGTGCTGAACTGGCGGCACGATCGCTTCGCGGTCACGCCGTCGCTGCAGGTCCAATCGGGGACGCCCTACGGGAGCCCACTCGACGTCAACGGCGTTGATCCGCGTGACTGCGTCAACAATCAAACGGTGGACGCCGTTCCGGACGCCAACGGCTCGTACTGCGACTACACGACCGCTGGGTACGGCGCGGGTCCGTACGGCTACCTCGCGGTGCCTAATCCTCAGACCGGCACGTTCGCGTCGCCGGGCGAGTACACGGAACCGAACGTCGCAATCGCAAACCTGCAGGTGAGCTATGACTTCCCGCACGTCAAGCTCACGCTGACGGCAACGGACCTGTGGCACACATGCTTCGGCGGATCGTCGGAGCCGTGGAGCGCAGCCTATGCGCCGAACAACTACACGTGCGGCTACTTCCCGAACACCTACTACAACGGCGCCGGTTGGTACAACGGCGCCGGTCCGTACGACAAAGCGGCCAACTACGTAACGCCATATCAGTGGGAAGAGGAATCGTACGCGCCGTCTTCCAGCGACGTATTCAACGGCTACATTCCGTTCAATCTCTATCTGCAGGCGCAGATTCACATCTAGCTCGCACCGATCTCACGGAAAAGGCCCCGGGGAGCTCCCCGGGGCCTTTGTCTCTTCATGACGCTCCTGAGCGCCCTCACATCAGCCCGTGCCGCCGATGGATTGTTTGAACTGCGAGACCTTGTCGATCGCCTCAGTTGAAGCAGGTGCCGGGAAGCCCGCGCCTTTCTTTGCTTCCCCTTCCTGATAGAACTCGGGCACGAGCTGCTCGAGCCACGGCTCGTTCTTCTGCGTGTACGCCTTTGTATCGTTGAGGAAACGCTGGACGTTGTGCGACGTCGTGCGGTTGATCATGCCCAGCGCAGTGAACGCGGGGCCGAAGTAGAATCCGGCGAGCTGGGTACGCACGGCCATGCGCGTGAGAAGAATTTCGGGAACGACGAGGTTCGAGTAGTAATATTCGGCGATGGCGGCAATCGCGTTGTAGATGGCGAGCGCGTTGCGCGTCGCATCGATGTTTCCAAAGACGAGATCGCGTTTCAGCTCGTCGCGAATCTTTCGGATATCGCCGCCGTTGTTCAGAAAAAGGTTGTCGAGCCACTCGGCGGGCTCGCGAACGTCGCGGCCGTCGAGCAGCATCTGCGTGAAGCGTAACCGCTCGAAGAGCGCCGCGCTGTCCGTCTTGCTCTGAACGGCTTCTTGCGCGGCGCGAATCGCGCCTTCGGCGCGCTCGCGCGTTCCCGCCATGTCCGCTTCGGCGCGTTCGCGAGCGCCGGCCAGCTCTCCGGCGACTCCGCGCACGGCGGCATCGACGCGACGAAGCGCCACGAGCACGCCGAGCACGGCAACCGCGAACGCCGCAACCGAGGCAAGGATCGCCGCAAAGACGGCTGCACCGAGCTCGAGAGGGTGCAGCGAGAGACGCAAAAACGCACCCAAGAGCAGCAGCAGCACGACCGCTACAACGATCACGATGGCGTTGACTGAGAGCCACGTCTTAACGCGGCCCATATCGAAATGCTTCTGTGGTTGCATCGCTATGGCGCCCCGGACGGCGGGTATTGGGCGCGCTCAGGACGGAGTCCCCTCGTTTTGGCCTAGCCCGGCGCGAAATTGGGCCGGAAGTCACGGTGCGCAGCAGTCCTCGGCCAACGGAGGCACGAATCCTGACACATGGTCGTCTACGAGTTCGGTCCATTCCGGCTCGATGCGGCGGCGCTCTTGCTCTACTGCGACGGTGCCCCGCTCGCGCTCGGACCCAAGGTTGTCGAAACCCTTCTTGCGCTCGTTGAGCAGCCCGGCGAGATTCTCGCCAAGCACACGCTCCTGGAACGTGTCTGGCCGGAAGGCTATGTCGAGCAGGCAAATCTCGCCCAGAACATCTACGTTCTGCGCAAGCTGCTGAGAGCTCACCATTGCGGAAGCGCGATCCAAACGATCGCGCGGCGTGGTTATCGATTCACGCTGCCGGTGCGCGCGGCCGAGGGAGCGACGATTGCGCAGCGGCCGCGACGACGAGCCGTAGCGGCGGCGTTTGCCGCAGCCGCGCTTCTTGGGCTTGGGAGTTACACGTTCGCAATATCACAAGGGCGGCCCGCGCCGGCGGCGACCGCCGAGGCGCGGCTCTTCACGATCGGCAATTTCTTCCTGGAGATGCGCTCGGAGAACGGGATGCGCCGCGGCATCGACTTCTTCTCGCGCGCGATTGCGACGGCGCCGAACGCTCGCGACTATGCAGCCCGCGCTCGCGCCTACGCGCTCATGGCGGCTTACGGGTATGGGCCCGCAACGCGAGAGCGTCGGCTCTCGCGCGCCGATGCTCTGCATGCGCTCGCTCTCGATCAGCGGTGCGGGGCCGCGCAGGCGGCATTGGGACTGCTGGCGTTGGAAGCCAATCGCAACGCCGAGGCCTTACGACGCTTTGCGAACGCGGTCGAGCAGGCTCCTGATGACGCCGCCGCACATGAGTGGTTCGGGGTGGCGCTCTTCGCGCAGGGCCGCGTCAGCGATGCCGTCGCCGAGCTTCAGACGGCACAGCAGCTGGATCCGCTCTCGATCGCAACGGCATCGTGGCTTGCTAGGCTTGCGTATCTCCAACATCGATACGGCGAGGCAATCGCAGAGGCGCGCCAAGGTCTCGTCGCGGCGCCGAGGCGCAGCATGCTTTGGAGGACATTGGGCCTCGCCCAAGAGGCGGAGGGTAACGATAAAGCGGCGATCGCGAGCTTCACGAGCTATGAGCGGAGCTGCCGGACCTGTCGCGCGGAGGGTGCTGCGCTACTGGCCTATGCTTACGCGCGCCTCAACCGTGTCGATGCGGCTCGTGCCGAGCTTGCCATCGCAACGGCGACCGGTGCCTCGCCGCGACCGCAGGACCTCGCCCTCGCCCTCGCGGTCACGGGAGAGCAGGCCGGGAAGCTCAGAGTGCTCGCCAGGCAGATGAGCGACGACGACCGCGTCGCCGTCGCCTACGATCCGAGGTTCGGTAGCCTCCCGAACGCCCAGCTGCGCCTGTTCGAGCAAAAACAGGTCTAGAAAAACTCTTCGAGGGCTTGACGGGGTTCGCATATTGTACTATTGTACTAGTACAATATCGCACTAGGAGAAAGGACCCCTCATGAACCCGATAGCTGCCTACCTGAACCCTCGTCCCGAAACGCTCGTAACGGAGCGCCGCAGCCCGATTCAGCGGCTGCGCGAGGACTCGATTTTCCAAGGTTGGGGCCCGAGGCTCTAGGCGCGCGCCGGTGCCCATCCTTCTCACCGTCGACGCTCGTAGCGGCGTTCCGATCTACCAGCAGATCGTCGAGCAGGTTAAACGCTCGGCGGCGCTGGGCGTCTTGCAGGCCGGCGAGCAGCTCCCGACGGTTAAGCAGCTCGCGCTGGATCTGACGGTCAACCCGAACACGGTCGCGCGTGCCTACCGCGACCTCGAACGGGACGGCGTCATCGAAACTTCGCCCGGGCGCGGCTCCTTCGTGAGAGGCGACGGTACGAGTGCCTCGACGCGGCTTGCCGCCCGCGACGTCGTGCGACGCACGATCGAGGGATCCGTGCGCGAGGCAAAGGCGATGGGTCTCTCGCGGAGCGACCTGCGCGGCGTGATCGACGCTACACTCGATCGTTGGTTTCCGGAGGAACAATGAGTATCAAGATTTCGCACTTGAGTAAGAGGTACGGAGCGTTGAGAGCCGTCGACGATCTCTCCGTCGAGATTCCGAGCGGTACGATCTTCGGCTTGCTCGGGCCTAACGGCGCCGGCAAGACGACGACCTTCAAGTGTATGCTCGGCTTAGCGCGCACTACGGACGGCACCGTCGCTTTTGACGGTAAGCTGCTGACGCCGCCCCTCTTCGAGTCGATCGTGTACGTGCCCGAGCGCGACGTCCTCTATGACTGGATGCGCGTCGGCGAGCTCGTCGAGATGAATCGCCGCGGGTTCAAGCGGTTCAAGGCGCAGCGAGCGCTCGAGCTGTTGCAAATGTTCGGGATCGATACGCGCAAGCGCGCGCGCTCACTTTCGAAGGGTATGAAGACCGCCGTCGCAGTTGCGATCGCCTTCGCGCGCGAGGCAGACGTCCTCGTGCTCGATGAGCCGACGAGCGGGCTCGATCCGGTGAATCAACGCCACGTCCTTAATCTCATGGTCAACGAGGCCGCTCGCGGCGCCACCGTCGTATTCTCGTCGCACCAGATCGGGCAAGTCGAGCGCGCGGCCGAGCGCATCGCGATCCTGGACCGCGGAAAGCTCGTGCTCGAAGGCGCGGTCGATGATCTCAAGGCGAATCGCAAGATCGTCGAAGCGATCTTTCCGAACGAAACCTACTCGCTCAACGGTCTTGCCGGCGATCCGCGCGTCGGGCGTGTCGACCGCAGCGGCCGCATCGTTCGCGTCACGGCGCTCGACGGTGCCGACGAGATCGCTCGTACACTCGAAACTGCCGGCGGGACCGGGGTACGCGTCATCGATCTCAATCTCGAAGACATCTTCCTCTACGCTGTTGCTCCGGCGTCGGCGACCGCCGACGTCGTGGAGGGTTCCTAATCATGTTCTATGTGGAATGGTTGCGCGTACGCAACTGCCTACGCATTCTGGCGATCGTCCTCGGCGTGCTCTTCGTCATCGTCGCATTGCTGCGGATTGCGTACAACGGAGAGATTACGAACTCGCGTTCGTGGATCGATTCGGAGATGCACGAGAACGGTGCGCGCATCACCACGTCGCGCCTCGCCGACGGCGCGACGCAGACGATCTACGACATTCCGTCGGATCACGATCGCATCGTCGTCGTCGATCGCGGCTGGCACGGCAAGACGATCACCGTTTCCGGTCCCGGCGTGGACAACGACCGCGCGCAGAGCTTCCAGGTCGGCACGCTGGGAGTGCACTCGACGCGTCCGACGTCCCAGGGTGGGACGATCGAGATCACGACCGATGCACCCGAGTCGGCGCGTAACCTCCTCTTGGTAGCCGCATTCATCGGGCTCATCATAGGGACGATTCTCTCGTGTCCGCTGACGAACGAGAACAGCAATCACCTCGAGGTCGTCTGGACGAAGCCGATCGGCCGTGAGTCGTACGCGCTGGGCGCATTCGCGGTCGACGCGCTGGGGATCCTCGCGGCGATGGCGTTGACGATCGTCTTCGTGGTGATCTCGACGGCGCTCTTCGAGCTACCGATCATCGTCATCGACTCGCAGACGTTACCCGTGCTCGCTCTGTGCGTCTTCGCACCCCTTGCGTGGTACGCGCTCTTAACGGCGGCTGCGGCATCGCTCAAGCGCGGGCGCGGGGCCGTCCTCGGGCTCGGGTGGTGCGCCGCGATCTTCATCGTCCCGCTCACGATAGCGTTCTACGCGGCGCAGCAGCCCGTGCTGCACTTCGTGGGCGTCGTGCTCAGCTACGTCATCCTACTCGATCCGGTGCTGTACATTCACTTTTCCGGAAGCTCGGCTCCCGGCGACGTCACACCGGCCTTCGGCCTCATGTACAACGTGCTCGGCACCTCCGCAGCGGTGCGCGCCGCGATTGTGTTCGGCCTTACCGTGATCTACTCGGCACTCTCACTCATTCAATGGCGTCGTTTGGAGGCATAGACAATGGAAATCATGGGAACGCACTTCAGCCTCACGCTCGGCGCCTGGCGCCTTCGCCTCAGCGTCGCAATCGAGGATACGGACCTCCAAGCTCAGCAGGCAATGCAAAAGCCCGAGCCGCCGCTTCGAATCGCGCCCACGGAAAAAGTCAACGGCATCTATCCGAACAGGAGATAATCATCGTCACACGATGAAGCCGTTTTGTACCGCAGGCCGTACGTAGTCGAACTCAGTGCCGGAGATCTTGAAGAAGTAGAGATTCGGAATAAGCGGGTCGCCGAATGTGTCGAAGTTGTACGGGCCGAGTATCGTTGACAAGCTGCCCGACATCTGCAGGAGCGTCAGGAGCGAGGCGCGGGTGAAGGTGGTCAACCGCTGCGCAGTCTGTATGAGGATTTGGGCCGCAGCGTAGCCGTACGCAACGCACACCGTGATCGAGGGGACTTCGCGGCGGAGGTCGGTGAACTGCTGGAAGATGCTCGGGATTCGATTGAGCGGCGGAAGTGACCCATAGACGATGGCGTCGCCGAGCTGCGGTCCGTACTGCGTGATCGTGTTCTGGTCGTAGAATCCGTCGCTCAAACCGTAGAGGCCGTTATAGCCGGCGCTTGCGAGCGCGGGAACGAGCGGTCCGAGCTGCTCGAGCGTGCCGCAGAGAAAGAGGTAGTCCGGCGATCGCTCGACGATCGCACGTGCGGCTTGCGCTGCGTCGAAGGCGGCGAGCGGAAGCGTGACGAGATCGACGCTGCGGTGATCGCTTTTCGCTTGCTGGACGAACCCACTTGCGACGTCCGGACCGTACGGCGTGTCGAGCGTCACCGCGAGCGCGAAGTTCGAAGGCTGCTTACGGAAGATCGTTGAGGCGAAGAGCTGTCCTGCGATGTCGTCGCGCGTCGGAAGACGGTAGATGTTGTGATACCCAAGGCGCGTCAGCTGATCCGCGTGGACGGTGGGCACGACGACGGCGAAGTTGCTGTTCTGGTATTGGAGCAATGTTGCGATCGTTACGTCGGGCGTGAGGTTACCGACGATGCCGATCACCGTCTGGTCGGCGGCGGCGGCGGAGACGTTGCCTTCGGAGATTGGGCCTGAGTTCTGGTCATCGAACGGCCGCACTGCGAAGACCGTGCCCGTCATCGCGTTGAGGTAGTTCGTCTCGTCGATCGCCGCCTTGACGCCTTGGACGACCTGCGAGCCGTACGCTGATAACGTGCCCGAGAGCGGAACGTTGACTGCGATCGTCAGCTGTCGCGCAATCTGCTGTGTGCCGTTAGGATTGATCGGAACCGCCGGTTGCTCGGGGACTTGGGCAGCAGCGCGCGCGGTCAAAGCAACGGCGCCGATGCTTGCGAGAAATCCGCTGCGTTTCATCGCAGCGCCGCTCCCGCGAGCGTCGTCATGAGAAAGAGCACCGAGAACGCCATGTTCACGGTGAAGACACGTTCGTTCACGACGAAGAGGTTTTCTACCGTACGCAGGAGCTGATCCTCGTACGCGACGAGAACGATCGCCGCGGCGACGCCCGCGTAGTAGATCCAGGCCGCACCCGCCGTCACGCCGGCACCTGCCAGCGCGATTGCAGTTGTCAGATGGAGCAGCAGTGCGAGGCGGCGGCCGCTCGCGTCGCCGAAGCGCGCCGGGACGGAACGCAGCTGCTGCGCGCGATCGACATCGAGGTCCATGAGCGCGTAGATGACGTCGAACCCCGCGACCCAGAGCGTCACGGCGATGAAGAGGAGCAACGCGCTTGGGCGCACGGTTCCCGCGACACCGATGTAGGCGCCAAGCGGTGCGAGCGCGTCGACCGCGCCGAGCACGAAGTGCGTGAGCCAGGTGAAGCGCTTGCAGAGCGGATATGCAAGCACGCCGAGCGCCGCGATCGGCAAGAGTTTCACGCAGAGCGGATTGAGCATCCACGCGGAGAGGAGAAGAAGCAGCAACCCGGCGGCGACTGCCCAGAGCATGAGAGAGGGCGAGAGCGTGCCGCTCGCAACGGCGCGGCGCGCGGTGCGAGGATTGCGCGCGTCGATCTCGCGATCGAGATAGCGGTTTGCCGCCATCGCCGCAGTGCGCGCGCCGAGCACGGCGAGCGTGATCCAGAGCAGCACAGGTGCCGAGGGAATGCCATGCGCGGCGAGCAGAGCGCCGACGTACGCGAAGGGCAACGCGAAGAGCGTGTGTTCGATGCGAATCTCCCGCAAGAAAAGCGAGACCTTCGTCATCAGGAGTCGCCGCCTTGACCGCTCCACGAATCCGGTTCCAGCATCGAAGCGATGCGATCGAGGCCGTACTCTCGCCGGCGCCGCTCGACAAGCGCGCGTGTCTTTTCGTCCATCACCATATCCGGCGGCCACTCGCGCGTGTATCCTTCAGCCGCGCTCTTGCGCGTCGCGTCGATGCCGATCTTCGTTCCATAAGCGATCGTGTATGAGCCGTGGTCGAGGTCATCGACCGGCCCCGGCATCATGACGACATCGCGCTCCGGAGCGAGGTTGTTCAGCACGAACCACGCGGTCTCGCGGACGTTGTGTACGTCGACGTCATGATCGACGATGATGAGCACACGCGTCAGCATCATCATGTGGCCGAGTCCCCAGAGCGCGTTCATCACCTTCTTCGCTTGTCCGGGGTAGGACTTCTTGATCGAGACGAGTGCGAGGTTGTGAAAACCGCCTTCCACCGGGAGATTCATCTCGACCACCTCCGGCACGACCATCTGCAACAGAGGAAGGAAGATCCGCTCCGTGGCCTTGCCGAGCCACGCGTCCTCCATCGGTGGCTTGCCGACGAGTGTCGCTGCGTAAATCGGATTCCGGCGGTGCGTGATGCACGTGACGTGGAAGGTCGGATAGCGATCGGCAAGGCTGTAGACGCCGGTATGATCGCCGAAGGGACCTTCGACGCGAAGGTCCTCGTTGTCGACGTAGCCCTCGAGCACGAACTCTGCGTGCGCCGGCACGTTGAGGTCGACGGTGGTTGCCTTGACGAGCTCGACCGGCTTTCCGCGCAAGAGACCCGCGAAGGCGAACTCATCGAGCACCGGCGGGAGCGGCGCGGTTGCCGCATAGGTGAGCACGGGCTCGGTGCCGATCGCGACGGCAACGGGAATACGCGAGCCCCATGCGTCGGCGTGAGCACGTCCGTGCTTGTGACGCTGCCAGTGCATGGCTGTTTCGCGCGCTCCATAGACTTGCATACGGTACATGCCGACGTTGTAACGGCGCGACTGCGGATCTTGGGTAATGACGAGGGGCAGCGTGATGAACGGGCCGGCATCGAGAGGCCAGGTCGTGAGCACGGGGAGCTTTCGTAGATCGGGCTCGCGCTCGATCACCTCCTGGCAGCTTCCCTCGCGAACGATGCGTGGCGAAGCGTTCGCGAGTGGCGCCAGGCGCATCATCGCGCCGACCTTCTCGCCGAGCGACGCGCCGGGCGGTGCGACGTCGATCAAGCGGCGGATGCGCCCGCCGACCTCGTTCAGGTGCTGCGCATCGAGCGCCATTGCCATTCGCCGATGTGTACCGAACTGATTGGTGAGCACCGGGAACTTGGAACCGTCGACGTTACCGAAGAGCAACGCGGGTCCGCCTGACTTCACGACCCGATCCGTGATCTCCGCGATTTCCAGATTGGGATCGACGCGCGCCGCGACGGTGTGTAGCTGCCCTGAGGCTTTCAGCGCATCGACAAAGTCGCGAAGCGAGTCGAAGGGCACGCGAGTTACGGGAGGCCCATCACCTTGCGTAAGAGCTTGCCGCGCATGCGCACGGGGAGCAGCGCGGTGATGAACGCGCCGGCCTTCGCGCCCCCACCGACCAGGTAGCGCTCGCGCGGCCGCGCCGTCGTCGCAACCCGCGCGATAAAGCGCGCGATCTGTTCGACGTCCGTACCAGAGCGTGCCTCATGCGCGAGCATCCCGCGCAGGACGTCGGGAACGTAGGCATAGTAGCGCCGCTGCTCCGGCGGAGAGAGCTCCTCGAGGCGATCGATCGAACTCCTTCCCTTTTCCCAAATCGGTGTCTTGATGCTTCCGAACTCGAAGAGTGAAACGCTGACGCCGCTGCCGGAAGAGTCCAGCTCGAAGCGCAGCGCGTCGGTGAGTGCGGCGAGCCCGGCCTTCGACGCCGCGTATGGGCCGACGAACGGCGGCGTGATTCGCCCGGAGATCGAACCGACGAAGAGCAGGCGTCCGTGGGTCTCGCGCAAGAGCGGCAACGTCGCCTGTGCGGTTGCAAGCGCGCCGATGAGGTTGATCTCGAGCTGATGGCGGAAGCGTTCTAATGGAAGAAACTCGAGCGGCCCTCCGAGTGCGATGCCGGCATTGACGACGACCACGTGGAGCGCGGCGCCACGATCGCCGATACGCTGTGCGGCCGCTGCGAGTTCCTCCGGCTTCGTGACGTCGAGCATGAGCGGGAAGACGCCCTGCGCGCAAGCCCGTAGGCGCTCCGCGTCGGCCTCCTTGCGAACACCCGCGTAAACGGTGAAACCGGCGCGTGCAAGCGCGCCGGTCGCCGCGTATCCGATGCCGCTCGACGCCCCGGTAACGAGCGCCGCGCGGCCGCTATTCGTCGTCGTGCGGGCGCCCATGCGGACGGCGCCGACGACGCATCGGCGGTGCACCTTCCCCGCC
Organism: Vulcanimicrobiota bacterium; assembly: GCA_030041225.1. Taxonomy (GTDB): domain Bacteria; phylum Vulcanimicrobiota; class Vulcanimicrobiia; order Vulcanimicrobiales; family Vulcanimicrobiaceae; genus Tyrphobacter. Next base: position 19,421 of record JASHOG010000041.1, on the reverse strand, counting down.
GCCGACGCGCGCAGATTCACGCTCGCGCCGCCGCGGTGGCCGTTCGTTCGTGTCGGCGGCGCCGTTGAGCAGCGCCTTACGCGAGAGATTGATGCGTCCTTGGCTATCGATCTCGATGACCTTCACCATGACCTCGTCACCGACTTTCACGACATCGTCGACTCGTTCGACGCGCGTCGGGGCAAGCTGGCTGATATGGACGAGACCTTCCTTGCCGGGAGCGATCTGCACGAAGGCGCCGATGTTGATGATGCGCGTGACCTTCCCGAGGTAGGTCTCGCCGACGGTGATCTCTTTGGTGAGCGCTTCGACGATCGCTTTGGCCTTCTCACCCGACTCACCGTCGAGCGACGTGATGAAGACGCTGCCGTCGTCCTCGATGTCGATTTTCTCGACGCCGGTATCGGCAATGATCTTGTTGATGACCTTGCCGCCTGGGCCGATGACGTCTTTGATCTTGTCGGGATTGATCTTCATGACGATCATACGCGGTGCGTACTTCGAGAGTTCGCCGCGCGGCTCAGCGATCGTCTCCGCAAGCTTGTCGATGATGAAGAGCCGCGACGTGTATGCCTGCGTCATAGCCTCGCGCATGATCTCGATCGTGACGCCCTGGACCTTGATGTCCATCTGAATCGCGGTGATGCCGCTGCGCGTACCCGCGACCTTGAAGTCCATCTCGCCGAGCGCGTCCTCGAGGCCTTGGATGTCGGTGAGGATGCGATACTTTCCATCCTTGAGGACCAGGCCCATCGCAATACCGCCGACGTGTGCGCGTATCGGCACGCCTGCGTCCATGAGCGCGAGCGTCGAGGCGCAGACCGAGCCCATCGACGACGAGCCGTTGGACTCGAGCGTCTCGCTCATCAGGCGCATCGTGTATGGGAAGTCTTCCTTTGCCGGCAAGACGGGCAACAACGCGCGCTCCGCGAGGTGCCCGTGGCCGATCTCGCGCCGGCCGGGACCGCGCATCGGGCGCGTCTCGCCGACGGAGTACGGCGGGAAGTTGTAGAAGTGCATGTAGCGCTTGTTCTCGAGCGCGACGATACCGTCGAGACGCTGCGCATCGGAGGTGGAGCCGAGCGTCGCCGCGGTGAAGATCTGTGTCTGACCGCGCGTGAAGACGCCGGAGCCGTGAACGCGCGGCACGTAGTGCACCTTGCACCAGATCGGGCGGATCTCGTCTGGTTTGCGGCCGTCGGGACGTACTTTCTCATCGACGACCATCACGCGAAGCTCTTCCTCCTCCATCGCCTTGATGATCTTGCCGAAATCTTTCGATCCGCTCGGTGCTTCGAGCAGCGCGCGAATCTCATCATCTTTCTTGCCGCAGCGCTCCAGCGCTTCTTCGATCGACAGCTTTGCAAAAGCGCGCTCACGCTCGCCCTTCTCGACGGTGCGCATCGCCTTGGCAACGTCCTTACCGAAGTTCTTCCGCACCCATTTCTCGAGCTCGGCGTCGACCTTCTGTAGCGGAAACTCGCGTTTCTCTTTGCCGGTCCTCTTTGCGAGCTCGTCGATTGCTTTGACAATCCTGCGAATCTCGGCGTGTCCAAACTCGACTGCGCCGAGAAAATCATCCTCGCTGATCTCGTTACCGCCGCCCTCGACCATCATCACCGCGTCGGCGGTACCGGCGATGACGACATCCATGCCGCCGCTCGCGTATTGTGGAAGCGTCGGATTGCAGATGTACTCGCCCTGCTCGTCTCGACCGACGCGCACCGCAGCGACCGTCTTCTCGAAGGGAATGTCGGAGACGGCGAGCGCGGCGCCGGCGGCACAGACACCGAGGACGTCGGCGTCGAGCTCGGGATCGATCGAGAGAACCGTTGCAACGATTTGCACATCGTTGCGGAAACCATCGGGGAAGAGCGGGCGAATCGGACGATCGATTTGGCGCGAGCTGAGCACGGCGTGTTCCGGCGGGCGCCCTTCGCGTTTGATGTAACCACCCGGAATTTTTCCGGCGGCGTACATACGTTCTTCGAAGTCGCAGGTCAGTGGGAAGAAATCGATGCCTTCGCGAGGTGACTCGGAAGCGGTGACGGCGCAGAGCACGACATTTTGATCACCATATCGAACCAGAGCGGAGCCGTTTGCTTGCTTCGCGAGCTCACCCGTTTCGATGACCATCGTGCGCCCACCGACCGTAAGGGTTACGGATTCGGGCACAGGTACTCCTAAGGGCTTATTTCTTTTGTTAATTGAACCCGGCCGCTTTCGGGCCGTGGGGGGACTTGCCCTGCGAGCGAGTCGAGGCGGAACGTCGAATAAGCGTGAGGATGCGGGTTCTCGCCGTCGCCGTGCTGCCCATCGCGATGCTTTCGGCCGCCTCTCCGGCACAGCGCAGCGGCCTCGGGGAGCAGCCTTCCGTTGCCGCTCACGCAATGGTCGTCACCCAGCAGCATCTCGCCTCTGAAGTTGGCCGCTCGATTCTCGAGCGCGGCGGCAATGCGATCGACGCAGCCGTTGCCGTCGGCTACGCTCTTGCGGTCGTCGATCCATGCTGCGGCAACATCGGGGGCGGCGGATTCATGCTCATTCGCATGCGCGACGGACATGAAAGCTACATCGACTTCCGCGAGAAGGCTCCGTTGCGCGCGACGCGCACGATGTTCCTCGATGCACGCGGCAACCCGGTCGCGTCGCGATCGCGTAGAGGCTGGCTCGCGGTCGGCGTGCCGGGCACGGTGCTCGGACTCGAAACCGCACGTCGCGAGTACGGCACGATGTCGCGCGCCGCCTTGATGGCGCCGGCGATCGCGCTCGCACGTAACGGATTCCGGCTTGTTCGTGGAGACAGGATGGGATGGCTCACCGTGCGAGAGGGCACCGTACGGCGGCCGCAGCTCGCGAGAACGCTCGCACTCATCGCGAGGGAAGGCGAGAGCGCATTCTATCGCGGACCCATTGCACGGGCCATCGTCGCGGCAAGCAACGCGGGAGGAGGCATTTTGAGCATGCGCGATTTTGCGGACTACCGCGTCGAGGAGAGGAGTCCGCTCCACTGCGCGTATCATGGCTACGAGCTCGCAGTTGCCGCGCCGCCGAGCGGCGGCGGCGTGACGCTCTGCGAGATCCTCGGCATCTTACAGCCGTACCCGATAGGGAGCTGGCCATGGCACGGTGTGCGTGAAACGCATTACGTTATCGAAGCCGAGCGACGCGCCTACGCCGACCGCAACACGTTTCTCGGCGATCCGGACTTCGTGCGAAATCCCGTCGGTGAGTTGCTGTCGCCCACGTATCTCGCGCGGTTGCGCGCAAGCATTGCGTCTCGCGACGCGACGCCCTCGAGCGACATTCGCCCGGGTGACGGCATGATTGCCCGAGAGAGCTCGGAGACGACGCACTACTCTATCGTCGATGCCTCGGGTAATGCCGTCGCCGTCACGTACACGATCAACGACCTCTTCGGCGCGGGCGTGACGGCCGGTGACACGGGCATCATTATGAACGACGAGATGGACGACTTCACGGCAAAACCGAGAGCGGCGAACATGTATGGCCTCGTGCAGGGCGCTGCGGACGCGGTAGCTCCGGGGAAACGCCCTCTCTCGTCGATGACGCCGACGATCGTCACGAAGGGCGGGAAGCTCTTCATGATCACCGGAAGCCCCGGCGGCTCGCGCATCACGACGATCGTGCTTGAGACGCTCCTCAACGTCATCGCCTTTCATATGAACGTTGCGCAGGCTGTCGACGCTCCACGCATTCACATGCAATGGTTACCCGATGAGGTTCAGTACGAGCCCGGCGCGCTGAGCGCCGCAACAATGCGACGGCTCGAGGGCGAAGGCTACAGGTTCCGGGAGTTCAGCTCATGGGGCTCAGCGCAAGCGATCGTCGTCGATCCTCGCACGCATCAGCTCGAGGGCGGTAGCGACCGCCGCAGTCCCGAGGGCTCCGCCCTCGGGTACTAGGTCAGCGCTTTAGCGACGGAGCCCGAGCTCGCTCAAGAGTTTGCGATAGCGTTCGAGGTCGCTGCGCTGCAGGTAGTTCAAAAGGCTTCGCCGGCGCCCGACTTGCAGCAGCAGGCCGCGCCGGCTGTGATGGTCTTTCTTGTGCGTCTTCAGGTGATCGGTGAGCTGATTGATGGAAGCGGTGAGCACCGCGATCTGCACTTCGGCCGAACCCGTGTCGTTCGAACTGCGACCGTGCTTGGTTGCGATCTCCGCCTTTTGCTCCTTGGTGAGCGGCATGACCGCGCTAGTATACCGGGGCCCGGCTGCAACCGCAAGGGGATGGACGGAGGTTTCCCGATACCTTCGTGCGTGGACCTCGGGGTACAGGGAAAAGTCGCACTGGTCACGGGCGCGAGCTCGGGAATCGGCGAGGCCGTAGCGCTCGCTCTTGCCGCGGAAGGTGTACGCATCGCCGTCGCGGCACGGCGCACGCAGCTCTTGGCAGAGGTCGCGCAGCGGGCGAAGGAGGCCGGGGCAAAGGATGCGCGAGCATTTTCTGTCGATCTGGCTGACGCGTCGAGCATTCGCGCGATGCTTGGTGAGGTCGAGAGCGTCTTCGGAAACGTCGAGATTCTCGTAGCGAACGGGGGCGGTCCGAAACCGGGTACCTACGAGCAACTCTCGCCGCAGGATTGGGACCTCGGCTACCGCGTGACGTTACGTGCGATGCTCGACCTCGTCGACGGCGTTCTTCCTGCGATGAAAGCCAAGCACTGGGGACGCATCGTCGCGCTCACTTCGACGTCGGTGAAGCAGCCGATTCCAAATCTCGTGCTCTCGGACGCATTTCGCACCGGCCTCGTCGCCGCACTCAAGTCACTCGCAGGAGACGTCGCGCGCGACGGAATCACGATCAACGCGATCGCAACCGGGCGCGTGGCGACCGAGCGCCTCCGTCAAGTGTACGGTGACGACGCGGCGATGCACGAGGCGGTCCGGGAGGTTCCTATCGGGCGCATTGCGACGCCGCAGGAGTTTGCGCCGCTCGTGGCCTTTCTCTGCGGCGAGCCGGCGCGCTACATCACCGGGCAGACGATCTCGATCGACGGCGGCCTCATTCGAGGCCTCTTCGGATAGGAGCGCGAATCGGGACGCCGATGCAAGGAGTCGAAGGAAAGCGAGTCGCCGCGCTCATCGGTGACGGATACGAAGAGCAGGACCTCGTCGAAGCTCGGCGCGCGCTCGAGGAGGCAGGCGCGGTCGTGACGATCGTCGGAATCGATGAGAAGGCACGTCAGCGCATTCGCGGCAAACGTGGGTTGGACGACGGCGGAACGTCGCGTGCCGAAGAGCTCGTCGCCGATTGCACGGCCGATGATTTTGACGCCCTCCTTATTCCCGGCGGTACCTCACCCGACCGGCTGCGTGCCAATCGTGACGTGCAGCGCTTCGTTCGCGAGTTCGACTCGGTGAAGAAGCCGGTGTTTTCCGTCGGACACGGCGCTCAGGTCCTCATATCCGCGCAGGTCGTTCGTGGACGTCAGCTCACCGGCGCGCCGTCGATCTCCGACGACATTCGCAATGCCGGCGGACTCTATCGCGATCAGCCGACGGTTCAGGATTCGAACTGGGTCTCAACGCGAGGCGGCGAGGACATGCCGCAGTTCAATCGCACGATGATCGAAAAACTCGCAACCGCAGCGACTCCCGTTGCATAGTTTATTCCATCTCCACTCGTTCTAAGCGGGGATTCGGGCGTTCGGGACGCCCGACTTTGTGGCACGCCCGCCACTTCCCGTTCTCTTGAATTGCGGCGATGTCGGCAGTGAAATCGAAGCGTCCGGCATTATCGAAGAAGGCGCTCCCAACCGCGTAGGCGTCGACGGGGACATCGTCACGCTCGAACGCCGCGATTCGCTGCGGATTGAAGCCGCCGCTCACGACGATGCGCACGCCCGTGAACCCTTCACCGTCGAGAGCGTGACGGACGTTGCGCACAAGACGCGGACAGACGCCGGTCGGGTTGAACGTCCCCATCTCATTCCAGAGCGACCTGTCGACGAGCGTTTGCGACGTGTCGAGGCGCACGCCCCAGAGACGATCGCGCAAGGCGCGCGCAACACCGAGGCTTGCGCCGACGCAGTCGTTGTCGAAATCGACGAGTGCGATGATTTGAGCCTGTGCTTGCGCATACTGCGCAACCTTCTGCGTTGCGAGCACCGTGTCGCCGCCGTAGGCAGCGATCAGCGCGTGCGGCACGGTGCCGATGCCGCGCGCACCCCACCACTCGGCGTTCGCATCGGTTGAGACGCCGAGCGCACCGGAGATGTACGCCGCATAACCGTCTCCCGTCTGAACAAGATGGTGGTCGAAGCGCGCAGGGAAGAAGAGCACCGTCTTTCCGTTTGCGGCCGAGACGATGTCACGTGCGTTCGTTGCGATGCGCGTGCGGCGCGAGAGCACGCCGAGGTAGCACGTCTCCAAATGTGCGAAGAGGCCATAGTCGCCTTCGATGACGAGGATCGTCTCGTACGGCGCAACGTGCGAGCCGTCGGGGAGCGCTCGCACGACGAGTGAAGACCAGCCATCTTCCCACGTATCGTTACCGCGGCGCTGCCCGCTGCAGAGCCGGAGAATGGCGAGCGCCTCGTCGATTCCACAGAGCACCGCATCGGCGCGCTGGAAGACTTGCATCCGCACGATCGGGTGTGCGCCGTCACGCTCCAGGATCTCGCGCGCGCGGTTGAAGTACGTGTCCGAGTAATAACCGTCGCGCATCTTCTCGACGGGCAGGTTGAAAATCGACGGGTCGAGACGAGGCTTCATGCCGCCCTGCGTTCGCCGCGGCGGGCACGCCGTCCGCGCGAGCCGAATGCCTCCCCTGCCGATGCTGAGCAATGCCCAGGTCGCCGCGAGGCTCCTCGAGATTCGCAGGCTCATGGAAATGGCCGGCGAGTCGTTCTACAAGTACATGGCCTATGAAAAGGCGGCGGCGAGCATCGAGAACGCGCCGCCCCTCGCGGGCCTCGTCTCAAGCGGTGAACACCTACAGCTGCCGGGCATCGGGAAGTCGATCGGCGCCGTGATCGAGCAGCTCATGAAGACCGGCTACGCAGATCAGCTCCGCGCGCTGCACGGGCGCTTTCCGCCGAGCGTCCTCGAGCTGCTCGACGTCGCCGGAATAGGCACGAAAACCGCCGCGATGCTCTACGAAGAGTACGGCGTTGCCTCGCTCAACGATCTCGAAGCGGCGCTTCGCGCGGGACGTCTCGATGGGGCGCCACGCATCGGGAGCAAGACGCTCGACAACTGGCGCCGTTCGCTGCTCGCGTACAAGTCGCACCTTACGCGGGTCCCGCTCGCGCGTGCGCGGACAATCGCGCGCGAGATCATGACGTTCCTCGCGCAAGGGCCGCCGCTCCATCGCCTCACACCGGCGGGGTCGTTGCGTCGTCACGAAGTAACGGTCGGCGACGTCGATCTCGTCTGCACCGCCGACGACCCTGAAGCCGTGATACGACGGTTCACCTCGTGGGAGAACGCGGAGGCCGTGCTGGCCGAGGGGCCGACGAAGGCCTCGGTCTGGCTCGGCGGTGCGCTCCAAATCGATCTCCGCGTTCTGCCCGACGAGCTCTACGGGAACTTGCTTCAGCACTTCACCGGCTCGCGCGAGCACAACGTGAAGTTGCGCGAGTATGCCGTTCGCAAGGGGCTGCGCGTCTCCGAGAATGGGATACTCGATCTCACGACCGGCGCGGTGACGACGGCGGCGGAAGAGGAAGGCGTCTACGAGCGGCTGGGGATGCAGTACGTTCCACCCGAGCTGCGTAGCGGGCTCGACGAGATCGATCTCGCGCTCAAGCACGCGCTGCCGCCGCTCGTGGAGATCGGAGACCTGCGCGGTGACTTCCACATGCACACCACCTGGAGCGACGGACGGAACGAGCTCGAGGCGATGGTCGAAGCGGCGTCCGCTCGCGGCTACGAGTACCACGCGATCAGCGATCACTCACCGTCGCGTGGACGCTTCGGCATGAGCGTCGAGCGCATTCGCGAGCAGCGGCGTACGATCGAGAGCATGCGCGATCGCCATCCGGTGTACACATTGCACGGAAGCGAGGTCGACATTCTCCCCGACGGCTCGCTCGACTATCCGGACGCGGTCCTTGCCGAGCTCGACCTCGTCATCGCGAGCGTTCACGACGCATTCGACCAGACTCGTCAGGAGATGACCGCGCGCATCATTCGCGCGTGCGAGAATCCTTTCGTCACGATTATCGGCCATCCGACGGGACGGCGCTTTGGCGAGTTCGAGGGCTACGAGTTCGACGAGGATGCCGTTTTCTCCGCAGCGGCGCGCACGGGAACGGCGCTCGAGATCGACGGGCAGGCGCCGCGTCTCGATCTCTCCGGAACGCTCGCGCGCCATGCCGCCTCGTTCGGCGTCACCTTCGCGCTCGACAGCGATGCGCATCGAGTCGAGGCGCTCGAAGGCGTCGAGCTCGCGCTCGGTCAGGCACGCCGCGCCGGCCTCACGAAGGAGCGCGTCTTGAACGCGAAGGCCTTGCCTGAGCTGCTCGCGTTCATCCGCCGCAAGCGGGGTCTCTAGGGGTTCCCTCGCGCTCGCGGGCGAAACAGCATGCGTATGCATGAGAACTCGGTGCTCGACGGGACGGTCATCTACGCGAACGGCGACTTTCGCCGCTACGGCGAAGCGAAGGTCGGGCTCCTGACGCACGGTTTGCAGTATGGAACCGGTTGCTTCGAGGGAATTCGCGGCTATTGGTCGCCGCGCGAGCGCGAGCTCTATCTCATCCAACTCCGCGAGCACTACGAGCGCCTCTTCATCTCTGCGAAGATGCTGCTCATGGTACCGCCGCTCGCCGTCGACGAGCTCATCGAGACGACAATCGAACTGTGCAAGCGCAACGCCTATGAGACCGACGTCTACGTACGGCCTTGCCTCTTCAAGGCAGCCGAAGACGTCGGTGTCCGGTTGCACGACGTGCCGTCGCTCTTCGCCATTGTTCCGCTGCCGTTCACGAGCTACCTCGACAAGTCGCGCGGCGTTCGCGCCTGCGTGAGCTCGTGGCGTCGTGCCGACGACACGATGGCGCCGCCGCGCGCGAAGATCACGGGCGTCTATGTGAACTCTGCGCTCGCGAAGAGCGAGGCGGTGGGCAATGGCTACGACGAGGCGATCCTGCTCTCGTACGACGGTCACGTCTCCGAAGGCTCCGCTGAAAATATCTTCCTCGTGCGGCGCGGTGTGCTCTACACGCCGGATCCCTCCCAGAACATCCTCGAGGGTTGCACGCGGCGCGCGGTGATGGAGATCGCCGGCGATCTCGGTGTCGAGGTGGTCGAGCGCGCCATCGATCGCGGCGAGCTCTACGCAGCCGACGAGATCTTCTTCAGCGGAACGGCGGCGGGCATCGCGTACGTCGCCTCTGTGGACAAGCGCGTCGTCGGTAACGGCAGCATCGGTCCGATCACGCGGCGCGTCGCCGAAACGTACGAGCGTGCCGTCGTCGGTGGCGAACCGCGCTATGCGTCCTGGCTCACCACGGTTTACGCCAAGAAGACGACGGCGAGCATGACGACGACGAGCGCGACAAGGGCGTACGTCACGTAGCCTTCGAGGCGCCCGTGGTGCATGCGCGCGAGGTCGTTCGCGTAGTCCCGCACCTTTGCGACCAAAGGCTCGGTGGCGAGCCGATCGCCGACGTAGTCACGCTCGCGCCGTCTGGTGATGGCGACGCGGAAGTGATCGTGGACCGCCTCGCGCGTGTTCTCGATGGTACGCGGGTTGAAGACCGCTTCAAAGATGACGCGAACCGGATTCGAGAATCCGGTCGCCGTGTACGTCATCTCCGGCAAGAGGGAGCGTAAACCGCCCGCCCACGCGCGTGCGCGGGCGACCGTGCGTCGTGCGAAGAGCCGCACGGTGACGAAGACACCCCCGAGAATGACCGCAGAGAAAACCGCGAGGTAGGTGCTCGACATCGCGAAGACGACGGGATTGGTCGCTCCGCCGCGATGGAGCACGACGAGGCTACGTCCCGGAATGATCCCGGCTCCGATCGTCGCGCCGAGAGCGTGGAAGTCGCGCATGAATCCACCGCTCCCATGACCGAACTCGAGGAAAGGCGGCAGGAGCGCCGCAGCGAGTTGACCGTGCAGCGTACCCGGCAGCGCGGCGTCGATGAGCTGGATAGCGTACGCGGGGAAGATTCCCGCTACGACGCATGCGCCGGCGAGGAGCCCCATGCCGATTCCGGCTGCAGCCGGGAGTTCTCGCCTCACGTTACGCGTACTCTCGCTGCGTGGCGTTCCGAGGAACGTCATCGCGTACGCTTTGACGAAACACGTCACGGCCAGCGCTGCAGTGAGCGCGATGAGCGCGCCCGCGAGAACGAACGCGATCTTGACGGGCACGAGGCCGACCTCCGCGCTACGCAGCAACGTCTCGAGTGTGAGCCATTCACTCGCGAAGCCGTTCAGCGGTGGAATTCCCGCGATAGCGACCGCGGCGACGAGAAAGCATGTGGCGGTCACGGGCGCCGCGCGGACGAGCCCGCCGAGGAGGTTCATGCGAGTGCTTCCGGCAACCGTGTCCACGGCGCCCGCTCCGAGGAAGAGCAACGCTTTGTAGAGCGAGTGATTCGCCATGTGCCAAAGGCCGGCGCCGATGCCGAGCGCAGCGAGATCGAATCGGTGCAATGCGAGGAAAATTGCGCCGGCACCGATCGCCGTCAGGGCAATCCCGAGATTTTCCACGGACGAGAAGGCGAGCATGCGTTTGAGATCGTCATCGATCGTAGCGTAGAGGATACCGACGATGGCGCTGAGTGCGCCGACGGCGAGCGCCAGAGCGCCGAAGAGCATTGCGTTTTGAGGCACGAGCACGAGGTTGAGCAATAGCATGCCGTACAGGCCACAGTTGACCAGCACGCCCGCAATAATCGCGGTCGCGTTTGCAGGCGCGGCGGGGTACGCGCGCGGCAGCCATGCGTTGAAGGGCAGCACGCCCGCCTTAACCCCGAAGCCGAAAAGCGAGAGCAATACGATGAAGACGCGAGCGACCGGCGATAATGCGCCCGCATGGGCCGCGATTGCCGTGAAGTCGAGGCTTCCGGAAGGGCGCGCAGCGAGGAGAAACGCGAGAACGACGGCGAGTGTTCCGAACTCGCTCATGGCAAGCGTGAGCAGCGCCGCACGTGCAGCTCTCCTGTCGCGCCACTCGAACGAGATGAGCCCGCACGAGGTGAGCGTCATGATTTCCCACGCTACTGTAAATGAAACGGCGTCGGCGGCAAAGAAGATCGCGATCACCGAGAGCAGCACGAGTACGTAAAGGGCAGCAAAGGCGTCGAGCGAGTATTCGCCGCGGTAGCGGCGCAGGTAGGCCAGCGAGTAGATCGAGCTCGGTACGGCGATCGTGCCGGCGATCAGCACGAAGAAGCCGCTCAGCGGCGTCGCGGCGAAGTGCGGAGTGCCGAAGGCCGGTAGCGACCACGAGTGCACTATCGTGGGCGCCCTTCCGAGAAGCGCCGCGGCACCGAGCGCGAGCATGCACGCGCCAATAAGCGCTCCGAAGAACGCTGTCGCAAGGGCGCCTCGGTTCATCGCGTGCGGTCGCCGGTCAGCGCGAGCAGCGCATCGAGGATAGCGAGCGGCGGCGGTGGACACCCGGGCAGCACGGCGTCGACCGGAACCACGTCGCCCGCTCCTGCAGCCGAAGTGAAGCTCGGCCCGAAAACACCGCCGCTCGATGCGCAGGCCCCGATCGCGAGCACGCGCTTCGGCTCCGGCATCGCATCGTACGCTTCGAGGAGCGCTGAGCGCATCTGCTCCGTGACTGGGCCGACGACGACGAGAACGTCAGCCTGCCTCGGCGTCGGCGTCACGAAGATACCGAGCCGGTGCATGTTGTAGAGCGGGTCGTTCAGGTGCGTCAGCTCGCTCAGGCACGAGCCGCAATCCCCCGCGTCGACGACGCGGACGTGAATCGAGCGGCGAAAGGCACCGCGAAGCGCGGCCTCATCGATCTCCCGCCGCGCGCCGCGCACCCATGCAACGTCGTCGCGCCACGGAAGCGACGCTGCGGTGACGGCCGGGCTGCAACGCATGCAGTGCACGCAGCGCTCCTCGCGCACACGGACGCCGCCGTCTTCCGCGACGATCGCGTTCGTCGGGCATATCGCCTCGAGCGCGCGCTGCTCGGCAGTCGCCGGAGAGACGCTCGTTGGCAGTCCCGGCGTCGTTCCAGGTGCGCTCTCCGCACGAACGGCGCGGCGCATCGTGTGAATGCCGCCGAGGATACCGCGCACGAACCAGCTCATCGATCGTTCTCCGCGACCGAGAGGCCGCACGTAGCCAAGATGATCGGGAAATCCTGAAAGGCGAAGTCTTCGGTAACCCAGCGGAAGCTCTGCCAGTTGCGAAACGACGGCGGCGTGAAGCGCAAAAGCGTGCAGCGTCCTTCATCGTTCAGACGCAGCAGTTGCACGGTTGCCCCGGCGGGAGCTTCGCACCAGGCCAAGGCCTCTCCGGCGCTCGGCGTCCACTCGACGCGAACCGGCCCCGGACGCAGATCGCGCTCAAGCTGTTCGACGATCGAGAGCGAGATCGCAATCTCCTCTGCTAAGACGCGCAGCCGAGCGTAACCGTCTCCTTCGGATGCGGTCGGCGGCTCAAACGCCGCGTCCTGGTATGCCCCGTAGGGTTGTATGCGCCGTAGGTCGTACGCGACGCGGCTTGCTCGAGCAAAGGGACCGACGACGCCGAATTCATGGGCACGCTCCGGCGAAAGAATGCCGACGCGCTGAATGCGATCGAGAAAGCTCGATGTGCGCTCGAGCTGCACGACGATCGAGCGAACGCTCCCGACAATTGCTTTCATCCGTGCAACGCCGCGTGTGAGCGCTTCGTCGTTCACGTCACGCTGCAGGCCTCCTATGACAGTGAAGCCGAAGAGGTAGCGGTGCCCGGTGAGATCGCCGCACATGCGCAGGAGGTGCTCTTCGAGCTCGAGCAAGCGCGCAGCCGGGACCCAAAGCGCGGTCGAATCGACAATCGCGCGCAGCACAGCGATGTGACGCCGTATGCGTTCAACTTCCGCGAAGATCGTGCGGAGACGCAACGCGCGATCGGGAACCGCAAGCTGCAGGATCTCTTCCGCCGCCATGCAGTATGTCCAGGCATGCGCGAACGCGGACGTTCCGTTCGCGCGCTCGACCAGAAGCAACGCGTCATCGACGCTGCGTTGCTGCGCGAGCTTCTCAATGCCGCGGTACTTGTAGAAGAGCCGCGGCACGGTGCGAACGACGTCCTCGCCGACGGTCTCCAAAAGGAAGAGCGCGGACTCGGCCTCGCCTGAGTAGACGGGACCGACCGGCATAACGAACGCCCCTTCGTCGCGTAACACACGACGAGGGCGCCACGCTCGCTCGACGAGCGCCTGTTGTGTGCGCGCTCCGGCTCGCATCGGACCGACGCCTTCTTCCCAACGGCTGTCGTGGAGCACAAAATCTCCGAGCCGCGGATGCCCCTCGAAGTCGATGGCAAAGAGATCTTCGATTTCGCGTTCCAACCAATCCGCCGCGACGATCGTCGGCGTGAGGCTTGGGATGCGCCGCACTCCTTCCGGCATGGGCGACGGCGGTGCGACGCGCAGCTGCTGCCATCCGGGACCATTCGTGTTCCAGAACACGTAGCGCAACTCCGGTAGCTCGGAATCGGTAACCGCGATCGTAGCAAGGCGCCATCCCGCCAGGCGGAGCTCGTTACACGCTGCGACGAGCTGGTCCGGTGCGAGCGTGCGTATCGTCACGGCGCAACCATCTCCGTCGCTGCCGTCGAGAAGAGGTGCGCGAGGCCCCCTGGAATCCAAAACCCGAGCACGAGCACGGGAACGGCCGCGCAAACCAAAACGACGGCGGTCGATCGCGGAAGCCGTCCAATTTCGCGATGCACGTCTTCGCGGCCGAGTACGACGCTCGTCACCTTCCCCATCATGCCTGCAAACGCGATCCCGACGAAGAGTAACAGTACCACCGCGATCCAGACGTGCCCCGCGTAGACCGCCGCAAGTGCGATCGCGAGCTCGCTGAGAAAGACTGCAAATGGCGGCGCTCCGGCAATCGCGAGCGCACCGATCAAGAGCATGGTGCCCACCAGCGGCGCGCGGGCCTGTAATCCGCGAAGCTTCGCGATCTCAGTCGTCCCAGCGACGAGCGCAACGCCGCCGGCCGCAAAGAAGCAGAGCGATTTGGCGAGCGCATGTGAGAGCATCTGCCAGACGAGTCCGATGCCCCCGGCCGCCGTCGTGATCGATGCTGCGAGGAGCATGATTCCCATATGCTCGACCGTTGAAAAGGCGAAGAGACGCTTCAGGTCGTGCGTCTGAACGATGAGGAGTGCTGCCGCGACGAGCGAGGCGGCGCCGAAGATCGCGAACCAGAGATCGGCGTGGACCGCGGGAATTGCGCGAAATGTCGCTGCGAGTCGAATCAATACGTACAGAACAGCCGACGTCTCGACGCCTGAGAGAATCGCGCAGACAGGTGCGGGCGCCTGGCTATGCGCGTCGGGAAGCCACGTGTGCATCGGGAAGAGCCCGATCTTCGCGCCGAAGCCGATGAGGAGCAAAGCGAACGCCGCAGACACGAGCACCGGGTTCATGCGATGTGCGTCAGCCGCAAGCCCGGCGTACGTGAACGTCGTTCCGCCGGCCGCGTGCTGCGCCCAGAACAGAACGAGAACGCCGAGAACCGCGACCGTCGCACCCAGGAGCGTGATCACCATATATTTCCACGCGGCTTCGAGTGCTTCGGGTGTGTCGGCAAAGCTCACGAGCAGCACCGAAAGCAACGTCGTCAACTCGACGGCAATCCATGCCAGGCCCGGCTCGACGCAGACCGAAATCGCGAGCATCGAGACGATGAAGAGCGAGAAGTTCGCGTAGTACAAGCGGACGCGCTGTGGCGGCGGATTCAAGTGGGCGATGTATCCGGTAGAATAGACGGCCGCTCCGAACGAGACGGTCGCGATTGCAAGCATGAGCACAACGGCAAATGCGTCGACTTGCACCCAATCGCCGACGGCGACAACCTGCCCCCTCGCAGCGGTGCAGGCGGCGATCCAGATCGTCAGGAGGAACGACGCTGCAATAAACGAGGCGGTCACAACCGGTGCGCCACGCTCGCTGCGCGGGAATGCGCACCAGAGCGCGGCAAGAACGGGAAGCAAGACGGCAACGAAAAGGATCACTGCGGATGCTCCCGCAGCGCAGCGAGCTCCCCGACCGCCGTGGAGCCGACTCGACGGTAGACGGCGCGTGTCAGTATGGCGACGATGAAAGCAAGGAGCGGCACATCGAAGGCGATGGCGAGCTCGGCGATGAGTGGAAAGTCCGGCGCAATCGCAATTCCCGCCAGAAAGGCCGCGTTCTCCATCGCGAGAATGCCGAGCATCTGCGGCACGGCCTCGCGCCGGACGGCGAGCACGAGAGCGCCGATGAGCAGCGACGCGAGGCCGACGATCACGTTCTGCGTTGCGAGCAACGGTGCCGCGGTGACGAGACGCGTGCCGAGTACGAAGCCAACGAGGGCGAGGGCAAGTGCGATCAGCAAAGCTGTCGGCACGTCGATACTCTGCGAGATCTCCCTCAGCGTGTAGATTTCGCCCGGAACGAACCGGCGCAGCAACCACGGAATCACGATCACCTTGCTCAGCAGCGTCACTATACCGACGGCATAGAGGTGCCACGAGAACGGCGAGGCGCCGAGAACGAATGCGGAGAGCGCGAGCAGCAGCGATTGGGCGATGAAAACGCCAAGGCACGCTCCGATCTGGCGAACGACAACCATCGCGAACGCGCTGAGAACGAAGAAGCCGCAGATCAGTGCATTGATCTCCGGAATGAAAGCCTGAGCGTTCATGGCGAGAGCACCGCGGCGATCATCGCTGTGACGGCGACGACGAATGCGCCGCCGAGGTACTCGGCGATCCGGAAGAGACGCAGCTTCGAGAACGACGTTTCGACGACCACCAGGACGGCGAGGAGCACGACGATCTTGATGAAAACCGCGATGATCGCCTGGGCGAGCGCCTGGAGCACCGGCGTCGTCGCCAAACCCCACGGCGCGAAGAGCACGTTCACGAAAACGACGGCCAGCACGACCATCTTCATCGCACTGCCCCATTTGAGCAGAGCGAACGAGCGCCCGGAGAAGTCGAGCACCCGCGACTCCTCGATCATCGCGAGTTCGAAGTGCCCGAGCGGATTGTCGACCGGAAGACGCCCGGTTTCAGCGATGATGAGCATGAAGAAGGCGACGAGCACGAGCACGTGCGCGGGACTGAAGAAGTGCGCGGGCGGGTGGACCCACTGTTGCTGCACGATGTACGGGATCGTCGAGTTCGCAACGAAGGAAACGGCAAACAGGATGACGATGAGTACGGGCTCCGCCAGAAATCCGACCATGCGCGTACGGCTCGCGCCCATCGCGCCGTACGGGACGCCGGTGTCGACGGCGGCGAGCGTCAAGAAAAATCCGCCGATACCGAGAATGAAGCCGGCGGCGAGCATATCGCCCGCAAAGGCACCGAAGAGCGGAAAATCCGTCAGCACCGGAATCAACAACGTGACGAGCATCGGCGAGAGGCAAACCGCGTAGGGCGCGAAGCGCGCGATCCAGGTTGCAGACTCCGAGCGACGGTCTTCCTTCGCAAAGAGCTTGCGCAGATCTCGGTACGGCTGCCAAATGCTGGGCCCGCGCTTCCCTTGGATGTTCTCACGCCAGCGTCCGGCGATGCCGCTGAAGAGAGGCGCAAGTCCGACGACGAACGCGAGCTGGAGCAGATTGAGCCCGAACGTCGTTGCGATGCTCACTCTTCGAGCCCCCGCCGGTCGCCCTCGAGGATGGCAGCCGCATCATCGCCGATCGCGATCGGGGCGCTGTCGCTGTCGAGGTCTTCGACCTCCTCATGCTTGCGCAGACGCGCTTTGAGCTCGGCGATGCGCGCCTGCAGTGCGCGCGCACGCCGCAGCAGGATGTCCACGCCCGCGTATGCTCCGGCGTTGCGCCTGCGCTCCGTTGCAAGCTCTCGCATCACGCGCTGAAGCTCGAAATGTTCCGCTGAGTAGAGCTTTTGAAGCTCGTAGACTCGCCGTTTGAGTTCCAGGTCGTCCATCGTAGTATCCTATCGCACGATTGCCAGCAGAGCGATGAGCAACGCGCAGAGCGCGTAGAGAACGTATCCTTCGAGTCGCCCATGGTGCATGCGGGCGAGAAAACCGGCCGTTGCGCGCGTTGCAACGGCGAGCGGCGTGGTTGCGAGCCGATCCGCTACGAAGACCTCCTCGCGTCGCCGCGTGATGGCGATACGGAAGTTCTCGTGGACCGCCTCGCGCGTATTCTCCGTGGTGCGTGGGTTGAAGACCGCCTGAAAGATGACACGGACGGGGTTGGAGAAGCCGGTCGCGGTGTAGGTCATTTCGGGCAGCAGCGGATGCAGACCGCCCGCCCACACATGCTCGCGGACTGCATGGCGCTGTGCAAAGAGCCGAACGGCGACGTAGATCAGTACGAGGAGCACGAGCAAGAAGCATGCGAGGTACGTCGACGACATGGCAAAGACGACAGGATTGGCGGTGCCTCCGCGGTGGAGCAGCACGAGGCTGCGACCCGGGATAAGTCCCGCACCAATCGTTGCGCCAAGGCTATGGAAATCGCGCAGGAATGATGCCGGCAAGTTGCTGTGTGTGGACAGGAATGGAGGGAGAAGCGCTTGAGCGAGCCGACCGTGCAGCACGCCAGGTAAGGCCGAACCGACGAGCTGCACCATGTACGCGGGAAAAACGCCTGAGAGAACGCACGCGGCAGCCAGCAATGCCATGCCGATCCCCGCGGCTGCTGAGAGCTCGCGGCGAACCTCTTGTGCCGCCTCGCTGCGTGGCGCGCCGAGGAACGTCATCGCGTAGGATTTCACAAAACACGTGACTGCGAGTGCTGCGGTAAGCGCGAGCAAGGCACCGGCGAGAACGAAACCGAGCTTGACCGCGAGGGGGCCGACTTCCGCGCTACGCAGCAAGGTCTCGAGCGTCAGCCACTCGCTCGCGAACCCGTTCAGAGGAGGGATTGCGGCAATTGCAAGCGCGCCGATGAGGAAGCATGCCGCCGTAACCGGCATTGCCTTGGCGAGACCACCGAGAAGGTTCATGCGGCGTGTCGCGGCTGCGGCGTCGACCGCGCCCGCGCCGAGAAAGAGCAGCGCCTTGTAGAACGAGTGATTACCCATGTGCCAGAGGCCGGCACCAAAACCGAGCGCGGCCAGATCGAGCCGATGCAACGAGAGAAACGTTGCACCCGCACCAAGAGCCGCAACGACGATGCCGATGTTCTCAATGGATGAGAAGGCGAGCATCCGCTTGAGATCGTCGTCGATCGTCGCATAGAGAATACCGGTGATTGCGCTCAGGGTGCCGACGGTAACAGCGAGAATGCCGAAGAGCGTCGCGTCCTGGGGAACGAGCACGAGGTTGACGAGGAGCATCCCGTAGACGCCGAGGTTGAGAATGATTCCCGAAAGCAACGCCGAGACGTTTGCCGGCGCCTCGGGGTGTGCGCGCGGCAGCCACGCGTTGAAGGGCAGTATTCCCGCCTTCACGCCGAAGCCGAAGAATGAGAGGAGAACGATCCACGTTCTCGTCGTCGAGGAGAGCGCCGCGGCATGCGCGGCAATCGTTGAAAAGGCGAGGCTGTGCGTGGGAGAGGCGGCGAGGAGAAAAGCGAGGAGGGCGGCGAGCGCGCCGAGCTCGCTCATCGCCAGCATGAGCAACGCTGCGCGTACCTTCCGAGACTCGCGCCATTCGAATGCGACGAGCGCACACGACGCAAGCGTCATGACTTCCCAGGCGATCATAAACGAGACGACGTCCGCCGCGCAGAAGACGGCGACGATGGCCACGAGCAGCAACACGTAACCAAAGGCGAACCACCCGATGGAATACTCGTGCGCGTAACGCCTGAGGTATGCGATGGAGTATAGAGCCGTCGGCACCGCGACGATGAGCGCCAGGCTCGAAAAAAAGACACCAAAGGGAGTCGGCACGAAGTGCGCTGTTCCCAACACCGGCAGTGACCACGTCATGCTTCATCCTCGAGTTCGAGCTCGACGTGGGATACTGATGGGACACTGGTGGCAAACGCGAGCGCCTCCAACGGGCGAAACGGATCCGGGATCTCTTCGCGTTTGAAGAATCGGACGTCAATGATGCTCTCGCCGGCGGGCGTTCTCGGGAGAGACCGTGACGTCGTCTCTGCTGTGAAGAAGATCTCGATCTTGGCGGGAGTCCAGCGATCCGTTCGTAGGGAGCCTACTCCGACGACGCCCTTGAGCGAGATGCTGCAACCGGTCTCCTCGGCCACTTCGCGAACGATCGCGGCGTCCAAGCTCTCGCCTTCCTTCGGTGCCCCGCCGGGCAGCGTCCAAAAGGGCAAGCCG
>JASHOG010000040.1 GCA_030041225.1 Vulcanimicrobiota bacterium | reverse complement strand
AACGTTATCCGTCGAGCGTAGGCTAAAGCTTCCGACACGGCACACCAGAACGTAACCGACTGCCAGGTTGAAGAAGCCCCAAAGCACGTTGACGCTCGAAGAAGAGAGCCCTTTGCCGGGCGGTTTCGCAAACGGGCTTTGAAAGGCACGACCCATCACACCGCTCACAAAATGAGGAATGCTGTTCGTGAGGAACGCGCCGGCAAAGAAGTAAGAAACGTACTGAAGCCACATTCGTGCTGAGCCCTCCTTTACCGGGAAGATTGCATTACCGGCGTGTCGTATCCCTCATAAGCGGGCGTTCGGTAGCCGTGGGAGGCCTTGAGGAGTGCAATGATCTGGAGAGTCTTTGGTGCCGCAGCTCTAGTTTTGCTGGTCTGCGACGCTCCCATGGAGACCCAAGGCGCATCGCCGCCCGCGCTTACTATTACGAGGATCACGCGCGATGGGGTTCGCAGCGCGAGCGTGACGGACGCGGTTCTGCGCGATCTCCGCGGCGTCGTGATACAACGCGGCGTTCGTACGGGCGAGACTCTCCCCGACGACGTTCGCGTCGACGTCCCGCCTCCGGACGTGCTCACAATAACGGCGCCGAACGGCATGAGCACAGCGACCCTCAACGGCGGATGCTCCGCCTTCTTCCATTTTACCGGGGCCATTGAAAGCGTCACGGTCACGCGCGGCAAGGCTACGTTCGATGATCCGGCAAACTTCTTTCGCGTCAGCGGCCCCAACGGCATCGATACGTCGGCGAATGAGAAGTAAGCTCCGCGGTGGCTGCGCTGCGATCGCGTGCGTCGCTGCACTTCTGGCTCCTCATCTACATGGCGTCGATGCAGCCGTGCCCGGGTTGACCGTGCTGAGCGTGCTTCATGACGGTAAAGTCGGCGATCCCATTGCGTCGGACGTTGCCGTCCTAAGCCCAGACGGGATGCAGACCTTGAAGCACGGCGTGCGCGTTGGGGACACCCTGCCGAACCCGGTGCGGATCGAGGTGCCCGCGGGGTCAGACGACACGGTGGTCGTCGGCCCGACGGGTCAACCCGGCACTGTCGCTCTTAAAGGAGAGGCGGACACGACGTTTGCGCTCAGCGGCACGCATGTGCTCGTGGTGCAGAAGACGGGCACCGCAGAGTTCGACGATCCTCAGGCATCCTTCCGAGTCACGGGTGGGCAGCTGGACGTCGCTGACTCCGGCGACCCGACGTACTCCGTCGATGTGACCGCAACCCACGTCACCGTGACCTGCACGCAAGGTACAATTGAAGTGCGCCGCGATGTGAACTCCGCCGCTACGAGCAGCGGGACGCGTCCAATCGCTATTATGGTCGCGACGCGCGTCGACCAATTGGCCCCAACCGGAACGTCGAGCATCACCTACCAGGTTCACGGTAGCAGCGCAACCGCGAGCGTCGATGTGGCGGGCGATGAAGCGGCTGCAAATCGCGGGGAGACCAACGGGGAGTACAATCTCGCGATGAGATTTGAGAACGGTGACGGCGTCGCGCAAGATTACTCGGCGGCGCTGCACTGGCTCACGCTTGCCGCCCAAAAAGGAAACGCGAATGCGCAGGACGCCATCGGTGTACTATACTTTAGCGGTAAGGGCGTGGTGCAGGATGGCTCGGCGGCGCAGCACTGGTTCCAACTAAGCGCCGCGCAGGGCAATGTGGACGCCGAGGTCAACCTCGGCTCGATTTACACGGGATTGCACGGGGTGTCGGCGGACTACGCAGCAGCACTTCACTGGGAGGAGCTTGCTGCGGCTCAAGGCAGCAGATCGGCAGCATGCGGCATCGGCTACTTATACGAGCATGGCTTAGGAGTAGCGCGGGATTACGCGGCGGCCATGCACTGGTATCAGCTTTCGGCGGCGCAGGGGTACGGCTACGCATATTACAGCCTAGGGGTCATGTACGAGCGCGGCGAGGGCATGGCGGCTCCCGACTACGCTACGGCTCTGCGTTGGTTCGAGCGCGGCGTCGCCCAAGGCAATGCCTGGGACGACGCGGGAATCGCGGATCTCTATTATCACGGTTACGGCGTTCCTCGTGACGTTGCAACAGCAATCCGATGGCTACTGCCCGCTGCGGCGAGCGGTACCAGAGCTGCGCAATGCACCGTGGGATCCTACTATCAGTTCGGCGAGCACGACCTTGCAGACGCGTTGCATTGGTATACGCTTTCGGCACAACAGGGCTTCGGCTATTGCCAGTACCTACTGGGTCTCCTCTATGAAAACGGTCGGGGCATCGCACGAGACTATGCTCAAGCGCTGCATTGGTTCCAGCTGGGCGCGGCACAGAACAACCCGTTTGACGAGCTTGGCTTGGGGGATCTCTTCGAGCATGGCTTCGGGGTCAGTCAGGATTATGCGACGGCGCTACATTGGTATCAGCTAGCCGCGGCACAAGGGGTAAGCGACGCGCAAGCCGCGGTAGAACGGCTGCAGCAGCGCCTTCATCAGCCGCCGTAGCCGCGTACGATCTCGTATTTGACGACGTCGGCGCCGAAGTGGCGAGCGATGCCGATGGCTTGCATGCCGATTCTCTGCATGACCGCAATAGAATGGGTATTTTCCGGAAAGGCCACGGCGACGATACGGTCGATATCTGTCGCTCGAAATGCCTCTTGAAGGACTGCGCGGGAGATCTCCGTCGCAAAGCCCTGATGCCAAAACCTGTCGTCGATGAGGTAAGCGATCTCGATCTCGGCGCCGCCCTCGAGATGGTTCAACCCGCAGTGCCCTATGATCTCATCACGCTCTTTCAACAGGATGGGATAGATGCATACGTCGCGCCGCTCATGCGCGTCAATCATGCGTGCGACGAACCTCGACGTCTTATCATGATCCCAAACACCGCTCGGTATCCACCGCATCACCTGCGGCTTTGCATACATGTCGAGGACTGCGTCGCAATCCTCCGAGCGCCATGGACGCAGGTACAAACGCTTCGTCGCTGCGACTACCACGAAAGCGAAGCGTTCCTGTGCCGGTGTTACTGCTGCCGCGTAAAGCCCGGTGGGATCGTGAAGAGCGCCTCCGCATCGGCGCGGTAGAGCCAGCGAACGTTCCCGGCCTCCGTCACGAAACCGAGGTTGTTGCCGTTGCTCTGCGCGCCACCGTACGTCGCGCGCCGGTACATCCCGAGATCGTTCGAGTTGCCCGTCATCAGCGACTCCCCCGAGACGCTGCCGTGGAACGTCGGCTTGCAGCCGCCGCGAACGATCGTCCCTTGCGGCATCGAACCGCTCACGCGCGGCAGCGGGCAATACGCTCGCGGAATCCCGATCCCTGATACGTATTGAACGATCTGCATCGATATTGATCCGTTTCGGCACGAACCCGTCGCGTGCGCCATGACGAGCGAGATTGAGTCCGAGCTCCCGTGGGTGGAGATTCCTTCGAGGGTCATCGGCCCGAGGTTGCGGCTCTGCACCTGCGTCGTCATGTCAACCGTCCCGGGAGCTTGATTGACGACTGTCGGCTGCTGCGGGTAACCGCCCGGTGCGGGTGCAGGCGCCGGCGACGGCACGGTACTTGCGATCGTGTACGTGTGATGCAGGAGGTCGAGCGTGACGTACTGGTGCTGCGAGCATTTCGTAATCGTTGCGGTCTGCTCAGTGACGTTATCGATACGCACCCACCCGTTGTAGTAGGTGTATCGAACGAGCGTGCCGTGCTGCAGCGACTGCATTCCGCCCATCGCGCCCTGAACACCGTTGAGCACGCCGGCGAAAAGCCCGTGGCGCGCCGGTGCCGGCGTCGATGCCGACCCTATGACGGCGGCGCGATCGGCATCGAACGACCCCGGCGGAATCGGCGTCGCGGGCGGATACTCGATTCGCGTGATCTCCTCGTACTGCAGCGCGACCGGCGTCGGCGCCGGCGCGGCGACCGCGGCCAGCTTCGAGTCGGTGGCCAGCGCACCCGCGACCGCAAGTGCGACGAGTAACCCAAAAATGAAGCGCTCCATGGTCCTCCCCTTCAGGCAGGCAACCGGCTTCTCGCTACCCGCTATAGACCCCTGCAACGGCGACTGCGATCGCGACTGCATCCTCAACGAAGGCAGCCGGCACGCGACCGATCGTTGCGATGAGTTTGAGCCGCGCAGCCAACCCGACGTGCGCGCCGATGACGGCGGAGACCGCCCCGACCACGATCGCGATGGCAATGAAGGCGCCGGTGCTACTCGAGCTTACCGCCCATCCGCAAAATGCTCCGCTCACGATACGCGGTATCAGACCCCGCGGCTGCGTGCGCGCGCCCGCTCCAGGGTGCAGGTCGATCGCGTACTCAAGCAGCGCGAGTGCACCGAGCACGTACGCCCATGCTCCACCGTGCCGAACGAGCCATAGAACCGCCGGGCCGGTGAACGTACGCAATCCGACGGCGAACCCGAGGAGAAGCGCAGCGAGCAATGTCAAAGCGTGCACGTCAGTCTCCACCGACAGGATTCGCCTGCGCGGGACGCAAGTCCGTGTCCGGATGACGTCTTCGGCTGTACGTACGCCGCGGGCGAAGCTTCGGCGGATGGCGAGCATAGCCACCGCCATCTTCGCGCTGGGCCTCGTTCTGTTGATGGTGCATAATGCGCGCGCCGACGAGCTTTTCGTCCTGGGCGTCGCACCGTCTTTCTACTTGCTGTGGCATTTTCACCATGCCGACAAGTACAAGACCGAATCGGTCACGCTGCTCCTCGCAACGTTCACGCTCGGAGGCGTCTGCGCGCTCATCGCCGCAGTCGCCGAACCGAATCAGCCGCAGAACGCCGGGCTTGCGCTCACGTTCGTGTACTTCCTCTTCGGTATCGCGTTGATCGAAGAGCTCTTAAAGTTCCTGGTTGTGAGAATGCTTCCGTACCGCTCCAAGCTGTTCGACGAGGCGATGGATGGAGTGATATTCGGAATTACCGCCGGCCTCGGCTTTGCGGCGGTCGAGAACGTCTTCTACGCGTTCGAGTACGGCGGGACGGTCGCGCTCTTCCGCGCCTTCGTCAGTGTGCCGGGTCACGCGTTCTACGGCGCAATCTCGGGCTACTACTTGGCAGAAGCCAAACTGCGCAGGAAGCCTTGGCTTGCGCTCCGGGGACTGGCGCTGGCGATCGTGCTCCATGCGGTGTTCGACACGCTCACGCAGGTCACCGGCGCGTGGGCGTTCCTCGTGACGCCCGCGTTCGTGTGGTTCGTGTACTTCGCCATCGTCAAGCGAGAGATCGCCAAAGCGCAGAGCGAATCACTCTATCGCCCTGCATCCTGAATCGCACCGCGAAGGTCTGCGTCTGACGTAGCTCGTATCTCGGCGGTATGTCCGACATGCTTGCCGCTGTTGCACCGATCACGATCGAGGCGATTGAGTCGGCTCGGTCGAGAATAAAGGATACAATCCTGCGTACGCCGCTCGTGCGCTTGCAGACCGGTGACGAGCTCGAGATCTACATCAAACTCGAGAACCTGCAGCCGATCAACTCGTTCAAACTCCGTGGAGCTGCGAACGCGGTTGCGATGTTGTCGCCCTCTGCTCGCGCGGGCGGCGTGTGGACGATTAGTGCGGGCAACGCAGGCCAGGGCGTCGCGTACGCGGCTCGCGCGATGGGCGTGCCTTGCACGGTCGTCACGATCGAGACCGCTCCCGACACGAAGGTCGAGCGCATGCGCGCGCTCGGCGCGCGCATCGTGAAAGCGCCGTTCGACGCATGCTGGGATGCAATGGAGCAGCGCGCGTTCCCTGGTGTCGCCGGCACGTTTGTGCATCCATTCGACGACGATGATTTTATCGCGGGAAATGCCACGATGGGGTTTGAGATTGTAGAGGACCTGCCGAACGTTGCCGCCGTCGTCACGGCAATCGGTGGCGGCGGGCTCGTCACCGGGGTCGCTACGGCTGTGCGCGCCCGCAAGCCGAACGTGCGCGTTTTTGGCGCCGAGCCCGAGACGGCAGCTCCTGCGGCGCTCTCCTTTTCGCGAAATGAAGCCTCGGTTTTCGAAGGGTGGCACGCCTCATTCGTCGACGGCGCCGGCGGGAAGAGCGTGTTCCCGCGTATGTGGGAGCGGATGCGCGGCGTGGTTGACGGATCGATCGTCGTGACGCTCGACGAGACGAAGCACGCGATGCGCGTGATCGCGGAGAAGGCGCGCGTGATCGCCGAAGGTGCCGGCGCGCTCTCCGTCGCCGCCGCACTCAGCGGGAAGGCCGGCGCGGGCCCGATCGTTGCGGTCATCTCCGGCGGCAACATCGAGCTCTCTACGTTTGCCGAGCTCGTCGGTGCCGTGAGCTCATAAGAGGAAGAGGAGAGTGCGCCCACGGCTCATCGTTTCGAGCGCAGCCGGCGGTGGATACGGCGCGCTACGCGCTCTC
The DNA here is from genome assembly GCA_030041225.1 of Vulcanimicrobiota bacterium. Classification (GTDB taxonomy): domain Bacteria; phylum Vulcanimicrobiota; class Vulcanimicrobiia; order Vulcanimicrobiales; family Vulcanimicrobiaceae; genus Tyrphobacter. The sequence goes on along the minus strand of JASHOG010000040.1, from coordinate 85,045 downwards.
GATGAGCATGGGCACTGGGCGAGCTTCGGACCTCCTGAGATTCGAGATCCGCGCGGTGTCCGCAGACTCTCAACAGACGCCTACGTCGTCGTCAACGAACCGTTCGGTGGTGTCTGGCTGCTCGGTTTCGATGGAACGGCAATCGCGCGAATAGACCTTCCGCCGGGGCTTGATCCCGGCGGTGGTGCTTTCGGAGCCGACGGCGCGTACTACGTCGGCTCGCGTGCACGGCGCTCGATCGAATGCGTTGACCTGGCGGCGCGGCGGTATCGCGGACGCGCCGTCTCGCTAGACGGGATCGCGTTCCCGCGCGGCTTCGCGATGCTCGGCGACGGCTCGTTCGTGGTTGCGAGCGGCACGCATCCGGTACTCGGCGGGGGACGCAGGGCCTTGCTGTGCTATAGTTCGAGCGGAAAGCCCGCGACAGATCCGCTCGTCGACGATCCGGCCTTAGATCCGCTCGATCTGGTGCTGCGCGACGAGTATCTCTATGTAACGAGCGAGTTTCCTTTCGGAAGCGACGGCGCGATCGTATCGCTGAGGAGGTATGATGCGCGCACCGGCGCGCCGGCCGGCGTCTGGTCCGCGGAGAACACGCCCGCCCTCGCCGGCGTGAGAGGTCCACGCGGCATTGCATTCTTCGAGGATGGAACGCTTGTGCTCTGCGCGCAGAACTGCGTAGCGGCCATCGACGTTTGCGGATCCGGCACAACGCAGATCGTCGCTTGGGACGACCGGCTCGCCGGCCAGTCCTTAGCCGCGTTGCCGACACACCGAACGTGACTCGGAGCGAGAGCGACGATGTTCACTCGTGATGAGCTGCGCGCGGTTCCGTTGCTCTCGGGCCTTGCCGACGATGAGCTCGACTACCTAGCGAAGACGAGTGCGGATCTACGGTTGCTCGCCGGCGAGTATGTCATTCACGAGGGCGAGACGCGGCGAGCGCTGTTCATCCTTATGAGCGGGCGCGTAGAGGTTTTGAAGATCGTGAACGGCGTCGAGCGCGTCATCGGCGTTCGTGCCCCGGGCGAGTCGTTCGGAGAGCTGCCCTTCGCCCTGAACACTCCCTATGCCGTGAGCTTTCGCGCCACACAGGACGCGCGCGTCATGCGGATCGAGCCGAAAGATTTCAGCGCCATCGCTGCCTCGGCGCCGGCGTTTTCCTCCGCGATTGATACCTTGGCGATGGAGCGGGTCGGTGGCCTTCAAGACCTCGCTGCCGAGCCGCAGGCACAGCGGCTCACCGTCACCGGCCCGCAGTGGGATAACGCGACGCATCTCCTGCGTGACTTCTTGCAACGCAACTCCTTCGAATACGACTCGGTCGTGCCGGAGTCACCCGGAGCGTATCCTACCGTCCGGTTACAGGATGGGCAGCTGCTGAACAACCCGTCCGTTCGAGAGCTTGCGCGGGCGATCGGGCTTAGCGTCTCGCCGACGCGCGACGAATACGACGTCGCGATCGTCGGCGGCGGCCCGGCAGGCCTTGCCGCAGCCGTGTACGGCTCTTCCGAGGGTCTGTCAACGATACTGATCGAGCGCGAAGCTCCCGGCGGTCAGGCCGGTACGTCCTCGCGCATCGAAAACTACTTGGGATTCCCGTTCGGCATCTCCGGAGACGACCTCGCCCATCGCGCGCTCGAACAAGCGCGGCGCTTAGGCGCGCAGATCGTCGTTACGCGCTCGGTGGAGGGCATCGATGCGCGTTCCCACAGGCTGCTCCTTGACGGAGACGAGCACATCCACGCAAAGGCCATCGTCCTCGCCGCCGGCGTTTCGTGGCGCCACCTTGACGTCGACGGTCTGGACCGGTTGCGCGGACGAGGCGTGTACTACGGCGCGGCGCCGGGCGAGGTTACGGCGACGCAAGGCAAGGATGTGTACGTCGTGGGAGGTGGGAACTCGGCGGGTCAGGCGGCCGTGAACTTCTCGAACTTTGCTCGTCGCGTGACTCTGCTGATTCGAGGAGACTCGCTCTCCAAGAGCATGTCGCACTATCTCATCGAGCAGCTCAAGACCAAGCCAAACGTGCGGGTCGAGGCCCGCTCCCAGGTGGCGGAGGTTTACGGCGACGATCACCTTGAAGCGATCGGTGTTCGCAGCTCGGATTCCGTGAAGACGAGCCGCCGCGAGACGGCCGCACTTTTCATTATGATCGGCGCGGATGCGCAGACCCAATGGCTGCCGCCGGAGATCGAAAGAGACGAGCGCGGCTACGTCGTCACGGGCCGAAACAGGTACCTGTTGGAAACGACCGTTTCGGGTATCTTCGCCGCGGGTGACGTCCGCGCGGGCTCGATCAAGCGGGTTGCCGCCGCCGTCGGCGAGGGCAGCATGGCCATCGCATTGATACACCGGTACTTGGCCGCTCCTTGACGGCAGGCGCCTCCGGCCGCGGGGTCCAAGATATGACAATGATATTCACTTTCGAGCGCTCCGTTGGCAGAGCCCTCGTCTTACTGGGATCGGAGTAGTACACGATGGACAACACGATCGTCGAGATGTCGGAAGACGACCAAAGCAAGTGCCCCGCGCACGGGAACCACAAGCACGTGCCTGTGCGGCCGAGAGTGAACATCGATTGGTTTCCCGAGTTGCTGGATCTGTCGGTGCTCCACCGGCCGTCCGCATTGTCGAGCCCTATGGAATCGGATTTTGACTACGCGCGCGAGTTCAAGAGGCTCGACCTGAAGGCAGTCAAGGCGGACCTCGTCGCCTTGATGACAACCTCGCAGGATTGGTGGCCGGCTGACTACGGCCACTATGGACCGCTCTTCATTCGCATGGCCTGGCACGCCGCAGGCACGTACCGTATCGGTGACGGTCGCGGCGGCGCGGGCTCGGGCCAGCAGCGTTTTGAGCCTCTCAACAGTTGGCCGGACAACGCGAGCCTCGATAAGGCGCGCCGATTGCTCTGGCCGATCAAGCAGAAGTACGGACGCAAGATCTCATGGGCCGACCTCATGATCTTGGCCGGAAACTGCGCGCTCGAGTCGATGGGGTTCAAGACCTTCGGCTTCGGCGGCGGTCGCGTGGACGCGTGGGAACCGGATGAAAGCATCTACTGGGGTTCGGAGGACACGTGGCTCGGGGATAAGCGCTACACCGGTGAACGCGACCTCGAGCAACCGCTCGGAGCGGCGCAGATGGGCTTGATCTACGTCAATCCGGAGGGGCCGAACGGGAAGCCCGACCCGCTTGCCGCCGCAGTCGATATTCGCGAGATCTTTGGACGCATGGCAATGAACGACGAGGAAACGGTCGCACTCATCGCCGGTGGTCACACGTTCGGCAAAGCACACGGTGCAGCCGACCCGAGTCAATACGTCGGCATTGCGCCCGCCGGTGCGGCCGTAGAAGAGCAGGGCTTCGGCTGGCGTAACTCGTTCGGCACCGGTAACGCCGACGACACGATCACGACCGGCCTCGAAGGGGCATGGACCACAACGCCCACACGATGGAACAACGAGTTCTTCCACAATCTCTTCAACTATGAATGGGAGTTGACGAACGGTCCGGGCGGCGGCTATCAGTGGAAACCGAGAGACGGAGCCGGCGCTAACACCGTTCCCGGCGCGCACGATCCATCGAAGAAGGCTGCGCCGATGATGTTTACCACCGATCTTGCCTTGAAGGTCGATCCGATCTACGCGCCGATCTCCAAGCGCTTCCATGACAATCCGCAAGAGTTTGCCGATGCCTTTGCCAAGGCGTGGTTCAAGCTCACGCATCGTGACATGGGTCCGGTTTCGCGTTATCTCGGTCCCGAGGTCCCTGCGGAGCATCAGCTCTGGCAAGATCCGTTACCGGCGGCCGATCATCCGCTCCTGAACGAGCAGGACGTCGCGACGCTCAAGAAGCGCATCCTCGCCTCCGGTTTGACGGTGTCGCAACTCGTCGCGACCGCGTGGGCCTCGGCATCGACCTTCCGCGGTACCGATAAACGCGGCGGCGCGAACGGCGCGCGCATTCGCCTCGCCCCCCAGAAAGACTGGGCCGTCAATCAACCCGCGGAGCTGGCGAAAGTGCTGCAGGCTCTCGAGAAGATCCAACGAGACTTCAACGCTTCGCTCTCAGGGGGCAAGAGGGTCTCTCTTGCCGACGTCATCGTTCTCGCCGGCGGCGCAGCGATCGAACGGGCTGCGCAGAGCGCAGGTTACGACGTGAAGGTGCGCTTCATTCCGGGACGCACCGACGCGACGCAGGAGAACACCGACGTTCATTCCTTCGCAGTGCTGGAGCCGCCCGCTGACGGGTTTCGCAACTACCTCGGTAAAGACGGGCACGCGCGTTCGCCCGAGCAACGGCTCGTCGATCGCGCGCAACTGCTCACGCTGACCGCTCCCGAAATGACTGCGCTCGTCGGCGGCTTACGTGTCCTCGGCGCGAATGCCGGAGGTTCGAAGCACGGCGTTTTCACGAAGCGCCCGGGAACGCTGACGAATGACTTCTTCGTGAATCTTCTCGACATGTCGACGAAGTGGCAGCCGAGCGGAGGCGACTTCACCTACGAAGCCCGCAATCGGCACACCGGCGAGGTCGTATGGACGGGCACGAACTGCGATCTCGTCTTCGGCTCGAACTCGCAACTTCGCGCAATCGCCGAGGTGTACGCCGTTGAAGGCGAGCACTTCGTGCGCGACTTCATCGCCGCGTGGGAGAAGGTCATGAACCTCGACCGGTTCGACCTGGACGCAGAGAGGCGCTCTTGACCTTGGAGTCGGGTACTGGGGTTATGATGAACGCGTGGAGAGGTCGAGAGGGACCGCAAAGAGCGAGCTAGCCTGCGCAGCGGGTGCCGCGCTAGGTCTTGGCGGAGCCGGCACCGCCGCAGCGGTTTCGGCTTGCTGTGCGGGACCGGCCGTCGGGCCGCTCGTCATCTCCCTACTAGGCGCGAGCGGAGCCGTCGCCTTGGAGGGGCTACGCCCCTACACGCTCGCGCTGCTCGTCCTCTCAGCGTTCGTGATCGGCGCATCATTCCGACTGAGAGCGCACCGGGTACGCTGGCTGCTGTGGCTCTCCGTCTTTGTGTGGCTCGCATCTTTCGGCGCTATACTTTGGGCCCGTGCGGATGCCGGTACGAGCGGATTCATCGCATTGAGCTCGATGGACGAGCCGCTTCGTGACGCCTTCAACCGTCAGCGCGACCGCGTCCGTGTCGTCGAACTCGTCAGTCCGACATGTCCGATCTGTCTTGCGGGTGTGTCGAGCGTCGAACATGCGCTCTTTGCCGAGGTGCCGAGTAAGAACCTAGCCGGCTTCGTGGTCTGGGTGCCGATGCTGGGCGGAAGGGCCGGCAACGTTCCGGAAGCGATGAGCCTCGCGCCCGATCCTCGCATCCTGCATTACTGGGACGAGAGCAATGATCTTGGAGTCTCGTACGAGCGAGTGCTTCCGGTACCCGGCGGCCCGGCATGGGACGTGTACATGCTCTACGCTCCGGGCATCGTGTGGAGCGGCTCGGCTCCGCCCACGCCTTCATTCTGGATGCATCAGCTGCCAATCACGAACGCGCCTCGTCTCGACGCCGCCGTGTTTGCGCAGCGCGCCCGCGCGTTGCTCGCTCTCGAACGATGAGTACTCACGACGCGATGAACGAAGAGCGTGACATCCTGCGCAACTGGTTCGTCACGGGTATGGTATTCGTGCTCCCGATCATCGCGCTTAGCGCAAGCGGCTCGGTGAACATCGGCGTAGGCTGGCGGACGGCGATCTGGGCAGCATCGTTCAGCACGATGGGTATTGGATGCATTGTGAACGCCCTACGCTGCGGCCGCGTACATTGCTACCTAACGGGGCCGTTCTTCTTGGCGATGGCGGCATTCACGGTACTCTACGGTTTGGGCGTCGTTCATCTCGGGGCGTTCGGATGGAGCAGGATCAGCCTCGTTGCTCTTGCAGGCGCCGTGCTGCTGTGCTGTCTTCCGGAGTGCTTATTGGGGAGGTACCGCCGTAGCCTGCGGTGAGGGCCTCGATGAGCGGACAGCCCGCGAAGGGCTGACGACGTTCGCAGTCGGTAATCGTTGCCTGCAAGGCGGCTTCAAGCCGGCGCAACTCTTCGATCTTCGACGTAACGCTCGAGAGGCGTTCCCGCGCAAGATGCTCGACTTCCTCGCAATCGGCCGACGATAGGCGAAGCAGAACTGCGATCTCATCGAGCGTGAAGCCGAGCCTTTGGGTCTGTCGAACGAAGTGTAGGCGTCGCGCGTCCCGATCGTCGTATGAACGAAAGCCATGTCTAGGACGTTGTGGGATCGGTAGTAATCCGATTCGCTGATAGTAACGCACCGTCTCCGCTTTGACTCCGGCGCTCTTGGCCAGCTGTGAGATCGTCATAGCCACATTCCCATCGTACCCCCCGCCGCAGCAAAACGGCAAGGGGTTAGCAATGGTTTGCGCTCCGACCAGAGAAGCTCCGTAACGCGCAATGCTCATCACGTTGAACAACGGCGTCGAGATGCCGGCCCTGGGGCTCGGCGTCTTCTTGACGCCGCCTGAAGAGACGGCGCGTGCCGTCGAGGCCGCGGTGACCGACGGCTATCGGCTGATCGACACGGCCGCGGCGTATCGCAACGAACGGGAGGTCGCCGAAGGGATCGCGCGCACCGGGATCGATCGCTCGGAGATCTTCGTTACGACGAAACTCTGGGTGACGGATTATGGCTACGAATCCGCGCTGCGTGCGTGCGAGGCGAGCTTACGCCGGCTGGGCTTCGACTACGTGGACCTCTACCTGCTCCACTGGCCGGTTCCCACGGACTTCGATGCGACTGTGGGTGCGTATCGGGCTGCCGAAAAACTGCTCGGCGACGGTCGTGCTCGAGCAATTGGCGTGTCGAACTTCAGTGCGCGGCACCTAGAGGCGCTTATCGGGCGAACCGATGTCGTGCCGGCGGTCAATCAAGTGGAGTTGCATCCGTTCTTCATTCAGCGCGAGCTGCGAAACTTCGACGAGCACCACGGCATCGTGACGCAGTCGTGGTCGCCGATCGGCGGCGTGTACAACCGAAAGCCGCAAGCGGCGCCGGCTGGAGCGGCAAGTCCGCTCGTGCATCCGGTCGTCATCGGGCTCGCGGAGAAATATGGCAAGACCCCGGCTCAGGTCGTGCTGCGCTGGCACCTCGACCACGGGCTCTCGGCGATTCCGAAATCCGTACGGCCGGAGCGCATCGCGGAGAACTTCGCCGTCTTCGACTTCGTGTTGACGGCCGACGAAATCGCGGCGATCGACGGACTCGATACCGGTAAACGCGCCGGCTCGGATCCCGAGACGATCAACGCACAATCGTTCAACATCACGGTCCCTCGCTAAGCAGGCGCTTGAGAAAGGCCTCGTGCTTGTAGCTCGAGCTATTGCTGAAGTGAACGACGAGAAGGTCGAGCGACGGGATGACGTAGAGCGCCTGACCTCCCGAGCCGCTCGCATAGAAGAGATCGCGAGGCGTCGACGTGAATGCGAGCCACCATCCCAGGCCGTACCGCGGGTTGGCGACCGAACCGGCGAACGTGTCGGCATAGCGATCGCAGTGACGCAGCATCCATCGTCCGTACGCGAGCCAGCTCGACGCAGTCAGCTGCACTCCGGTTGGAAGGGGATGTGTTCCGTCGCTCAGCGTGCGCCATGAAGCGATGCTCACGCCGGCCGGCTGCAAGACGTTTGCAGTGAGAAACTCGTGCGGCGTCGTGCCGGACGCAGAGCACGCGCGCACGAAGTACGCGCCGAACACTTGCAAGGGAACGCCGCCGTACGTGAAGCGCGAACCCGGCGTGCTCTTCAGCGGCGTCGCGAGAGCTTTCTCGTACGTCGGTACGGCGCTCCCCAAACCGCCGAACCCGTAACCGGCGGTGAGCTGCAAAAGCATCCGCGGCGTTATCGAGGCCCTCTCGTCGTTGCGAAACTCGGTAAGGGTTCCCGCTACGGGATCATCGAGCGCAAAGAGCCCTTCTCTCGCGGCTTCGATCGCAGCGGTTCCCCAGAAGCTCTTCGTCCCGCTGTAGAGCGCGTGCGGGCGTTCAACTGAGTAACCGCCGGCGTACTCCTCGTACAGAATGCGCTCGCGATCGGCGACGACGAGCGCATGGAGGCCGCGCTCGCGCGCGTATGCCGCCGCCGGCTCAACGTTGGGCATCTGAAGGTCTTCGCAAGAGAAGAGAGGAGAAGCCTGTATGAAGTGTGCCTTCCTTATACTCGCCTTTGGGCTCGTGGGCGCGACGACGACACCAGCCTCCGTGCCCGCCCGGACTGCGACGGGCATCCCTCTCGACGCGCCGTGGAAGGTTCGCGTCTATGAGCTGGCGCGCACGACGTTCATTCACCCCGCTTGGGGCTGGCAGCATTCCGAGCGCGACTACGACGTGGGTATGGAGCTCGCTCGCGCAGACGGGCTGCACGTCGATGCGGACGTCCTCTTTGCCGCAGCCTTCCTCCATGATATGGCGGCGTTCATGCCGTGCAAGGGCAGGCACCTCGAGCACGGTGCATGCGCCGCGCTTCAGAGCCCGGCGATCCTGCGCGCCGACGGCTTCCCCGTCGCGAAGATACCCGCCGTGCAGGCCGCGGAACGAACGCACATGTACTACATGACGCCGAGCACGGACCCGGCGGCGATCGTCTTGCATGATGCCGATTCGCTCGACTTCCTCGGGGCGATCGGAGCCGCGCGCATGATTTCGCTCACCGGAGCGACAGCCGCATCGTTTGCGCCCGCGGTGCACACCCTGCAGATGTTCGTCAAGGTCATACCGTCGAGGCTCGTGACGCGCAGCGCACGGCGCCTTGGCCGGCAACGCGCGGCGGAACTGCAAGCGTTCCTCGCTGCGCTGCACGAGGAAACACGGGACGGCAGAGCTATATAAAGGAGTCGTACGGTGATCAAAGAGGTCGCATTTACCGCCTATCCGGCAAAAAACGTGGGCGCGCTTCGCAGATGGTACGAGGAGAAACTCGGGATCGCGTTCGGCGAGCCGCTGCTCGAGAACGGCGTCGAACAGTACAACGAAGCAAAAGTCGGTAGTAGTTATTTCAGCGTTATGACAAGCGAGTGGATCGGTCGCGAGCCTGGAAGCGCTTCGGGCATCGTCTTCGAGGTCGACGACATCGACAAAACGGTTGCCGATCTTCGCGGGAAGGGACTCGAGGTAGAGGATCCTTACGCCACGCCGGTTTGCAAGGTGGCGTCCCTCAACGATCTCGAGGGAAACAAGGTCTCCCTCCATCAGGTTACCGTCCCGCATTAAGGCGTACGTCCCATGACATCCGCGCTGTCGCATGTCGCGTGCTCCAGGTGCGGCGCGCGCTACGACGCGGATGAGATCGTGCAGCTGTGCGCGTGCGGAGCGCCGCTGCTCGCGCGGTACGATCTCGAAAAGGCAGCGAGAACGCTCACGCGAGATGCGCTCGGCGGACGCGAGCCGGCACTATGGCGCTACGGCGAGCTGCTGCCGCTTCGCGATCATGCCGGCCGAGTCTCGCTCGAGGAGAGAATGACGCCGGTCGTGCCCTTACGCCGGCTCGGGCCGGAGCTTGGCTTCGATGCGCTCTTCGTCAAAGACGAGGGGCTGTTGCCGACGGGCAGCTTCAAGGCGCGAGGCGCCGCAATCGGCGTCTCGCGTGCAAAGGAGCTCGGCGTTCGTGCCTTCGCGATGCCGACGAACGGCAACGCCGGTGTGGCATGGGCTGCGTACGCGGCGCGAGCGGGCATCGAGGCGCGCATCGTGATGCCGAAAGACGCGCCGGCGATTCACCGCTGGGAATGCGAGACGGTCGGCGCGCGACTCAGCCTCGTCGATGGTTTTATCGGCGATGCGGGCCGCATCGTTGCCGACGAAGTTGCAAAAGAAGGAATCTACGACGCATCGACGCTCAAAGAGCCATACCGTATCGAGGGCAAGAAGACGATGGGCTTCGAGCTCGTCGAACAGTTCGGGTGGTCGGTTCCCGACGTGATTCTCTACCCGACCGGCGGCGGCGTCGGGCTCATCGGTATCGACAAGGCGCTGCGCGAGTTGCAAGAGATCGGGCTCATCGCCGAGCGCATGCCGCGCTTCGTCGCCGTGCAAGCCGAAGGCTGCGCGCCGATCGTCGAGGCGTGGAAGGAGCACCGTACGGTCTCGACACCGTGGGAAAAGACGCACACGGTCGCCTTCGGCATCGCCGTGCCGAAGGCCATTGGAGACTTCCTCGTGCTCGATGCGCTCTACCGGACGGATGGCATGGCCGTCGCGGTGAGTGATGCTGAGCTGCTCGAGATGCAGCGATCGATCGCGTCGCGCGAAGGACTGTTCGTGTGTGCAGAGGGTGCGGCAACGCTCGTTGCTGCCGGGAGGCTGCGTGAGAGCGGATGGATAGAGCGCGGCGAACGCGTGCTCGCGATCAATACGGGGAGCGCGCTGAAAGCCGCCGCTGCACCGACGGGCGATAGATGAAGAGAGCCACGACTGCTACCACCAGAGCCTGCACCGCGGGCTGCACCCACAATGCCTCACGAGCCGAGGTTGCAATGAGCGAGATGGTAAACCAGAGCGAAAAGGCCATGATCGCGACGCCTAACGCCGTGCGCTGCAAGGGTACGGGCCGACCATACCGCAGCAATCCGATCCCGATCAAGAAGAAGACGATCATTACGGAAAGCACGCGCAGACTCACGCCGAAAACGTAACCGGTCCACAACGACTCCAACAAGCTGAGAGAACCGAAGAGCGCGCTGATCGTCAGCGCAGCGACCGGCGTCCCGAACCGCGAATGCGTGACGGCAAAACGGTTGGGCAGCACTCCGTCTTGCGCCCAAGCATAAATCCAGCGCGACTGCGCAAGAAAGAGCGGCAGGAGCGTCTTGACGATGATGACGGCAACGAAGACGTTCATCGTCGAAGCAAGCCATGCAGGCATGACGAGTCCGAGCAGTCCGGTGGACGTCGTGTACGTCGTCTCCTTCATGGCCTCGAGACCGGCGATCACTTGCCACGGTACGGCATGGTAGATTGCAAACGCAAACGTCGTGTACACGGCGGTAACGAGAAGGACCGCGATGAGCACGCCGCGCGAGAGAGAGTGCCGAGCATCCACGGCTTCGCCTCCCGTCTGGGTCGACGTCGAGAGGCCGAGGTATCCGAAGAACAGCAGGGGAAGCGCCGTGCCGAACGCCGCCGCGAAACTCACCCTCTGGGTTGGAGCGAGCGCACGCACGTGCGCAGCGGCGAGGTGCAGATGCATGAGGAGTGCCGCTTCGAAACGCCCCGGCGATGTGGCAAAGCCGAAGCCGACCATCGTTGCGGCAACAAGCAGGACGAACGCCATCGCAACGATCGCAAGCGTCGCCGCCAGGCGAACGCCGCGAACGTGCGCGAGCCACACGAGCCAGATGAGCGCAAGCCCGACGAGCAGCGTTCCGGAGCTCGACGTAAGTGCGTGAGCGGCTCGCACGAGCCCAAGCGACGAGCACGCGTTCGCAAGAAACTGCGGTGCAACGTAGGCGAGAGTCCCGAGCGCTCCGGTTACGCCGAACCACGCGAGAAGCGTCGCCAGGAACGCGCTACGCGGACCAACGGCATCACGGATGATGACGTACTCGCCGCCGGCGCCGATCAAGCCGGCGGCGAAGAAGTAGCGATAGGCGATCACCGTCAGCAACGTCATCGCGCCGCCGGCGAGCATGAGCCACGGAACGAGATCCCCAACGCCGGGAGCCGTCCACTGAACCTGCGTCGATACGAAGAAGAGACCGGCGGCGATCTCGTTGGTTACGCCGAACGCAACGACCGACCAGAGTCCGAGAACGCGCCTGAGCGGGTGCAGGCGCCTCTAACCTAAGATGATCCAGTCGATGACTTGAGCCGTCGTCCCGTTCGAATATGTGATCGTTCCGGTGCCGGAGTAATCCAAGCTCATCGTTGCGACAACCGTTCCGCTCGCGTTCGTGACGTTCCCGCTGAGCTTGCCGCCCTTCGAAGAGGTGAGCGTCACGGTCAGGCCCAGAGCACTCTCGTCGAGACTGATGCTCGACATCGCGCCGCCACCCCACTCGGGTCCGCCGAAACCGAGCGTCACGGTCCCCGTAAGCGTGAGTACTTGTGTGCCTCCCGAGATCGTCCACGCCGGGAGCGTTGAAGATGCGAGCGTCAGCGCACCGACAGCGCCGGTGTACCCGGTGCCGTTCAGGTCGATCTGGAGTTCATTCGGTTGACCCCAGCTCGGCGGCGTTGCCGACGGCGAAGGCGATGGCGTGACGAACGTTCCCGTCGCTGTGCCGGCGAAGCCGATGCTCTCGTCCAGAGGTGAGGGCGACGCCGACGGCTGTGAGATCGTCAAGACGTTTCCCGCGCCGCAATCGATGGGATTTGACGTTCCAAAGACACAACTCTCGCCGACTTGGAAGAGCGGCGAGGCGCTTGGTGCGGGGGCAACGCTCTTCTGCGCGACAATCGACGTCACGTGGCCGCTACTCAACGTGAACGCAAGCGAATACGTCTTGTACGCAACGACGCTTCCGGCTTGATCCCACACCTCTTCGCTGCCTTGCACCGAGCCACCCGAGCTGGAGAACGTAATCGTCTGGGTGATCAACTTGAACGGCTCGGTGCAGCTCTGGTCGTAGAAGATCTCGATCGTCTGCGTGACCTGACCCTCTCCGGTAGAAGATTGCGAGAACTCGACGCCGTTTTGGCACGTTCCGCCAGTGCTCTGCGTGTGAACGCTCTCGACCGAAACCGCATCCTGAAGCGCCAGCGACGAGATGCCGCCCGAGGGACCCCATTCATCGAAATCGACGCCGTCGCTCACGGAGGCAAGTGCGGAGCCGGCGACGTTGCGCTGGGTCGCTACGGAAGTTGCTGCCGACGAGCCGCCCATACCACCGCTCATGCTAGGCGTGCTCGAAGCTCCACCTCCGCCGCACGCTGCCAGGAGAACCGCTGTTATGAGAAAGACGGTACATCCGATCGCTTCAGGGTAGACCTTTACGCGCACGCTCCACCTCCAACCGTCTCTCCGGCCGTATGACAGGTTTGTGACAGAGAGCATAGCGTGCTCGCTCCGCGCCCGCAAGTATCGAGGACAGGCTTAACTATGGTTCAGTGAAGCGTGCGCCCTCCGGCGGCAGCACCGGATGATGGTTCGGGTAAGGCGGCGGCGCGTACTGCGGAAGCGGGTGCTCGCGCAACATGCGCAGCGCCGTCTCGACAGCGGCCTCCAACTGCGGATCGCGTCCTTCGCGCACGAGCTTGGGATCTTGAACGACCTCGATATTCGGCGAGATGCCGTGTCCTTCGACTTCCCACGCTCCTTCCAAACCGCCGATCGCAATACGCGGCGCCATCACGCTCCCGCCGTCCATGAGCGTCGGATAGCCGCCGATGCCGACGAGCCCGCCCCAGGTGCGCACACCGACGAGCGGCCCGAGCCCTGCCTTCTTGAAGAGCCACGGCATCGCGTCGCCGCCCGAGCCGGCGTACTGGTTGATGAGCATCACTTTCGGGCCGTAGATTGCGAGAGGCGGATCGAGGAAGGTGTTGCCGTCGCGCGCTTTGATGATCGCGTGCGCTCTGCGGCTCAAGAGATCGATGACGTAGTCGGCAATTTGTCCGCCGTGATTGTAACGCTCGTCAAGGATGACGCCCTCGCGGTTCACTTGCGCGAAGAAGTAGCGGTTGAAGTTCGTGAAGCCGCCGAAACCCGTGTCGGGCATATACACGTAGGCGAGCCGCCCACCGCTCAGGCGATCGACGAGCTCCCGGTTGTGCTCGATCCACGCGAACTTACGAAGGTTCGCTTCGCTCGCGATCGGAACGACGGTGACATCGCGTGCGTCGCTACCGTCCGCGTTTGGACCGACCCGGATCGTCGTCTGCTGCCCGGCCGTATCTTGAAAGAACGAGTATATCTCTCGATCGGTCGTGACGGCCCTGCCGTTGACCGAGAAGAGATACTCACCGGCGCCGACGGCGACCCCGGGTTGCGTGAGCGGCGCATGCAGATCCGGATTCCAGTTCTCACCGTTGTAGATCTTCGTGAAACGCCAATGCCCGTTTTCGATCGTGTAATCGGCGCCGAGCAATCCGATGCTGACGTTGTGCGGAAGCTGCGACGGAGGCCCGTACACCCAAAGATGCCCGACGGAGAGATAGCTCAGCATCTCATGCGTGAGGTAGCTGAAGTCGTCGCGTGAGGCGAGACCCGGAAGGAAGACGGAGAAGCGTCGCTCTGCTGCGGCAATGTCGAGCCCGTGGTGATGTGGATCGTAGAAGAAATCACGCTCGATGCGCCACGTCTCGTGATACATTTGCGCCCACTCGTCGTGGGGATTGACGAAGATCTGCATCTGCCCCGTCGGCAACGTGCCCTCGTCTGGCTTCGAAGGCACCACAGTCGAAACGATCGCCCACGCCGACTGACGCGGTTGCGTACCGGGGCGCTCGATCAGCATGTTCTTGCCGTTTGCGCTCACGACGAAGGTTGTGATGCCTTGTGCCCACGGTGTCGTCCGTTGCGAGGCAACGTCAAAGCGCAGAAGGGTCAACTGCGGCTCTGCGGGCGCGACCGAGACAAGCGGTGCCTGCGAGATGAAGATCGTTCCCGCATCGGCTGCCTGCACCGAAACGTAGTTAGCCGCCGGCAACGGCAGCGAGACGATGCGCTGTCCGATGCCCTCGAAATCGATCGGAGCAAAAACAGGTACGTGCCGGCTCTCCGGTCGGGGCGAGGCAGGTGTCTGCGGCTCGTCGCCGCTTGCGCTCTCGTCATCGCTCTGCGGCGCAATAGGAGACGCGGTCGAGGCATGCAGCACCGCCGCGTACACGCTGCTTGCCACGGGGCGCTGATCTGATTCCATGTCGAGCCCGTACGCGGTGAGGCCCGTGTCGGTGCTTGCGAGGAAGTACAGGTACTTATCGCTGCGATCGAAGGCCGGGCTCGTCGCGTCGCTCATCCCATCAGTGATCTGGTGTATCGTGTGATCGTCCGTGTCGTAGGAGAAAATCGCATGGAGGAAGTTCGGCAACTGGCGCGCGTACGCGAGGTAACGGCTGTCCGGCGACCACGCGGCGTCGAGCCGGGTCGCCGCGAAATCCTCGTATGGCTGTTCATCGATCTTGACCGCCTGCGGATGAGGCTCGGAGAGATCGATGTAGTAGATCCCGAGGTGCTTGTCGGCGTAGGCGATCTTCGTGCTGTCGGGCGACCAGATCGGCGAGTAATAGAATGAGGGATAGGGCTCGAGCCGATAGACGCGCTCCGGCTGCAAGCCGAACTGGTCGCGGATGCGCAGCGTGTACTCGCCGCCGGCATCGGAGAAGTACGCAACCCACTTCCCGTTCGGCGACCACGCCGGGTCTCGCTCCTCGACGCCGGGCGTCTGCGTCAGGTTTCTGATCGACCCGTGCTCGGCAGGCACCGTAAAGATGTCTCCGTGTGCTTCGAAGACTGCACGAACGCCGCTCGGCGAGATGTTCGCATTCACGATCTGATCGCCCGCCGGTTCCCAGTGCGGTTGTACCTCCGGCATGTCGGCGTGAATCGAGATCGAAACTGCGTGCTCGCTGCCGGTCGCAGGGTCGTAGACGTGAATTGCATCGAACTGCGAATAGACGACGACGCCGTCATTGGAGGAAGCGGAGACGATGTCGAAGCCGTGATCGTTGCTGACGAGCCGACGGACGGCGCCGGTGCGCGTGTCGTATCCGTAGAGCGCGTATGAGCCGTCTCGGTCCGATACGAAGTAGATGGTGTCACCGATCCACATCGGGTAGCGATCGTTCGAGTTGTTGCGCGGGATCGCGACGATCGAGGAGTCTGCCATGTCGGCGATCCAGATCGGTGTCGTCTGGCCGCCGCGATAGCCTTGCCAGAACGGCTCCCACTGATCGTTGGGAACGTACGCGAAGTGCGTTCCGTCGGGCGAGAACGAGCCGCCGTTGACGTCCGGTAACGGCAGCATGCGCGCCATGCCGCCTTCCGTCGAGATCTCGTACGCTTGCGGGGCGTCGGTCGGGCTGTTTCGGAGCGAGTCGAAGATCACGTCTCTGCCGTCCCGAGTCCAACCGATGACGACGTCGGCACCGGGGTGGTAAGTCAAGCGATGCGGCTCACCGCCGACCGACGGAACGGTGTACACGTTGGTGTTGCCGTCGTAGTCTGCGCTGAACGCGATCGTCTCGCCGTCCGGCGAGAAGAACGGCGCGCTCGCGATGCCGTAGCCCGTGACGAGCCGCCTCGCCTCACCGCCGGATCGCGGCACCGTCCAGATATCGCCGCCGTACACAAAGGCAATCTCGCTACGGCTAATCGTCGGCGATTGAAGGATAAGGGGAGCGGCAAACGCTGCCGTGAAGCAGGCACAGAGAAGCGCACCCGTCAGGAACGCTGAGCGCAGGATCGGCATGTGCTTGCCTTAGCGCCGCACGACGTAATACCTGGTGATCGCCGCAACCGCCGATGCTGTGGCGAAACTAGCGGTTGGAGCTCACGGTGCAGCGCCAATCGGTCTCTGAAGAGCCTCCCGGTCCTCTGTTGTACCACGTGCCGAGCCGAAAGGTATTGCTCTCGGAGAGCGCCGCGCTAGAACGATCGAAGCGATAGTACTGAGTGCCGTAGGTGCCCGAGTCGTCAACGTAGCCGGGCTCCTGCCACGTGACGTCGGAGCTCGTCACCGTCGCCCTCACCCAGTTCGCCCAGATGGGATCGCCTACTCGGGCGCGCCCGTGTTGGACGTCGATGGCGACGTCGGTCCGGCAATACTGCGTGCACGCTCTCTGCGAAACTTCATTCATCGTTTCGCTCGCCACCGTGCAACTGAGATCCAGCGTCTGCGCGCGTGCGACAGCGGTCGATGCGATGATGAAGAGCGCCGTAGCGATACGCGCTTTCACGGAGGCGAAGCTGCCGTAAAGACGATGTTCGAATCGGCGAAGGCGATGACGAGCAGCGTGTTGCTGAGAGCAAACGCCGCGGGGTGCAGCGCGGGAAAGGCTCCGAGTGAGACGCAGGACGCCGTACCGACGATCTCGAGGTGCCCCTTCGCGGCGACGGCGACGCTGTCACCGTACCCTCCGACCGAAGCGGCGCTCACCGGCGCGGACCCGCATACGGGAGCCATCGCATCTCTGCCGAGTGCGTAGAGTCGTTCGCTCGTCGCGTCGTAGAGAAGGAGCTCGTCACCGGTAGCCCCCGCCCAGCCTATGCGCCACGGTATCCTTTGCGCAATCGTCCGTGCAGGACCGCCCTCGAGAACGTCCTCAACGCGAACGACTCCTGCGTTCTGTGAAACGGCACGAATGCGATCTCCGGACGCAACGACGAAACGCGTTCCGGCCGGCACACTGCCGGCGCCGCGCACCGATCCGCCGCGCGAGACGATGACGACCCGCCCGCAGGAGAGCAGAACGGCGGCCTCGTTTGTCGTTCCCGCGACGTCGAGAATCGAGCATGGCGGCGCAAACATATGACGAGCGGCGACGCGCCGGTCGTCGGCGTTCACGAAGATAATCTCGTGCAGGTCCGAGGCCCAGAGTCCGCCGGTTTGGTCGAAGACGAGATGATCGACGTGTGCGAGCCCTGTCGCGAGAATGTCTGCGTTCGCAACTCCCGCCGACGTGCCGATGATGGAGGCGCCCCCGCCCGCGCTCGAGGCGTTCAAGTAGGGTCCGTATCCGCGTGCCTCGACCTCGGCTCGACCGCTCGAGACACTGATGACGAGGTCGGCATAGTCGCCTTTGCAGCAGAGCGCCTGCGGCGGCCCTCCATCCGCCGAATAGCGAACGTCGAGAAATCCGTTCTTCGAGTCGACGGTCGGTCGCGCCGGAGAGAGCTGACTTCCGAGCCAGGCGCCGTTGCCGTCGAAGAAGAGCACGTCGTAGAAGTATCCGTCGATCGGGGCGCTCGCGCGCAGATCCGCGAAGACGACGGTCTTGCCGTTGACCTCGAGCGTCGTCCATGAAGGTTCGAGCGTTCCCGTGAAGTGCTGCGTGACGTCTTCATAGAGATTGCCGACACGCACGAGCTGCGAAACGCGTGACAGATCGGGCGGATCCGGCGGGTCCGAGGGTGGTGGACTCCCGTGCGCCTCGAGCCTCTGCACGCTTGAGGAAGCCGCGTCGTAACCGTGTGATACGGACAGCTCGTACCACTGCAACGCTTGCGCGTCGTCCCTCGGCACGCCGTAACCGTTTTCGTACATGTACCCCAGCGCCGCCTCGGCGAATGGATTCGACTTTGCGGCGGAGAGTCGATAGTATCGCACGGCTGCCGCGAGGTCTTGCGACACGCCATGCCCGGTTGCGTACGCATAGCCCAGGCCGAACTCGCCGAACGAGTTTCCGCGCGCTGCGGAGCGTTGAAAATCTTGGAGTGCCTGCGCGTAATCTACGGCAACGCCCTTGCCGTTCTCGTAGAGATACCCGAGACCGGCCTCGCCGTACGGATTCTCGTCGGAGGCCGAGAGCGTGTAGTAGCGCAGCGCGATAGTATAGTCTTGCGGCACGCCCCAGCCGAAGGTGAACATCGTCGCGAGGTTGCTCTCACCGTATGAGTTGCCCTGTTGCGCGGAGAGCTGAAAATCGCGCAGCGCCGTCGCGTAGCTCTTCGTCACGCCCAAACCGTATTCGTAAAGCGTCCCTGCGTCGTTCTCGCCGTACGAGTTTCCCTGCGCCGCCGAGAGCTGAAAATAGTGCAGCGCCGTGAGGTAGTTGCGTGTAACGCCGTCGCCGATTTCGTACAGGAAGCCAAGACCCGCCTGTCCGTAGGAATCGCCCAGGTGCGCGGAGCGCTCGTAGTGACGTAGCGCCTGCGCAGCATCGGGCGGAACGCCGTCGCCGAGCTCCTCCATGAAACCGAGACCCGCCTCGGCGCTTCCGTTACCTTGCGCCGCCGAGAGTTGGAAGTAGCGCAGCGCCTGTGCGGCATCCGCGCTCACGCCATGACCGAAGAGGTACGCCACCGCAAGATTTGCCTCACCGTCGGCATTGCCTTGATCGGCAGCGAGGTGAAAATAATGAACCGCTTGGGCATAATCGCGCTGCACACCGTCGGTTCCGTCGCGATACATCAATCCGAGCGTGTTCTCGGACTCAGCATCGCCGCGTGCCGCCGCGACTGCAAACGGCTGCGCGGCGCCGCCGGCGCTCGTCTGCACGACACCGCTTGCGTTGTTCCGGCTGCTCGTGCCGCCGTTGAGGAAATCGGCGACCACCTGACGGGACGTTGCGAGATTTGCATACGCCGACGAGACGACCTGAGTCCCGTTTGGATCGACCGGCGCTCCCGGAACGTACCCCTCGATGACGCCGTAAACGACGCCGCTGACGGGATCGAAGAGCGGGCCTCCACTGTTACCGTGATCGACCGTTCCGTCGAACTCGATGAACGTGCCGTGCACGTCGCTCACGTCGCCGAGATGAACGGATGGGCTCAAGTCGGGAGCCTGCCCAAGTTGTTGCGCGCTCCCCAAGAGCCCGCCGAAGCGCCCCTCGACGTATGGATAGCCGCCGAGAGCGATGCGTTGCGTCGCCTCCGGCATCGCCGGGCTGATGCGCATCACCGGCACGTTGCCGACGGTTACGGAAACGATCGCTAAGTCAACGTTTGCGTTCGAGCGGACGATGGTAGCCGGCGCAGCCGTTTGAGAGTTCGGAAAGAGTACGACGAACTGCAACGGCTCGGGCGAGGACGGTTGTGCGACGACGTGCGCATCGGTAAGAAACTGCGAAGACGATCCCGTCGAGGTGATGCAAAAGCCGGTACCCCACTCGGCGAACGTGCCGTCCGGCTTCGTGTACCCGACGACAACGACGCTCCTTGCGACGCGTGCCCACGCCGGAGCTTCGACCTGCGCGGAGCAGGGTGCGTAAACAACCCATGCGAGAGCGAGCGCAACAGCAGGGGATGCAAACCTGAGCATCGCAGGATGCCGCTTCGCTGGCAGTGAAGTTGCTCCCTCGGTGTATAAGGAGGCTACCATGATTTTGGCTGCTCGTATTGCTGCTCTGAGCGTCGCGCTCTTTTGCGTTGCCGGAGCGGCGGCACTTGCGGAAGACGTTTCTTTTCAAGCCGACGGAGTGACGATCACCGGTCAGCTTGCGCGGCCGAGCGGCATGGGACCCTTCCCGGCGGTGCTGGTGCTTCACGGATGCGAAGGCCCTGGGGCGCTCGAAGCCTCGACCATCAGCGATCTCGCGAGTGCGGGTTACATCGCTCTCGCAATCAACACGCTGCAGCCGCAGGGGCTGCGCAACGCGTGTGGTGCCGGCGCAACACCCGTGCACAACGCGGCGCAGTACGCCGTCGCCGCGCTGCAATGGCTGAGCCAACAGTCGTACGTCGTCGGGAACCGTCTCGGCATCGTAGGGTACTCGATGGGCGCCATGGCGGCCCTCGACGTCATCAATCCCCCCGGCGGACCGTCACCCTCGATTCCCGGCTTGCGCGCCGTGGTCGCATACTATCCGGCGTGTAGTACGCACAACACCGACATCAATGTTCCACTGCTCATTCTCGACGGAAGCGCGGATGACTGGATTCCTCCTGGTCCATGCCAGACGCTTGCACAGAACGCGCATGCGGCGGGCAAACCGGTGCAGATCGTCACCTATCCCGGGGCGACGCACGCGTTCAATCAACCCGAGCGGCACGGGTCGCGGATGGTGAACGGGCATACGCTCACCTACGATCCTCAAGCGACCGCCGACGCGGACGCGCGCATGAAGGCCTTCTTCCAAGCCCACCTTCACTAGAAAACAGCGGCCGCCGTCCCGGCGAGCGCAGGGACGGCGGCGAACGCATAAGAGCGCAGAGCTCTTACTTCGAGCACACCTCGCTCGATGACATCATCTTCCCGCTACGCGGCGACGTCCAGCCGCTGCTGATCGTGTACTTACCGCCCGTGAGGTGGAGCGTGCTCGTTGCGTGTGCACGCCCCGGATACGCGACCATCCAGGATGATCCGTTGAGCGATGCCGAGCTGCTCGTCTCTACCTGGTAGTTGCTCGAAGAGTCGATCGTTATGACGACCCAATGACCGTGGCGCGCATTGTACCCCCAATACGAGTCCTGCCTGCTCACCTGATGGCCGCCTCTCGAGATCGTCGCAGTGCCGTGCATCCAGCCCATTCCAAAAGGTGCGAAGGTCTCGCTCTCGTTTGCAGTAACGGATTTTCCGGCGCTCGTGAAGGTCACCGTGCAGCTCCACGTGCCGGCAAGAGCGTGAAGGCTCGCCATCTGCGAGGCGTTCGAGCTCATCGACGGCATGGATGCCGCACTCGCGATTGCGGCGGTCAGTATCGCGAAGGTGCACGCGAAGCCAATGATCTTCCTATTCATCTCTTGCATCCTCATCACGGGCAATACCACTCGTACGCCCAAACGCAGCGTCCGCCGACGCATTCGTACGCGTACTCGTAGTAGCAGAGCGGCACGAGCGCGAGCTGCCTCTTCGTATGTACGCGAAGCAATGCCGCCGGAGCAGCCTGCCGCGCAATCACCGGCGCCGCCTTCGCCGGCTGCAATCCTGCCGAAGCGAATGTCGATTGGGTCGCCGCCGCGAGCAGGACCGCGCTCGCAAAGGCGATGGTTCCGAACTTCCGTAGCATGGGTTCTCCAATCTGCGCAAAAGCGCGTCATTAGGGACGCTCATTCACAGAGCGTCCTATCGAGCCTTCGGCCCCTTCTGGCCGCTACCTCCGCTTCCTGGGCCCCCGAGGACGGCGAGCCCTCGCCACGAAGCGCCGACGGGATGAAGCTTCGTCTGTTCCTGCCCTTGGCGGTCTGCCTCGCCGTATTGCCGGTCTTCTCGAGCGCGGCATCGGCCGCACCACCGAGCGCGCTCGGGTCGATTATTCGCGGCGTCATCGCGGCGGCGAATGCAAACAATGCAGCCAAAGTCGGCTCCTACTTCGAGCCGGAATCAATCGTCATTGACGCGTTTCCGCCGTACGTGTGGAAAGGAACAAATGCCGGAGGCCGCTGGTGGGGTGACGTTGCGACGTACGACTCCGCTCACCACACGACGCTGCGAGCGACTGTAGGCACGATCGACGTCGTCAACGTCTCCATGGACGACGCCTACGTCGTCGTGCCGTTGACGATCACGCTGGAGGCACATGGCAAGCGACACCGGCAGACGGGGCTGTGGGCGCTGACGCTGCGTCGCACCGGCGGGATATGGAGGATCTCCACCGCCGCCTGGGCGACCGGGACGCCGTAGTCTAAGACTCGCGAATCCCGAGCTCGTCGAGACGGCGAAGCATCTCGGCAGGCTCGCTATAGACACGATAGGCGCCGGCGAGCTCGAGCTCGTTGCGCCCGTAACCGCCCGAGAGCACCCCGATGCCCAGTGCCCTCGCGCGTTGCGCGGCGAGCAGATCCCAGATGCTGTCGCCGACGACGAACGAGATTTCGATCTCGGCGCCGAGGCGCTCAGCCGCGAGCAAGAAAAGATCTGGATTCGGTTTCGCAAAGGAAACCTCGTCGCGCGTGATGACGGGAACGCCCGGCGGCATCTGCAGGAGCGAGATGGTGCGCTCGGCGATCGTTCTGCCGCCGCTCGTTGCGATCGCCCACGGCACCTTCATGCGTGTCAGCTCGGCGAGCAGCTCGTGTGCGCCGGGAAGCGGCCGCACGTGTGCGATTCTGCGGAGATATGCTTGCGAGTGCGCGCGCACGAGGCGCTCTTGCGTTGCGGCGTCAACCGTTCGTCCGATCTCGCGCGCCAGCGCGCGAACGAAGAGGCCGCCGCTCATGCCGATGCGTCGGTGGATGCGCCAAATCGGCAAGTCGATGCCCTCTTCGAGCAGCGCCTCGTGCCAGGCGGAGACGTGTTGATAGACGCTATCGACGAGCGTTCCGTCGAGGTCGAAAAGTATAGCCGGAATGCTGGATTTCATGGATTTCCTTTTTACGGCAATGCAACGCGTTCGAAGATCGCGCGAAACTCATCGGGCTGTAGGTTCGTCTGCGCGCTCAACGTGCGCAGGCGGGACTCCTCGCTAAAGTCGATCGGCTCGAGTCGCACCATGTAATCGCGCGCGACGCGGTAGGCTTCGGTCGTCGTGTCGACACGCCGGGTGCGAATGCGCCCGGTGCGCGGATCGAGCAGATCGGCGAGCGCAACCGGCCGCACGTTGCCCCCGGAGAGCGCGATGAGGGCACCGCTGCCGCCCTCGACAAGATAGCGCACCGCGCCGTAGCCGAGCGTCCGCGTGTAGTCGACGTCAAAGGGCACGGGCTTGGCGCAGCGCAGCTCGTAGCCGATGTCCTTTGCATGGACGATCGAGTCAACGCCGATCTCTTCGAGTCGTTCGCGCGTCCCGTCGCGTAGCACGCTTCCCAAAGGAACGTCGGCAAGACGAACGTTGCCGAAGGAATCGCGCTCGACTGGGGCGGTGAAGGCATCCTGCTCGAGCGATTCGACGATGCCTTCGGCGACGACCGCGACGCCGTGGGGGCGGCCGACCGCGCGGCGTTTGATGATCGCGCCGACGATGGTGTCGATGACGCTCTGGAGATCGACGCGCTGCGGAAACTCTTCCGGAAGCACGGCGAGCGTCGAACCGGCTGCCTTGCACATTCCCAGCGCGAGCGCGCCCGATTTGCGCCCCATGCAGACGACGATATACCAGCGTGCGGTCGTGCGGGCATCCTCCATGAGGCTCTCGAGGATACCGGCGCCGACCGAGCGCGCCGTCTCGAAACCGAAGGTCGGCGCATTATCGGGAAGCGGGAGATCGTTGTCGATTGTCTTGGGAACGGTTGCGACGCCGATGCGCCCGTGCATACGCTGCGCGATCTTCGCCGCACCAAACGTCGTGTCGTCGCCGCCGACGCAGACGAGATACCGGATATCTAAAGATGCGAGAGATTCGATGCAACGGTCGAGCGTCGCATCGTCCTCGGCGGGATTCGTCCGTGACGTTCGCAGGATCGATCCGCCCGCGGTATGGATGCGCGAGACGTGATCGAAGGTGAGCTCGATCGTCTTGGGTTCGCGTCCCGCCGCGAGATCACGGTACCCGTCATAGACGCCGATCACGCGCAGCCCGCACTTGAAGGCCTCCATTGCGGCCGCCGCAATGACACCGTTGATGCCGGGAGCCGGGCCGCCGCCGACGAGGATCGCGAGGGTCTCGCTCATGCCGACGAGTCCGACGGTCTCACCGCTGCGGCCTGCCGAAGGAGCGCTCTCACGTAGCGGCAACTACGACCAGCGTGAAGAAGCCCGTCGACGTCGTTGGCATCGGCAGTTGCACCGTTGATTACTTCGCGATCGTGCCGCGCCTGCTGGGCAACGAAGAGAAGGTCAACGTCACGCAGACCGAGATCCATGCGGGCGGCGTCACTGCGAACAACCTTACCCAAGTCGCTCGGCTCGGAGCGAGCGCGGGATGGCTGGGGCTACTCGGCGACGACGAGGACGCTCGCACCATTGCCGAGGCGTTCGTGCAAGACGGCATGGACCTCTCGGGCATCGAGACGGTCAAGGGCGGGCGCTCGTCGCAGACGTGGATTCCCGTTGATGCGCGAGGCGAACGTTGCATCTACATGTTCCCGAACTCGAGCGGCCTCATAACCGCCGAGCAGGTTCGAACGCGTTTTGCGCCGCATATCCGCGCCGCCAAACACTTCCATACGGAAGCCTCGCAGTTTCCGATCTCGCCGTGCGCACAGGCCATGGCGATTGCACGCGATGCAGGCGTTCGCGTCTTCTTCGATCTCGACGTTCCACCGAGCTTCTTCGTCGAGTCGAAGTTGGGGACGCATGAGGAGCTCATCGCCGCGTTGCGCCTCGTCGACGTTCTCAAGCCATGTAAAGCTGCGGCGCTCGAGCTGACGGGCGAGAGCGATCCGCGCGCGACGGCGAAGAAACTGCTCGAACTCGGGCCGCGCGTCGTTGCGGTGACGCTCGGCGCAGACGGGTGCCTCATCGCGAGCCGCGATGAGCACCGCGCGGTCGATGCCTTCAAGGTGCACGTCATCGATACGACGGGAGCCGGCGATGCGTTCATGGGGGGCCTCTCCTTTGCGCTGCTCCAAGGCTGGGATTTCGAGCGCGTCGGGCGCTTTGCGAACGCCTGTGCGGCGCTCTGTTGCACCGCAGTCGGCGCTCGTGCAATGTCCAAACGCGCCGAGGTCGAGGCGTTCGTCGAGAAGCATGTTCCTTCCGCATAGCTTCGGCCTCGCAATCGCGATGATGATTGCGGCGGCGGTCTGCTGGGGATCGTTTGCCAACACGTTCAAAGGCATCCGGCACCGCCGCTGGGAGCTCTACTATTGGGATTACGCGGTCGGCATCTTCGTCATGGCGCTGATCTACGCGTTCACGCTCGGCAGCAGCGGGCATAACGGCTCGAGCTTTCTCGAAAATCTTCGCAGCGCCGATGCGTCGAACGTCGGTTGGGCGCTGCTTGCCGGCGTCATCTTCAATCTCGCAAACATCCTGCTCATCGCCGGGATCGACATGGCTGGGCTCGCTATCGCCTTCCCGATTTCGATCGGCATCGCGCTCGTCGTCGGCGTCATCCTCAGCTACGTACTGCAGCCGCTTGGGAGCATCGCGATGCTCGGCGGCGGTGTCGCATGCGCGCTCATCGCGGTATTTTTCGATGGGCGTGCGTATGGCGAGCTTGGCGGTGCGCGCCGGGTCTCGAGCAAGAGCATCGTCGTGTGCATCGTTTCCGGTATCCTCATGGGGCTGTGGGCACCGTTTTCGACACGCGCGCTCACGCATGGGCATCCGCTGACGCCGTACGGCGCCGTCGTCTTTCTGACGCTCGGCGCGCTGCTCTCGTGCCTCGTCTGGAATATCTACTTCATGCGACGGCCGCTCGTCGGCGAGCCGATTCCTCTGCTCGAACTCTTCCGCGGAAGCGTGCGAGACCGGCTGCTCGGATGTCTCGGCGGCTGCATTTGGTCGACGGGAATGACCTTCGATCTCGTCGCCGCGAGCTACACGGGTGTTGCGATCTCGTACGCGATCGGCCAGTCCTCACCGATGATCGCGGCGCTATGGGGCGTCCTTGCGTTCAAGGAGTTTGAGGGAGCGAACCGCAGAGCGATTCTCTCCCTCGCGTTGATGTTCGCCTTCTACGTGCTCGCGATCGTGCTCGTCGCCCGAGCAAGCTAGACGCAGTGGCCGGGGATCCAGACGCGATGGTTCCATCGCCACGCCCAGTGGCCCGGTATCCAGCGCTGGTGCCAACCGCAGCCCCCACCCCATGCCAATGCCTGCGTGGAGGGAACGGCCATCGCTCCGAACATCGTGAGGACGAATGCGAATAATGCCACGTACTTCATGCGTGATTTCTCCTTGAGTTCGATGACGCGGGAGGTCATATGTACTGGGCAACGAGTCGGGCCTCGCGATCGTCATCAGGCTTGTGGGCAGGGCAACCGACCTTTAATCATCGTTTTAGCCTTCGTCCTCGTCGCTGCCGGCGTTACGCAGCCGCTGAAACCGGCGGTCCACGGGGATTTCGATCACTACACCTTCGCGCTCACGTGGCAACCCGGCATCTGCTCGACGGACGGCGGCTGTTTACCCAACCAAGCTAGGTCGTCGCTCATCGGCTTGCATGGGCTCTGGGCGTCGCGCCCGCGCGAGCTGATCGAGCGCGGCATCACCGACCCACAATGGTGGTCGAGGGGCTGCGATTACTACGTGCACAGCAGCGCCGCGCCCGCACTCGGCGCATCGCTGCGCAGCAGGCTCGACGCCGTCATGCCCCATTTCAAACGCAGCCTGCTCACCCACGAATACGACAAGCACGTGCAGTGCTTCGGCTTCGACCCGACGCGCTTTTTCTCGACGGAGCTCGAGATGCGTGAGGCAGTGGTCCGGAGCGCCTTTGGGAAGTATCTCGCGGCTCAGTCGGGGCTCGGCGTTACGCACGAATCGCTTATCGTGCACTTCGACGCCGCGTTCTCAACACACGCGAGCGCATCGCTGCAACTGCAGTGCGAGCGCGATGCCGCGGGGCGCATCGTGCTCACGCAGTTGTGGATCACGGTGAAGGCGCAGAAGATCGGCGCATTTCCGGCGAGCCCCTCGCTCGTTAACGCGCCGACGAATCAGGATACGTGTCCTAAAGAGTTTCTCATTCCGCGCTGGCCCGGCTGATCGGCGTAAACACGTGAAGCATGCTCGGGTCCAGCAGGCGCGGCGACGAACCTGCGGCGCGCAACGCTCCGGGCGGGATCCGCATCGTCAACGTCGCGCAGAGCAATGCCAGCAGCGTCAAGAATCGGCCTCGCCGCATGGAAGAGCTCAAAACCCCAGTGCCGCCCCTTCCGGAAGTACTTCCGGCGTCATCCCGCGCAACAGGCCGG
This sequence comes from Vulcanimicrobiota bacterium, assembly GCA_030041225.1. Taxonomy (GTDB): domain Bacteria; phylum Vulcanimicrobiota; class Vulcanimicrobiia; order Vulcanimicrobiales; family Vulcanimicrobiaceae; genus Tyrphobacter. The sequence continues at coordinate 57,741 of JASHOG010000040.1, read as the reverse complement.
AATCCTCATCGCGCGTCACGAGCACCGGCATTCCAACGTCGACGTACCCGGGTCCCTGGTCGAACCCGATATCCGTAGCGGCCGCAACCTCTGCGACGAGCTTGCGCGGGTACCGCGGGTCGAGCATGATCTTGTGCGCATCGACCGTGAGCTTTGCGAGATCGACCGCGAAGTATCCGAAGCGCGGTTGCAACAGCGCTTCCTCCGGAAGCATCTTAAAGTCGAGCGCGTTGCAGAGCACCTGATAATCGGCCGGAAAGAGCGACGAGGAGAAGGCCCCGCTCGCCGCGACGAACCTGCCGCCGCGCAGAACGATCGACGCGCTCAGCGGTGCGAGCTCGTATTCTCCCGGGGGCGTCGCGAGATTGATGCTCGCGCTGCCGTTGAGCGGAATGCCGCCGACGAAGAGCGCGGTGTTTCCCCACGGAAGCGACTCGATCGTATGCGTTCCGCTGACGACCAACCCGTCGGGATCGACGGCGATGACGTGGTAGCTGTGGTGACCGGAGCGCTCGACGCGAGGAATATCCGGCGCAGCGGCGCTCGCGGCAACGCGCCTCGCGCTTGAAACGACGAGCTCGGCAACGCGCTCCGCGTTCATCATTGTCGCGTGATCGTCGAGCCACGACTCCGCCATGATGCCGCGGAAGACTTTCGTCATCAGCTCGAGCGCCGCCGCGTGCTTCGACCAATGCCCGAGGCGCACGACGTCGAACTCCGATAGCGCGAGCATCGCCATCAATAGGCGCGCGCCGCCCGTGTCCGGCGCGCCGGGAGCAGCGATGTCGTAGCCGCGATACTCGGCGCGCAGCGGCTGCGTCCAGAGCGGCCGGTACGTAGCGAGATCCGCGAGCGTCATCGCTCCGCCGGCGGCACGAACCGTTGCGACCATCTCTTTCGCCCATGCGCCGCGCTGGACGTATGCCGCACCTTCGCGCGCGATCTCGCGCAACGTCTGCGCGACGAGCGGGAAGCGAAGCAGCGCACCGGCGGCAATGGGCTCACCGTGCGGAAGCAGCGTCGCGCGCGCGTACTCCGAGGTTTGCAAGAGCGAGAGACGCGACGCGACGAGACGTGCATAGAGCGTCGGAACGGTGAAGCCGTGTTCCGCGGTGTCGATGGCAGGCTGGAGACACTCGCTCCATGCAAGGCGACCGTAGCGCCGGTGCAGGGCCTCGAGCGCAGGAACTGCGCCGGGGACCATGACGAGCTTTCCGATCGCCGTGTCGCTCGGGCTCCACCGCCCTTTCGGAGATGCGACGTTCTTCATCCCTCCGAAGAGGCTCGCAACCTCCCCGCGTTTCGGATCGTACACCATTGCTCCGAGAGGTCCCGCGAATGACGACGCTCCCGGATTGATCACCCAATCGTTGAACGTTGTTGCGACGAACGCATCCGCGGCGGAGCCTCCGGAGCGCAGCACGCCGAAACCGATGTGTGCGGAGAGGTTGTGACAGGCTGCGATCATCGCGTGTCGCGCAATGCCCATCGTGCCGATCTTGGAGAGCATCGTTGCAATCTCGGTCGGAGGATTGTCTTCGAATCCCCAAAAAAGACGATCGGCTTCGGACGTACGGCCGCTCACACAGGTTCAGTACGATGTCTCCCACCGAATGCATGCAAGCACAATTTCTTGCCCCTTCGCTGGGCATGGTTTCCGCACGCACGACACCTTATAGTGGAGGTCTGATGCGGCGAGACGTCCGTCACGAGCCGCGATACCACGACGTTGCCGAGCACTTTCGTCTGGCAGCGGAGCCTGCGCTCGGCCGCGCGGACGGCATCGACGACATCGCGCTCTCGCCGGACGGCACACGCATCGCCTTCACTGCAATCGTGTACGAGGAGTTTTCCGGCGTCCCGGTCACGCGCATCGAGCTGATCGACACAACGAGCGGCTCCTGCGAGCGCGTGACGTTCGGACCGCGCAGCGATTGCAACGCGCGGTTCTCGCCGGACTCACGACTGCTCGCGTTTCTCTCCGATCGCAGCGGGCGGTTTCAGCTCTACCTCCTCGATCCGGAGCATCCGCAAAGCATCACCGCTGCGCCCACGATCGACGGCGTCGTCGAGTCGTTTGCATGGTCTCCCGATGGAACGGCGATTCTTCTCCTCGTTGCAGGACTGGGTGCGGATCTCTCCGGGATGCAAGGATCCGGAGCGCGCGCGTCAGGGGGCGCGCTCCCCTCGTGGATGCCGTACGTGGAGGAGGCGATACCAGCCGACTCGTGGCGAGCGATCTGGATCTGGGAGATCGGTGCAACGGCGGCCACCGCGCTGACTGCGGACGCGTTCACCGCGTGGGAGGCGGCGTGGTGCGGGAACGACGCGGTCGTTGCCGTCGTCTCCGGCGATCCGCGCGAAAGCGCATGGTACGGAGCGCGGCTGGAGCATATCGAGCGGCGAACCGGAGCGCGACGCGTCTTGCTCGCGCCGCGCGAAGACCAGGTCGCTCTTGCGTGCGGCTCTCCCTCCGGCAAGCATGTCGCGGTCGTGCAAGCGTGCTGCAGCGATCGCATGGTGGTCGCAGGTGACATCTGGGTGATCGACGTTTCGAATGCGCATGCGCGGCGCCTCGATACGAGCGGCGTCGATGTCTCGGCGCTTGCATGGCGCGACGATAGAACGCTCTGCTTCATAGGCTCGCGCGGCTTCGAATGCGCTGCCGGAGAGGCCGACGCGGCGAAAGGCAGCTCCACGCTGCGCTGGGTGACGCGCGAGACGACGGGCGGGCGCATGTACCCCGACGCGGCGTTCGCCGCGGACGGCCGCTTCGCAGCGATCCTGCACTCGTACGAACGATTCCCCGCAATCGCGCTCGTATGCAACGGCAAGGCCCGCATCGTTCACGATCCGGCGCATGCGGGAGCTGCATACATTCGCAGTGTCGGGGGCAACCTCGAAGAGTGCACGTGGAAGGGCCGCGACGGGCTCGACATCGGCGGGTACGTCGCCGTTCCCGACGGCGGCGATCATCATCCGCTCGTCGTTCTCGTGCACGGCGGTCCGGTGTGGGCATTTAGAAACGCATGGTCGATGTCGTATGTGTTCACGCCGCTGCTCGTCAAGCACGGCTACGCGGTTTTCCATCCGAATCCGCGCGGAAGCGGCGGGCGAGGCCAGGAGTTCGCGCGGCGCGTACGCGGCGATCTGCTGGGCGAGGACGCATATGACATCCTCGCAGGCATCGACACGCTCGTTGCGCGCGGCATAGCCGACCGAAAGCGACTCGCCGTCATGGGGCGCAGTTACGGCGGCCAGATGTCGAGCTGGCTCGTCACGCAAACCAATCGCTTTGCGGCCGCGATTCCGATGGCACCCCTCACGGACAACCTCTCCGCGCACTTCACGACGAACATCCCGGACTTCTTGCGCCGCTTTCTCGCCGCCTCGCCGTACGACGCGCGTGGAGCGTACCTCGCGCGCAGCGCGGTCATGTTCGCGCGCAGCGCCGTGACGCCGACGCTGCACGTCGCGGGAGCGCTCGACCGTTGCACGCCGCCCGGACAGGCGATGGAGTTCCACCGAGCGCTCGTCGAGAACGGCGTGCCTTCCGAGCTCGTCATCTACCCCGAAGAGGGGCACCACGTCGATCGGTTGGAAACGCGCATCGATCTGTGTACGCGAGTGCTTACGTGGCTCGACCGTTACGTCGGAGCGCCGAGAGCGACATGAAGTACGACGCCGTCGTCGTCGGGCTTGGAGGCATGGGAAGCGCAACGCTCGCCGAGCTTGCGCGGCGTGGCGTGAAGGTGCTCGGCATTGAGCAGTTTACCCCCGATCACGATCTCGGTGCCTCGAGCGGGCGATCGCGCATGATTCGTAAGGCGTACTTCGAGCATCCCGCGTACGTGCCGATGCTGCATCGCGCGTACGACGCGTGGCGCGAGCTCGAGCGTGACGACGGGACGCGCATCCTTCATATCACGGGCCTGCTCACCGTGGCGCATCCTACGAACGAGATCATCGTGCGAACCGTCGAGAGCGCGCGTCTGCACGATCTTGCCGTTGAGGAGCTCGACCCACGCGAGATACGCCGCCGTTTTCCGATGTTCGCGCCGCATGACGACGAATGCGGCGTCTTCGAACCGGATGGAGGCTTCGTCATTCCCGAGGCCGCCGTCGCCGCGCAGCTGCGCCGCGCGCAGGCGGCGGGCGCGGAGACGTTCTTCGAAACGCGAGTGACGCGGTGGTATCCGAAGGCATCGAGCGATCGGATCACGATCGAGATCGACGACGGCTCGAGTATCGAAGCCTCGCGTGTCGCGCTCTGCGCTGGGCCGTGGACCGAAGTGCTCGCTCGCGACCTCGGAGTTCCGCTCGTCGTGCAGCGGAACGTACAACACTGGTTCGAGCCCGTCGACGACAGGTTTTCGGTCGAGCGGTGTCCTGGATTCTTCGTTGACCGTCCGGATCAACCCAAGCGCCTCTACGGCTTTCCGGATTACGGTCATGGCGTCAAAGCCGCGTTTCACGCTTGGGGAAAGACGACGCACGCCGACGAGCTCGACCGCTCGATCCATGAGAGCGACGTCGAGCCCGTACGCGCGCTGCTCGACGACTGGATGCCGGGCGCGGCAGGGCGCTACCTGTATGGGAAGGCCTGCATGTACACGATGACGCCGGACGAGCATTTCATCCTCGGTCCATATCCGGGCGAGTCGCGCGCGATTATCGCAGGCGGCTTCTCCGGCCACGGCTTCAAGTTCACCCCCGTCATCGGAGAGATCATCGCCGATCTCGTTCTCGACGGCGAGACCGCATTCGACATCGGCTTTCTTTCTCCGCAACGCTTCGAGGGCGCGGCACGGTGAGCGAGGTGCGCCTCTCGTCCCTCCAGCTCATCGCATACTCTCTGCCGATTTTCGGTATCGAGTTCATCATCGTGCCGATCCTCATCGTGCTTCCGTCGTACTACATCGCGCACGGGACGGGCTCGTTCGCTCTGTTCGGAACGGCGGTCTTGATCTCGAGGATCGTCTACTCGTGCAGCGGACCGGTCATCGGGTACTTGAGCGATCGCTTCAACACGCCATGGGGGCGGCGCAAGCCATGGATGCTCGTCGGGCTCGCAATCGCGGTCGTCGCTGCGCTCATGCTCTTCCTCCCGCCGAGAGGCGCGAGCGCGTGGTACTTCTGCGTTGCCTCGTCACTTGCGCTCTTCTCGTTCAGCGTCATCGACGTGCCGTACATCGCATGGGGAGCCGAGATCACTCGCGACACCGCGATGAGGACGCGCATCACCACCTACCGCGCCGCGCTCGCAACCGGGGCGACGTTCGCATTCCTCGGCCTCCCGCTGCTCTTTCCGGCGTTCGGCGGACATAACGTCTTGCAAACGACCGTCATCAACCGGCTCGGATACGTCGCGGCTGTGACGATCATCGTCACGGTTCTCATCGCGCTTGCGTTCGTTCCAAGGGGCGCCGAGGCGGCTGAGGACGCGCCTCCCCGCGGCGAGCTGCTGCGCGTCCTGCGAGGGATCCTCACCAACGTCCCGATGTGGTGGTTTGCCGGTGCGATCATTTTCACGTTCCTCGCGAACCTGCAGCCCGCGAGCGTAGCGATTCCGTTCATGGAGTCGCTACGGCTCACGAACTGGTTTCAGGGTATGACGATGATCGGCATCGCGGCAGGCATTGTCCTGATGCCGCTCTGGCTCGCGATCACGTACCGCGTCGGCAAGGCACGCTCGTGGGCGCTCCTGCTCGCCTTGACCGCGTCCGGAAGCGTCGTGTACTTTCCGCTCGCCGCGATATTCGGTCCGTTCGTAGCGCTCCTCGCGTCAACCGTCATCGCGGCCGCGCCGGCAGCCTACATGACTGCCTCACTCCCGTACTCCGTGATGGCCGACATCATCGACTACGACGAGGAGCGCACAGGAAGAAATCACGCTGCCAACTACGCCGCCGTGACGCTCTTGATCATTCGTTTCCAAAGCGCCATCGCCGGCGCGCTCGGCTTCTATGTTCTCGCGTTCTTCCAATATCATATGGACGCGCCGAACACTCCGCTCGCGTACTTCGGACTCTACTTCGACGAGTTCGCGCTGCCGGTGCTCTTTGCAGCCGCAGGAATCGCCTGCATCTGGTTCTCCCCACTCAACGACCGACGATCCACCGCTCTGAAAGAAAGGAACGCGCATGCCCTTTAAGCCGAGTCTTCCCGACGCCGAGCTCATACGAAACCCGGGCGTCACCTCGTTCGTGCGGGAGCAGAAGGCTGTCGCGAGCACCGACAATCTCATCGTCTCGAACGCGATCACGCGCGTGCTTGCGGCCGGGGGAAATGCCGCGGATGCGGCGATTGCCGGCTGCATCGTGCAAGCGACGATCGAGCCCTTCATGACGAATCACACCGGCACCGTGACGTTTCTCTACTTCGATGCGAAGAGCGGGAAGCTGTACGGGCTCGATAGCCATGGTACGATTCCAAGCGATCTCGCACCGTTCAAGCCGGTGCCGCCGCTTGCCTCAGGATACTCTCGTCCGGAGATGCAGCCGTCGGGAGCAATCCCGGCGTTCATGCCGGGCATGAAAGCCATCTACGAAAAGTTCGGCACCAGACCGTGGGAGTCGCTCGTCGAGGAAGCGATCTATTGGGCCGAGGAGGGGCATCCCGTCTCATCCTTCGAGCATCTCGTGAACATGTACGCGTTCGATTTCATTACGTACTTCCCGGAAGGCCGAGCGCTCTACATGCAGGACGGATTCCTTCCGGTCGTCGGGAGCCGCTTTCGCAATCCGGATCTGGCAAAGACGCTCACGGCACTCGCAAAGGAGGGTCCGGACTACTTCATCAGCGGCCTTTGGGCGAAGCATTTCATCGAAAGGGCGAATGCTCTCGGCTGGGCGATCACACCGAACCACATGACCGCGACGCCGCCGCGTTGGGGAGAACCGGTGCGGTACACGCACAAAGGGCATGAGATCGCGCACCTGCCTCTCCCGCAGCGCCAAGGAATTTTTTGCGCGGTTGCGCTCGGCATCATCGAGAACGTTCCCGGCGGCGACGGGCCCGCCGACTCTGCGGAGAGCGTGTGGGCAATGGCGCATGCGCTGCGCCTCGCCTCGCACATCTGCGGATTCGTGAACGACCCGGAGATTTTTGACGTTCCCGCCGAGACGCTGCTCGATCCCGCGCTGCACGCGCAGCTCGCGACGCTCGTGGCGCACAGTCAGCCGAAGGTCGATCTTACGAAGCACGTCGAGATGACGTGGGGACGGACGAAGATGGCGGCGGCGGGCCTTCCCCTCGGCAAAGAACCGCCCGCGAAACAACCCGCAGGAAGCTGCGAGCTCGCCATCGTCGATGCGGACGGTAACTGGGTGCAGATGATGAACACGCTCCAGAGCGGCGGCATACCGGGGCAGGTCGTTGACGGCGTACCGATGGTCGGCTCTCACGCGACCACCGGTAACATGAGTTCCGCCATCGACACGTGGCTCGCACCCGGTGCGAAGATGCGTTCGGTCATCGGGAACACGATCGTGCTGAAGGCCGGCAAGCCGGTGTTCTCGCTCGGCTCGCCGGGAAACGTGCACTGCACGGTCCCACAGGTTCTCGCGAACGTCATCGACCGCGGCATGGACTTTGTCGATGCCGTCGAAGCGCCACGCATGCTGCCGCTGGGCGAGGATTATAGCCTGACCGTAGAAGCGCGTCTCTCCGAGGCGACGCTGAAGGCGCTCACGGCGCTCGGCATTCGGTTGCAATCCGAGGTCGCATACGACTTCCACATGGGTTCGTTTCAGGTCGCGTGGCGTGAGACGTCCGGCAAGCTCGGGGCCTGCGCCGACCTGCGGCGGTGTGGATACGCCGCGGGAATTCGCTAGGCATTGAGTCCTCCGGCCGGCGCGCTGCTCATGCGCGGAAAGGCGCTGACGATCGCCGGCCGCAGCGACGAGGCCGTCTGTGAACTCGAACGCGCGGCACAACGCGCGACCGCCGAGGGAAATCTGGAAGCGGCGGCCGACGCGCTCGACCGGCTCTGCTGGCTCGCGTGGATCGAGCTCGACGGGAAGCGCATGCGCGAGTATGCGAAGAGCTTGCTCGAGACAGGGCTTCCGCAATCCTCACGCGAGGCATTCTGCATCTACATCCGCCGAGCGACGCGTACGCTGCAGCTGGGTGACGCACGCGGCGCGCAACTCTTGCTCGACGAGGCGGAGAACGTCAGCCGAATCGCCGACATCGATGCGTTCTCGGCATACCTCACGGTAAAGGGTGACGTGCTTGCGGCGCTCGGCGAGACCGACGTCGCCGTGCATCACGTCAAGCTCGGCGTCGAGATCGCGCGCAAGAGACCCGATCGTTACTCGCTCTGGATCAAGCTCGTCTATCTCGGATGGGTGCTTCACGCCTCCGGACAACCCGAAAGCTCGCTCGAGAGCCTCTTCGAGGCGCTCGCGGTCGCTCGGCGCCTGAACCTGACATGGGAGGTTGCGCTCACGCTCTCGCGCGCGGCATTTCTCATGTTCTTGTTGGGACGGTTATCGCAGGCGAGCGCGCTGATAGAAGAAGCGTTGACGTACGATGCGCAGCAGCGCTGGATGTACGTCTTCCGTTCGGCTGTCGGCCTCTTGATCGGGCTGGCCACCGGAGACGAGACACTGCAGAGGCGCGCGTTCGACGAGCGCGTTCCGGCGTATGCGTTCGCGTCGGCCGATGCATACTCGATCGGCCCCGTCGCCGCCGCGTACCACGCATACTATCACGCCTTTGGGAACAAAGAGGCGGCGGCCCAGATACTACATCGCGGCGTGATGAGGCTGCCGTCACCCGACTGCGGCTGGCAGCTGCTCCAAGCCGCTGCGCTGCGCGGTGACGCGCGCGACATTGCGAAGGCGATGAAGCTCATCGCGATGTTCCCACGGCAGCATCCCGTGGCAGCGGCATATCGCCTGCTCTTCGATGCGTTGGCCTCCGCTCGCAGGGGAGAACGGGCGAATGCCGAGCGGATGGCGGGCGAGGCGCAGGGTGCATTCGAGGAGTGCAAATGGATGATGACGGCCGCGCGGTGCGCCGAAATGGCTGGGCGAATCGGTGATGCTCGACGGCGTTACATAGCAATGGGCGCATTCGAGGAAACGGCTCGCCTACGGCGCGCTCGCGCTCGCACGGGGCGGCCGCGCCGCGGATACGAGATCAGACGGCAGCGCCAGGAGATTCTTCGAATGATTGCCGGCGGCGCGACGAACGTCGCGATCGCCGACCGGCTCGGCGTTTCGCCGCGAACGGTGAAGTATCGAATCAGCGAGCTCTACGCCGCCGCCGGCGTCGTCTCGCGCCGCGAGCTTCTCGCGCTGATCGATTCCGGAACCATCAGCGTGCATCACTCATGAGCGCGATCGCCGCGGCTGCGGAGCGCTACCGGCGCCATCAAACGGAGACGGAATGGTACCTGTGTATGCAGGCAGGCTTTCCCGTCGAAGAGATTAGAGCGGTGTCGGAGGAGAACGCGGATGCCGGCGCTCGTTTCTGCCGCGCCGTCCTCGAAGAGCTGAACGGCATTCCGTTCGAGACGCTCGATTCGGACGAGCGCCTCACGTACCGCGCGCTCGAGTTCTACGCGCGGGGCGAGATTGCCGCGCACACGTACTTTTGGCTCCAATCACACATCACGCCCTATTCCTGCCCGTTGCTCTTCCTGCCCCAGCTCTTCAAAGGATTTCGGTTCGAGACGCCGGCGGACACGGTGCGCTACGTGAAGTTGCTGCGTGACTACGCGCGGCTCGTGCGCTCGTTGCTCGTCTTTCTGCGGGGACAGCACGCACGCGGGATCATCTTACCGCGCGCCGAGATCGAAGCGGTTTCCGCGACGCTGCACGGCTACGCTGCCGGAGCGGCGAGCCTCGAGCGCGAGCAGGCCGGCGCGGCGGGTCACGACGTCATCACCCGAGAGGTTCGCGGCGCGTTCGCCGAGTTGATTGCATTCGTCGACGGCGAGTATCGAACGGGGGCTCCGGAGGGCGTCGGCTTGGCGCAGTACCCCGGGGGTGAAGAGTACTACGCGCATCTCGTGAAGCAGAGGACCACGCTCGACGTTGGCCCACACGAGCTTCACGAGCGAGGTCTGCACGAAGTCGAAAAGCTCGAGGGCGCGTTGGATGAGGTTCGCCGTGAAGTACGTTTCGACGGTGACGCCGCCGCCTTTCGGCGCTTTCTCGCGACGGACCGGCGCTTCTTCGCCGAGACGCACACGGCGTACGGAGAACGGTTGGAGCGTCACGTCGAATGTGCGGCCGCGAACGTTTTGCGCTTCTTTTCACGGATGCCGAAAGCACCGTACGGCGTCGCGCCGTTGCCGAAGGAGCTCGCCGGTTCGCAGACGTTCGGCTACTACGAGCCGCCGACACCGGAGAAGCCGAAGGGCACGTACCTTTATAATGCGTGGAATCCCGAGAAGACGACGACGCTGAGCACGGCCTCGCTCATCTTGCACGAGCTCATCCCCGGCCATCATTTTCAGATTTGCCTCCAGCAAGAGAACACCGCGCTCCCGAGCGTGCGCCGTTACGGCTTCGCGGAGGCCGGCTTCGTCGAAGGATGGGCCGAGTACGCCGCCCAGCTCGGTTTTGAGCTTGGTGCCTACGACGATCCATTCGACCGTGCGGGACGGTTCATGCAGGACATGATGGTCTCGGTACGACTCGTCGTCGATACCGGAATGAATGCGTTCGGGTGGAGCAGAGAGCGTGCGATGGGTTTCATGCGCGATCATCTCACGCTCAGCGAGGATCAGCTCGCCAGCGAGTCGCTGCGCTATTCAGCGGACATTCCCGCTCAGGCCCTTGCCTATAAAACCGGCGAAACGACGATCCTCGCGTTGCGTGAGCGATGTGAGAGAGCCCTGGGCGACGCGTTCGACCTCAAGGAGTTTCACGCGTGGGTCATAGGCCAGGGCAGCATGACGCTCGATGCTTTGACCGAGCACGTTGTAACGATGTCGGCGTCTAGAGGATAACTTTCGCGATGAGTATGCCGACGAGGATGGCTAGGAGAATCCACATGTGGGCCTATATACCCACGCGCCGCGTGATTAACGAAGAGGCGGTCGCTTAAGGAGCAGCGACGCGGGAACGGATCGAACGCTGAGCTGCTTCCATGCGCGCTGCGCGACGGGCGGAAGCGCATCCATGTGCTTCAAGAAGGCGGTCACCTGCCAGCGCTCAGTATCGGAGAGCGTCCGCCCGAACGACGGCATGGCGGTAAGCCGAATGCCGTGCGTGACCTTCCAGTAGGTTTCCCCTTCGGGATCGTCTTCGACGCCGTGCCGCCCGAGTGTGGGCGCATGCTGGTAGAAACCGAATCCGGCAACCGTCGGGCGCCCGCTTGCGTCGCCGTGGCAGAAGGCGCAGTTCTCGCCGTAGATTTTGATGCCGGCGAGCAACGTCTGCGTGTTATCGGGCAGCGGGTCCGTCAAGCCGCGCGACTGGCGCGCGAGTGTGGCTTGCAACGACGTCCGTGCCAACCAGCGTTCCAGAAACCCCGGGCGCACGTCGGCGTTGGCCGGAACGAAACCCAGCTCGACGCCCGCATAGGCAACAATGACCGCGACCAGAATGGTCACGATGATGCCGAGCACAAAGCCTTTCGCGGCTGAAGAGCCTACGTTCGTCGCGGCTCCCCGGCGCGGTAACGATAGACGATGCGTCCTTTCGTCAGATCGTAGGGCGATATCTCGACATCGACGCGATCGCCGGGAAGTATCTTGATACGATGGCGGCGCAATCGCCCGGCGATGTGCGCGAGGATCGTGTGCCCGTTATCCAGCTCGACGGCGAACGTCGTGCTTGGGAAGACCTGCTTGATGGTCCCGAAGACCTCGAGCGGCGCCTCTTTTGTATCCTGCGATTGCGGCTTGGGCGGGCGCGGTTCGGCGTCTCTGCGTCGGGTGTTGGGTCGGGCTATGGTTCACTCCCCTTCGAATTGGAATAGCGTTGGCCGTTCATACTATCCCACAATTCCGGTTCCCAGGCAAGACTCGTGACGGCTCCGCGTCTGGCAGCGATTGCCAAAGTCGTCCCGCCGTACGTGCTGGAGCAGCACGACATCGAGCGTCGCGTTCGTGCGATGTTCAGCAACGAGGCGGTCGTGCAGCACCTCCTGCCGGTTTTTCAGAACAGCGGCATCGAGCGCCGCTACTCGTGCGTTCCCATCGAGTGGTACTACGAGCAACACGACTGGCGCGATCGTAACGCCGTCTATCTCGAGGCCGCCCTGCAGCTGCTCGGGCAGGGAACGCAAGAAGCGCTGACGCTCGCCGGCGCACGCGTCGAGGATGTGGACGCAATCGTGGTCGTCTCCACGACCGGCATTGCGACGCCGAGCCTCGACGCGCTCCTCGTCGAACGGATGGGCTTCAAACGCACAGTCCGGCGCCTTCCAATCTTCGGCCTCGGATGCGCGGGAGGAGCGCTCGGGCTTGCGCGTGCGGCGAGCATCGCCGCGGAGATGAAGGGCGCGCTCGTGCTGTTCCTCGTCGTCGAGCTCTGCGCGCTATCCTTTCGGCGCGACGATGTCAGCAAGAGCAACATCGTCGCGACCGCACTCTTCGGCGACGGCGCGGCAGCGGCGTTGCTCGCCTGCGATGACCGGCCCGGCCCTGCTGTCGTTGCCTCGGGCGAGCACCTCTTCGAGCGGACGCTCGACGTCATGGGTTGGGACGTCGCCGCGGATGGTCTGCGCGCCGTCTTCTCCAAAGACATTCCCGCGATCGTCGAGCAACGCTTTCGCAGCGTCCTCGATGCGTATCTCTCCGAGAGCGGCCTGACGCTACACGATCTCGATCGGTTCATTCCGCACCCGGGTGGCGTAAAAGTGCTCGATGCCCTGGAGCACGTCTTCGAGCTTTCTCCGGGAAGCCTCGAAGACGCGCGCGCGACCCTTCGCGAGTACGGCAACATGTCGGCGGCAACGGTGATGTTCGTGCTCGCGCGCGCACTCTCCGGCGGCGCGTTGAGCGACGGCACGTGGTCGCGCGCGCTCGTCAGCGCGATGGGGCCGGGTTTCAGCGCCGGATTCGTCACGTTGGAACGATGAGGGTTCCCGTCCCGGACCTCGTGTTCGCATTGGTCGCAGCACAGCGCCTCGCGGAGTTGCTCTATGCGGCGCACAATACGCGTGCGCTGCGCGCTCGCGGCGCCTACGAGGTGGGTGCGGCACACTACCCACTCTTCATCGCCGTTCATGTCGCCTGGTTCCTGACGATGTTTGTGGGTATCTCTCCGGCTGCGCCGGTCAACTGGTATCTGCTCGGCCTCTACGTGCTCCTTCAGCCGTTGCGATTGTGGGTCATATGCACGCTGCGTACGCGGTGGACGACGCGGATCATCGTGCTGCCGCGGGCGCCGCTGGTGAACGGGGGGCCGTACCGGTTCTTGCGTCATCCCAACTACGCCATCGTCGCACTCGAGATTGCCGTTCTTCCGGCGGCATTCGGAGCCTATTGGATTGCGGCGCTCTTCACGGCGTTGAACGCCGCCGCGCTGGCGTGGCGAATACGCGTCGAAGAGGCGGCGCTTTCGCCCACGCCGGAATAGAGCGAGCATGGCGATCGTTCGCGCACATCCGGCTGCGGTTGCTGATGCCGCGCACATCTTGAAGCGCGGAGGCGTCGTCGCCTTTCCGACGGAGACGGTCTATGGGTTGGGTGCCGTCGCGCTCGATGCCGGCGCGGTTGCGCGCATCTTCGAGATCAAACATCGTCCGCAGTTCGATCCCCTGATCGTTCACGTCGGTGACGACGCGATGCTCGCGCAGGTTGCACGTGCCGTTTCCGCACGCGCTCGCGCGCTCATCGAGCGATTCTGGCCCGGCCCGCTGACGCTCGTCTTCGAGCGGCAGCCGGACGTGCCGTTGATCGTAACGGCGGGGCTGCCGACGGTTGCCGTACGCATGCCTTCGCATCCCGTCGCGCGTGCGCTCTTGCGCGAAACCGGAGCACCGATTGCAGCGCCGAGCGCAAACCGCTTCGGCGGCTTGAGCGCCACGCGCGCGCAGCATGTCGAGCACATGCTCGGCGCGGAGGTCGAGCTCATCCTCGACGACGGCCCGACGCAGCTCGGCGTGGAGTCCACGATCCTGCGGCTCGAGCCCACGGCCGCATTGCTTCGCCCCGGGGCACTTCCCGTAGAGGAGATAGAAGCGGTGATCGGACCCGTGCAGCGCGAGGTGAAGGAAGATGCAGCGGCGCCGCTCGCTCCGGGGCGCCTGGCGCAGCACTACGCGCCGAGAACGCCGCTGCGAATCGCGGACCTCGAGCGCGTACCGCTAGAACGGCGCGCCGGAGCGGGGTGTCTTGCCTTCTCGATTGCCCCGCAGGGATACGCAGCCGCGCGCGTGCTCTCGACGAGCTCGGACGTGCGCGAGGCGGCCGCGCATCTCTTCGAGTCACTCCACGAGCTGGACGCTCTCGGCCTCGAGCGGATCGACGCCGAGCCGGTTCCGGAGCACGGTCTCGGCCTGGCGATCATGGACCGTCTTCGCAGGGCCGGCGCGTGAGCAACACCAATACCCACAGAACCATGTCCGAGCGTTCCCCGCGCCTTCTCGGCAGCTTTTTCCTCCTACTCTTCGCGCTCGTGCTCAATCCCGCCGGTGCGCAAACGGCACTCCCAGCGAAGACCGCGGAGGATATTGCGCAGAGCTTCCATCTTCTCGAGTCGACCGCGTACGAGCAGATCGATCCGCAGCAGCTCTTTGATGCCGCAAGGGCGGCGCTCGTTGAGTACGCGCGCAAGCACGACGTCACCATTGCGGTGCCGGCGATCCGCGATACCGGCGACGATGCTCGGGCACTTGACGCTCTCGACGCTGCGGTCGTGAGTGCCGCCGCTGCGGCGCGCGGCGACGCGACCGAGTATGCGTACGCCGCGATCATCGGAATGGCAAGTGCGTTCGACGACCGTTACACCGAGTTCATGACTCCCGAAGAGTACCGCGACTTCAACGAGTCGCTCGACCCCGGGCGCATCTCGGGCATCGGCGTTCTCGTCGAGCAGGACCCGGTATCGCAGTACATCCGGTTCGCGTACGTGCTTCCGAACACGCCTGCGGAGCGCGCCGGCCTTACGCAAGGCGATCTGCTCATCGCGGTTGAGGGAACCTCGACGAAAGGGATGAGCATCGACGCGGTCAGCGGGCTCCTTCGCGGCAAGGCGGGGTCGGTCGTCACCGTCGAGGTTGCGGCCAGTGCGACGGCGACGCCGCGCTTTGTTTCGGTGACGCGCTCGGAGGTTCAGCCGCCCACGGTCGTCTTCAAGATGTTCCCCGGGAAGATCGGGTACATATGGGTGCTCGATTTCGGCAGGACGACTCCCGACGAGTTCGACGTCGCGATGGAGCGGCTGCACGAGCAGGGCGTACAGGCGCTCGTGCTCGATCTTCGCAACGACACCGGCGGCTACGTCGACTCCGCACTCGACATCAGCTCGCATTTCGTCGGCGATCAGTCAATCCTGACGATCGAGGAGCGCGACAATCGCGACACGACGATTCCCGCCGACGACGGCGAGTGGCAGGCGAGTCTTCCCATGACGGTTCTCGTCAACGGCTTCACGGCATCCGCGTCGGAGATCACTGCAGGCGCGCTGCAAGATGACGGCGCGGCGACGCTCATCGGCACGAAAACGTTCGGGAAGGGCGTTATGCAGACCCTTACCGAGCTTGCGGACGGAGCGGCGATCAAGATCACGACCGCGCACTACCTGACTCCGCACAACCGCGACATCAACCTGCGCGGTCTCGATCCGGATCTCGCCGTCGACGAGAACCGCGACGCGCGCCTCGGCGAGCCCGACGAAGATGCGCAGCTCCGCGCCGCCATTACGTATCTCGAGAAGAAGATCGCCGTAACGCGCTAGCCGGCGTATCGGGCAATGCGGTGCGTGAGCGAAGGCTAAGCGTCGAGCAACCGCAAAGATGTTGCGCACGCGGGGGCGATTAGCTCAGCTGGGAGAGCGCCTCCCTTACACGGAGGAAGTCGCAGGTTCGAGCCCTGCATCGCCCACCACTTATCGGTATATACGGGGGCGGTCTGAGAGGCGATAGACGAACTTCAGCCCGGACCACCGTTCGTCGATGGCCGCAACCTTCACGTCGACGAGGCCTGCGTCAAGTCCCGCATCGCGTACGATGGTGCCGGTAAGATCCGTCGGCGGGCTCGCCTTGCGCCCGCCTTTCGGCCAGGAAATCCAAAGCATGCCGTCCGGCGCGAGCGCGCCACGTAACCGCGGCAGCTCACGCTGTAAGGCAGCGCGCTGAGTCGCGAAGAGGTGGATGAAGTCGAACCTTCCGGCAGCGCGCGTCACGAACGCGACGTCGTCGGGTAGCGGCCTGAGCAATCCACGGAAGTGCTTCGGTGCATTGCGTATGAGGCAGCGCATCCCGGACTTGATGCCGAGCTTCTCGGCCAGTGCGCGCTTCGAGTAGCCGGCCACAGCCTTGGAGCTTCAGCATCGACCCTAGCTATTGCCTCTGCTCGTAGCAGAAGAGCTATGTGCCGCCGAAAAACCGCGAGCCGGGGCGTGTTACAATAGCGGGAGCCGACGGAGACACTTCGAGAATCGGTACGTGGCGTTCGATACGGCGACAAGCGGGTTGGGACAAGGAGGGTAAGCATGACATCTAAGTACCTCGTGGTTTTTGAAAAAGCAGAGAACGGGTATAGCGCGTACGTTCCTGATATGCCAGGCTGCGTTGCCACGGCTGAGACTCTTGCGAAAGCTGAACAGCTAATTCGTGAAGGGCTTGAATTGCACGTCGAAGGCATCGTGGAAGACGGCCACCGTATCCCACGGCCTGAATCGGTGGCCAAATTGATTGACGTGCGCATGCCGGAACGCTCAACGCGATGATCGGTGAACGCTTGACGTCAGTCCAGCGCGTCGAGGGTACGGCGATTCTCATGATGCAGCGCCCACAGCGACGCAATGCGCTTTCTCTTACAATGATGCAAGAGATGACGGAGCAGCTGCGCGCCCTCGGAGCGGATCGTGAGGTTCGCGCGATCGTGATCGCGGCTGAGGGGCCGGCGTTCTCTGCCGGGCACGATTTGACGGAGCTTCGCGGACGCGAGGCGCAGGCATATCGCGAGATCTTCGATGCCTGCGTCCTGCTGATGGAAGCGATTCGCACGGTGCCACAACCGGTCATCGCCGAGGTCGGCGGCATTGCGACGGCGGCAGGCTGCCAACTCGTCGCGGCGTGCGATCTTGCCGTTGCCTCTGAGGAAGCGACGTTCGCAACGCCGGGCGTTCGCATCGGCCTCTTTTGCAGTACGCCGATGGTTGCGCTGACGCGCGCGGTAGGTCGCAAACGCGCGATGGAGATGCTGCTGACCGGAGAGTCGATCGACGCAGCAACGGCGTGTGCATGGGGCCTCGTCAACAGGGTCGTTCCACGCGACCAACTGCGGGCGACAGTGCTTTCGTTATGCCGCCGGATCGGCGAGGCAAGCGGCCTCGTAGTGGGCATCGGGAAGGGAGCCTTCTATGGGCAAATAAGTCGCGATGACGACGCTGCCTACGCGTACACGAAAGAGATCATGACGCGCAACGCCCTTGAGGATGCTGCTCAAGAGGGGATCAGCGCGTTCCTTGAAAAGAGGCCGCCCCGCTGGAAGGGGTAGGGTTGGGGGCACCGAAGAGGACGCCTCCCGAGCTCTCCGGAGCGGACACGTGGGCACCGCCGGAGAAGGGAAAAAGACGTCGCCCACACCCGGTATGCGGGAAACCGCATACGCGACGGCAAGAGCCTCGCCTACGGCGAGGCCTCTTGTTTTCCGGGATTGAAAGGGCGACTGGTGCTGACGACGGAGCCACGCGCGCGGTTTCCCGCGCTTATTTTGCTCATCGGCCTCGTGGCTGCTCTCGCCGTTGCAGGCTTCCGGCTGCGCACGGAGGCGCATGCTCAGCGTGTCGAGATTGCGATGGATTACCAGGACTTCGTCCAGCTCGCGCGCGCCTACGACTACAATCCTGCCGCATTTCTCATCGCCCTACGCCGCGCCGGGCTGACCTCGCTCGCCCTTACCGAGGAGCTCGGCTCGGACATCGGGACCAACGGGAAGGCGTACGCGCTCACCGGCGGCGCGCTGCTCTCGCAGTCGGAACTGACGCCGCTGCGCGACCCGCTGCTCGCCTCTCTGGCACGAAGCGGAAACATCGACCCCGACGCGATCTACCTCATCGTTACCGACCGCGCGACGTACGAGCGGTATCGGACGCAGCTCCCTCTTCACTTCATGCCGGACAGCGTGCGCATTCTGCGTCAGCGCTTTCCGTGGCTCATCGAGGTGCGCACGCAGCTCGACTACTTCAACGCAGAGTCGCTCGGAATTCCTACGGATCAAATCCTGCTCGCCAAGCGCTTGGGGTTGCTCGTGATTCCGCGCTTCCAGAACGACGAGCACTTCACCGCAACGCAGATGGACGAGCAGATCGACGATGTCCTTCGCTTCGATCCGAAGGTTTCGACGATCGTGTTCTTCGGTTTGCGTAACGAAGTCTGGGGCTACCCCGACCATCTCGACGACGCCGCGCGAATCTTTCGCGAGCGCGGTCATCTCTTCTCCTTCGGCTCCATCGAAACGTACGACCCGAGCCAAGTGCAGAAAGGCAACGACACGCTCGGGAAGCTCATTGCGGGCCGCACGGTACGCGTCCAAGCGATTGCACGCACCGAGCTCGAGAAGCTCTCGCTCGATGACGTGATCGACCGCTACGTGCTCGGCGTGCGCGAGCGTAACGTGCGCGTTGTTTATCTTCGCACGTGGCAGCACCAGGACGGAGATCTCTCGATCGAGCAGACGAACGTCGAAATGGTGCGCGATATCGCGCAACAGTTGAAGGCGCACGGTTTTGTCCTCGGACGTGCAACGCCGATCCCGCTCTACCACGGCGACAACCGCGTGCTCGTCGGACTCGTCGCGCTCTGCGTTCCGTCGGTGTTTGCACTGCTCTTGCTCGTGCTCGGCTGGTACCGGCGCGACCTCGTCGTCGCTGCGTACGTGCTCACCGTGCTCCTCTACGCCGCCGGACTCGCGGTGCATCACGACATCTTCGCGCGTTCCGTCATCGCGCTCGCAGGCGCGTTGCTCTTCGAGATCGCCGCGTTTCTCGCGCTCGCGCCGGCCTTCGCCGATGCGCCTCAGGCGCGAACCGGAGCGCAGATCCTGCGTTCGCTGAAATGGACGCTCATTGCGACGAGCGTCGCGCTGGTCGGCGCGCTCGTGATCGTCGGCCTCTTGAGCTCGCCGCTCGTCATGGAGGAGATCGAGCGCTTCCGCGGCGTGCGAGCCGTCCTGACGTTCCCGCCGCTCGCGGGCCTCCTGCTCTACCTCTTTAGTGGAAAGTTTCCGATAGGATCGCGGCGCGCGCGCGACGTCTTTCTCGCGCCGATCGAGCTCTATCAACTCCTGGCGGGGCTCGTCATCATCGGGGCGGGCGTGATCCTCGTCATGCGCAGCGGCAACGAGAGCGAGATTGCGCCGTCGCACGCCGAGCTCGTGGCGCGCCACATCTTGGAAGCGGTGCTGTCCGTGCGCCCGCGTTTCAAGGAGTTTCTCGTCGGCTATCCGTCGATGATGCTCATCGCCGCACTCGTTCCGGCGCATCGACGCGCGATCGGATGGATCTTCGCGCTCGGTGCCGGTGTTGGAATCGGCGACATCGTCGACACGTTCTCGCACCTCCACACGCCTCTGTTGATCTCGATCCTGCGCATCTTCAACGGACTCTGGATCGGCGCGCTTATCGGGGCCGCCGTCATTTGGCTCTACCGCCGCTTCGCGCGGGTGTAGGGCTCGATGCGGGTGCTGCTCTCCGGCTACTACGGTTTCGGTAACCTCGGCGACGAGGCGCTGCTCGAGGTGATCGTCGAGCGCGTCAAACTGCGCTTTCCGCACGTGCGGCTCGACGTACTCTCCGCGACGCCGCAGGCAACGGCGCAGCGCTTCGGCGTGGAGGCGACGCAGCGATGGGACATGCGCGACGTGCGCACGGCGATCGCGAGCGCCGACGCCGTCGTCTCCGGCGGCGGCGGCTTGCTGCAGAACGCGACGTCGCTGCGCAGTCTCTTCTACTACGCCGGCATTCTGCGCGACGCGGTTCGCGCAGGCCGCAAAACGATGATCTTCGCGCAATCGATCGGGCCTCTCGATGCGCTCGGCACGATGTTCGTGCGGCGCCTGTGCCGCGGCGTCGACCGTGCGACTGTGCGTGACGAACGATCGCGTGCGCTCCTCTCCTCGTTGCTCCCCGGTACGCCCGTCGAGCTGACGGCGGATCCGGTCTTCTTGTACGAGCCTACTGCAGGCGGCGATCTCACGTACGAGGGCTTAGGAGAGGAGTCACAGCCGTACGCAGTCGTCTGCGTGCGCGAGTGTGCGGCTCTTCGTGCGCTCATCGAACCACTTGCGCACGCGGTCGATCGGCTGAACGAGCAGAACGGGATTCGCGTCGCGTTTCTTCCGCTGGGCGGTGCGAGCGACGCGGCGGCATCGACCAGGGTGATTCGCGCGTGCAAGAGCGCGCCGGTGCTCCTTCCCGAGCCGTCGTTGCCGAAGGCGGCTGCGGTACTGGCAAGCGCGCGCATCGTCATTGGGATGCGGCTCCACGCGCTCATCCTCGCGGCGCGCGCCGGGGTGCCCTTCCTCGCCGTCCCGTACGATCCGAAGGTCGATGCGTTGCTCGACGATCTCGGGTACCCGCTCGAGCCGCTTCGCGCCGCGCGGCGAGACGGCGCAGCGAACGCCCAGGCTCTCGCCGACGCGGTCGTTGCACGCCACGACGAGCTGCGCGCACACCTGCTCGAACGGCTTCCCAAACTGCGGGAGCTCGCCGAGCGAAACTTCGAGGTTCTCGGAGAGCTCTTGAGCTCGTGATGGCGAGCACCGTCGTCATGTGAAAACGCCGCTGCGAACCGAACGCGAAGGACGCCCACGAGTCGAGTTGCTCTGGCAAGCCGCTGTCGTCGCTATGCTTTTTGCCGCCTATGCCGGCATGTATTCGTGTCGCGTGACCCTGGTCGTCGCAGCGCCGCTCTTGATCGTGGATCTCCATTCCCGCGGCATGAGCGTGAAGGACGCAACCCTTGAGCTCGGCACGCTCTTCTCGCTCGGTTCGCTTGCATACGCGTTCGGCAAATTTTTCCTGTCAGGGATCGGCGACTTTTTCGGGGGGAAGCGCAGTCTGCTCCTGGCGATGGTTGGCGTGATCGCCTGCACGCTACTCTTTGCGAGCGCTATCGGGCCGCCGATCCTCCTCCTCGCGTGGATCGGCAATCGGCTGCTTCAATCGATTGGATGGCCCGGCCTCGTCAAGGTGAGCGCGAATTGGTTTTCTTACACGTCGTACGGCGGCGTGATGGCAATCCTCAGCCTCAGTTTCTTGGTAGGCGACGCGATCACGCGGCTCGGCATGAGTGCGTTCATCGGCATCGGATTCGGGTGGCGCGCGCTCTTTTTCGTCGGAGCGGCGGCGCTCATCGTCATTTTTCTGCTCAACCTCTTCCTGCTCAAGGACTCGAGAACCGCCGTCGGGTTCGCGCCGCCCGAGGTAAGCCCGTTGAACGTGTTTGGAGAGAGCGGCTCGAACGAGAGGCCGTCGAGCATTCATGCCCTCTTGCAGCCGCTCCTCAGTAGCACTGCGTTTTGGATCGTGTGCGCGCTCTCGTTTGGGACAACGCTCCTGCGTGAAACCTTCAACACCTGGACCCCGGTGTATTTTGCCTCGAGCGGCGGCTTCAGTATTGCGCAGGCGGTGGCGTACAGTGCGGCCCTTCCCGTCGCCGGGATCGTCTCGGTGCTCGCCGCCGGCTGGCTGAGCGATCGTCTTGGGGCCGGTGCGCGAGCGCGCATTGCCTTCGTCGGCTTGACGCTTGCAGCGTGCGCAATCGGTGGGCTTGCCCTCGTTCCAAAGGGCGCCGGCGCACTCACCGTTGCACTCGTCCTCGCGGTTGGATTCTTCAACACCGGACCGTATTCGTATCTCGCCGGTGCGATGGCGCTCGATTTCGGCGGGCGCAAAGGGGGCGCGCTGACGGCGGGAATCATCGATGGGGTTGGCTACCTCGGTGGCGCGTTAGCCGGTGTTGCCGTCGCACGCATTGAGTTGCAGTTCGGTTGGGGTAAGGCATTCATCTCGCTTGCCGCGCTGACCGCGTGCACTGCACTCGGCGCGGCTGTACTCGCGTCCCTGGAAAAGAGTGCGCAACGTCAGAACGTCGTATTGTAACCGTCGACGATGAGAAGGTGGGTCGTACTCAGCCGCTGGCGCAACGCCTTTGCCGGAGCATACTCGACCGAGTTCCACCACTCGTGGGCCTTCTCGTATGAATCGAACTCGACGACGACGATCCGCGTGGGTTGCCACGAGCCCTCCAACACGTTCATCTGGCCACCTCGCACGAGGTAGCGTCCTCCGTACTGCGCGACCGTTTTCTGCGCCATTTCCTTATAGTGCTCGTACTCTTGCGGGTATTTTGTGTCGACGTCAACGATGACGTATGCGGGCATCGTGATACTGCCTTTCAAGGGGATAGGAGCGGTTGTGCGCGCACGAGCGCCGCGTGTATCTGCGATTCGAGATACCTCAGGGCGGCGCGCTGGGCAGCGGTTGGAGCAGCGTCGGTGAGGCTCGCGTCGGCCGCGAGACCGCCCAGCAGCTCGTAAGCGTGACCCGGGTAACGTAGGACGTCCTCGCCTTCCCTCGCTCGTGGCTGGAAGAGTTCCCCTGCGATCGCATCCGCCTGCGGTGTGTGAAGGGCGCGCAGCGCGTCGATCGTCGCCCCGATGAGGGCGAGATCGTTGTGGATTCGCATGAGGAACGCAAGCTGCGCTCGCAGCGCGGCCGCTGCCGTGCGTGATTGGGGATCGACCGCGACGCGGACGGTGCCGCTGCGTGTTACGCCCGAAGCCGAAACCGAGATCCGGTAGAGACCAGGTACGACGCGCGGACCGTCGAAGCCGGCTAAACCGAATCTGCTCAAGGGATCGGAGCCCTTCACCGGCACAAGTCCGGTGTATCGCAGATCCCAGACGACGCGATTCATCCCGGCATGCGGGTGTGCGACGACGATCGTTCGGATTCGCTGCGTGCCACTGTCGATACGCACGTCGACCTGCCTGCCCTTGAGCGGGAGGTCGCGCAGCCAAAAGTCGACGAGTGCACCGTACGCCGGGTCGGTGCCGAGCTGCGTGTCGATGGCGTACGTGTTACGACCGGTGCTCCAACGATAGGCCGTACGCGCCGTGAAGAGCGCGAGCGGTCGTGCGGCGAGCGCGCTCGTATACTCCTGCAGCGGATGGAGATCGTCGAGCACGTAGACTCCGCGCCCGTGCGTCCCCACGACCAGATCGTCGAACTGCGGCTGGACAACAAGGTCATAGACGGGCACGGTGGGGAGCCCGCCGTGCATCCTCATCCAATGCGTCCCGTCGTCGAAGCTCAGATAGAGCCCCTTCCCCGTGCCGAGATAGAGCAACCCGCGCCGGAACGGATCCTCCTTTAAGACGAGCGAGTACGACGCATGAGAGAGATCGCCCGCAATCGGTCGCCAGTGTGCACCATAATCGCTCGTCATCCAAAGATGGGGCGATGGGTCGCCGATGAGGTGCGTGTCAACGGTGAGATACGCCGTTGCGGGATCGAAACGCGAAGGAACGAGGCCGCTCACTCGCGCCCACTCGGGCATACCCGGAATGTGCGCCGTGAGATTCTGCCAACGACGGCCGCCGTCACGCGTTAGCCAGACGAGTCCGTCGTCCGTGCCCACCCAGATCTCGCCGCGCCGAAGCGGAGACTCCGCGATGGTGAAGATCGTGTCGTACCTCTCGGTGCCGGTTTCGTCGGGCGTGATCGGACCGCCGCTGGCGAGCTGCTTACTCTTGTCGTCACGCGTGAGGTCGGGGCTGATGACGTGCCAGCGCAGGCCTTCGTCGTCCGACTTGAAGAGGACGTTACCACCGAAGTAGAGTGCGTGCGGTTCGAGCGCGCTGACGGCGACCGGCGCAGTCCACTGGAACCTATAGCGCAGGTCGCGAGTGACCCAGCCTATCGTTATGAAGGGCCAAGGAGAGATGTCAATTGCCTGATTCGTGCGCCGGTCAAAACGCGAGAGCACTCCCTCGTACCCGCTGCCGTAGATACAGTCTTGATTCGCTGGATCGAAGAGGATCCAGCCGCTCTCACCGCCCGCGGCGTTAAACCAGTCGGAACCTGTGATCCCTGCACTCTTCGAGTTGTTCGGGCCGCAGGCACTGCCCTCGTCTTGGGTTTCCGTGCAGATCGTGTACGGGATCCGATCGTCCGTCGTAAGATGGTAGATCTCCGAAACCGGAATCTGCGGGTAGATCCAGTCTCTGCCGCCGTCGAACGAGATTGCTGCGCCCTGGTCATCGACGAGGATCATGCGGGCGCCGAAGCTCGGGTCGATCCACAGCTGGTGGTTGTCGCCGAGGAAGTCGATCTCGTTCGAACCAGCGGTCACGGAATGCGTCGTCTTTCCGCCGTCGAGCGACTCCAAGACATTGTACGAGAGGAAGTAGACGTGATTCTGGTCGCGCGGATCGACGGAGAGCTCCGAGAAGTAGAAGGGGCGCTGCGCAAGCGCATGGCCCGCGTTGATGAGACGCCACGTTGCTCCGCTGTCATCGCTGCGCCAGAGCACACCCCTCTTCGACTCGATCAGCGCATAGATCCGCGAGGGGTTCGACGGTGCGTAGGCGAGGCCAATGCGCCCGGTGAGTCCGTCTGGAAAGCCGTTCCCCTCGACACGACTCCAGTGCGCTCCGGCGTCATGCGAGATGTAGAGCCCGTCGTCCGGACCGCCGCTGCTGAAAATCCACGGCTTGCGCCAGGCGGTCCAGGCGCCGGCAAGGACTGTCGACGAGTCGGCGGGATCGATGACGACACTCGACGCTCCGGTGCGATCGTCGAGAGCGAGCACGTGCTGCCACGTCTTTCCGCCATCGCTCGTCTTGTAGATGCCGCGTACCGTGCCGCTGCCGAAGACCGGGCCGATCGCCGCAACGTACGCGATATCCGGATCGTGCGGATCGATAGCGATCTGCGCGATATACGCGCTCGCGTCGAGCCCGACGTGGCGCCACGTCTTGCCCGCATCATCGGACCGCCACACACCGTCGCCGGCAACGATGTCATTCCGGAGGTTCGGCTCGCCCGTTCCGATATACACGATGTCCGGACTCGAGGGCGCGACGGCGATCGCGCCGACTGCACCGACGTCGGGCTCGTCGAAGATCGATGTGAACGTCGCGCCCCCGTCCGTGGACTTGAAGAGACCGCCGATGCCGCCGACGTAGTAGATGCTTGGATCTCCGGGAACGCCCGCCGCCGCGTCGAGGCGGCCGGAGTCAGGGCCGAGGCTTCGGAACGTCAGTGCCGCAAATGGATCGCGCGGAGCGGGCGTCGCTCCTATCGTAAGTAGCGCCAGCACGGAGCTCGCAAAGACGACAGCGACCGACCGCTTCATCATTGCGCTGCAGGCTTCGGCGAAAGGTAGCGCACCATCCAGTCGACCCACGTCCGGTAGAGTGCTAGGTTGCGCACCGGGTCGGGCGGGTGGTGCCCGTACGCCGGAGCAACGACGAACCGGACGCTCTTGTGGAGATCGCGCAGCGCCGCGTAGAACTCATACGACTCCGGCGTCGGAACGTTCGGATCGTCGGCATCACTCAAGATGAGTGTGGGCACGCTGACGTTTTGCGCAAACGCAATGGGCGAGACCGCACGATATGCTCTCGCGCCTTGTGCCGACCAGGGCGTGGCACCATGGAGCAGGTATGGCATCAAGCCATCGACTCGACTCAGCGTATACTGCATGGTTGCGTTGTAGATCCCCGCCCCGCTCACCGCCGCGGCAAATCCCTTGTCGTGGGTGATCAACCACGAGGTCAGCCAGCCACCCATCGACCAGCCCGAGACTCCGACGCGTGCAGGGTCTACCATGCCGGCGTGCTCGAGCGCCGCGATCGCCGCCATGCAGTCAGATGCAGGGCCATCCACCGGATCGCCGACCATTGCGCGCGCGTACGCGCGCCCGAGGTTGTCGCTGCCGCGATAGTTTGGCTGCAGCACGAAGAATCCGCGAGCGGCAAGCAGCTGCGCGAGCGGGTCGAACGAGTCCTGCGACGCACCGCAGCAGCCGTGAATCACCAACACGAGGGGGTAGCGTCTTCCGCGCTCGTAGCCGAGCGGATAGGTCAAAGCACCATCCTCTTCGAGCGCTCCGTTGCTCCATGCGAACTCCCTCGTGGGCGAGAGATTGAGACGCGCGATGGGCGCATTATAGCTGGAGAGCCGTTCCGGCTGATTTCCACCAGGCGGAAGATAGTACACCTCCGAGGGGCGTAGCGGAGCCGCAGCCGTAAACGCGATCGCCCCGCTTGCGCTCACGCTGCCGCCTTGGACATCCTGGAAGCTCAGGTCACCGAGGTCGACTCGCCGCATCGCGCCATTCGGCGAAATGCGCCAGAGCGCGCGTGTAACGCGATCGTCTGCGGCAACGAAGAAACCCTCGTCGTTCGGGAGCCACGAAAGATAGGTCACGTTCCGGTCCAGCGCGGGCGCGACATCGTGCGCCGCGAACGATCCCGCCGCGGAAGCGACGAGCCGCGTTTGAACGATGTCACCGAATCCGCCGGCGGCGTAGGCGAGGCGGTCCGCCCACGGCGCGAAGGACGGATTCCAGCTCCAGCCCGGCTCGAGTGCGACGACCGTTCTTCTTCCGACGTCGAGTACGGCTACTCTCGAATCCCTGAGCTCTGCATCGAAGCCCGCATACGGCGTCCGGTCGAAGGCGATGTATCGAGCATCCGGTGACCAGGAGATCGGGTCAGGGAAGACGCTCCACGTTCCTTCGGTCAACCGTTGAGCTCCCGTCGCACCGATGACCTGGAGCCAAAGATGCGACGGAAGCGCTGCCGCGTGCGAAAGATAGGGTTGGTTGCCAACGGTGAAGAGATCGTCGTGGTGTGCGATGCGCACCCGGTCTGACGGAGAATCCTGCGCGACGTACGCGATCGCTCTGCCGTCCGGCCGCCATGCGAAGAGCTCTACGCCGGTGGGCGCGTTCGTGACAGGCTGAGCATCGCCACCGTCCATCGGCATCACCCACACTTGCGGCGAGCCGGCGGTATCGGAGGCGATGAAGGCGAGCCGGTCTCCGTCGGGTGACCAACGGGGCGAGGAGACATCTGGGCGGTTCTCGGTGATGATGCGAGTGCTTCGCGTGGCGACGTCGAACAGGTCGAGCTCACTCACACTCTGATCCGACGCTTCATCCTCGCGCGTCACGACCACGACGACCTGTCGGCCATCGGGCGAGATGCGCGCATCGCTGACGCTAACGATCCTGTAGTAATCACGAAACGTAAATATGTCTTGGGCTCGAGCGGAGCTTGTCGACTGAACCGCAAGCGTCAGCACAAGGCATGCGCCGAGAGGCCGTATGAAGGACATGCTTCTCTAGCGAGGAGGCGCCGGCAGTTGATAGGTCACGCGCCCTCCGGCGTCCATGAACTCGATCTTCGGCGTGCCGTCGTTGCCCACGATCATCAACAGACGCGGCCGTCCCTGCGTATCGTAGAGCTTGACCATCGAGCCTTCCGGACTGTAGCCGACAAAGAAACGGCTATAAGCAACGAAATGCGATTTCTCGAACCGGCGCTCGATTGCCGTTCGCTGTGCAGCGGTTTTCGCGTGACTCATGGCCGCAAACATCTCGTTGATGACGATGGCGATGGGCGTACTGGTCTTCTGCTCCGCTCCCTCCAAGCCGGCGGTTCGCTCACCGTGTCCGTAGTCGTCGTAGCCAAGACCTAAGGCATCATTCTGCTCGAATTGATCGGATGACATGTACGTAAACTGGTGGTATTTTCCAGGGAAGGATCCCGTGCTGCCCCAGAGGTAGCCGCCTTGTTCGTCACCGAGTGCGTTGAAGATGATGAAGGAAGGGTTTCCGTTGACGTGACTGCGGGGCAGCGGAAGTGGCTTCCCGTGCATCGTCGGAGGAGGCATATTCTGGGCGTTCGAGATGGCAAGGCGCAGCGTGCCGTTATCATCGACGACATTGATGCGATGAACCGTAATCTGGTCGAACCGGCCGTTCGGCCAATCACTTCGGGCGGCTACGGTGACCCCTACTGCGGCGATTGCAAGCAGCCCGATGACGAGCGTTCGTAATACGCGAACCTCTCGCCTGAGCGATTCAAGTTCCATGTTCCCTCCATTTAATAGCTCCACTGCGCGGTATCATCGCCGTGCGCGTTTGCCTTGACTTGGCGTGCGATCTGCTGGAGCAGCTGCGCCCAGGTCATCGGATGCCAACCGTGACCCTTCATCGGCCGGCCATAGATAAAGGTTGCATCCGAATGCGGGCTCGTCGTCGCTTCGAGAACGTCTTGCATGCGATAGACGGCGAGGTCGAGATAGTAGCTATCCATATCGCCGACGATGAAGTGGAGCTTGCCCGCCAGCGCAGGACCGAGGCTCGACCAGTGTTCGCGTATGTAATAGGAGAGGTCGTAGCCGTGATCCCGCGCATACGTGACGACGCTGCGATCGATCGCTCCGGTGTTCATGTTCCAGATTGGCTCGGGATAACCGTCGGGACCGGCAGGATCGAAGATCGCCCACCATCCGTCGAGCTGATAGAGAGATCGGCCGTGCGACCCCAGCGTCAACTCGTACTGGCTAATACGCCGTTCCGTTCCGACGGGCTGCCCGTTGGGCATTCGTTCCCATGGACGTTCGTACGTTTGCCAGCCGTCGGGGGAGCGTACCTCGAAAGCATTATCATCGTTGTAGAGATCGACGAGCTGGAAACTACGGAAGTCGATCGGATCCGGGTCGAAAACCCACGCACCACCGAAGAACGCCGGGTGCTGCACCTGGAGCGCCAGCGATTCCCACCCGCCGGTCGAGCCGCCCTCAACGATGCGCGCATAACCCTTGCGAATGATGCGAAAGTGCGACTCGACGTACGGGATGAGATCGTTCATGATCGCGTCGCCGAATGGTCCGCAGTTCGCCGAGTTGACGGCGTACGAATCATCGAAGAACGGACACGGGTGCTGCCAGGTGACCATGATGAAGCGAGGGAAGCGCGCCGAGCTCCACGCCTTGTAAAACTCGTAGCCCGTGCCGTATCCAGCGCGCCTCCCCCTGGCAATCGCTTCAGGCGTCTCGGTGCTTGCATCGGCAGTGAAACCCCAAGGCACGGGGTCATCGAAGTGGTCTTGATTGTAGAGTACCGGATAGTGCGCGTTCGGATGCGAGGCGTAATCTTTTGGAAGAAGGATCGTCGCGCCAAGGTAGAATGGCGCGCCCCACCAACGCGTCAACGTCGGGCTCAGGATGCGCACGTTGCGTATCCACGGCGCATTAGGCCCGGCTACTCTCGGGCGCTTTAACGACTCAAAGATGCGATTTGTGACCGGACGGTCGAGCCTCAAATCGAGCGAGATACCGTGCTCCGGATCGAGTGTAACACGCTCGATGGCGCTCCGAAGGGTCCCCACCTCGTGTGAAGCAGTCGCAACGCTCCACTGCGGCGGTGCCCAGATCGTGTGACCGTCAGCTCGATGGTATCGTGTGTAGATCTCAACGAGCCCTTCGACGTAGTAGGTTCCGGCCGGGAGATCGGCGAGGCTGTTCAGTGGAAATCCGGGCGTCTTCGCATCGATCGTAACGACGGCGCCCGGGCGCATATCGTTCACGTCCTTTGCAAAGAACGGAGGGGTCGTCGAAGGCTCGAGCAGTTGTATTGGCGGGTCGTTCGGGTCCTTTGTGACGATCACGTAGACGCGCCCGTTCGCCACCGCGCGATGCGCGGAAGCGCCGAGCGAGAGACGGATTGCGATGGGCGGCGGGGGAGCGCTATGGACCATCTAGTGCGCCTCGGGATACTCGGCGACGACTCTGCCGCCGGCGTCGAGGAACTGGAGGTGCGCATCACCGTCAGCGGTGACGAACATCTTGATGCGCGGGTGTCCCTCATCGTCGGCGAGCATCACCTGCGACGTATTGCTCCGATCGTACCCGAGCAGGAAGCGCGTCCTCGAACCGAAGTTGGGGTGCGCCTGAAGGAAGGCTCGTACCCGTGCTCTCGTCTTCAGGTGATCGGCCTCCTCGATAAGATTCAGAAATCCGGGCGTGTTGTAATCGGGCTGGTTCCAGCCGATTACCTCGGAGTAGGTCCTGCCGCTATCGTTGCCATCCTCGACGTGAATCAGCTGGTCGGTGTTCACGGTGTCGAATGACAGCGCATTGTCCGACTCGTACGTCCTATTCGGATACCGCTGTCCTTCCCAGATGAGGCCGCCTTGTTCGTCGCCGCGCTGATTGTAGAAGATGACGCCGTTGGCGTTCGCGCCCCCATGGCGCTGGAGCGTTTTTCCGTTGACGATCGGCGGCGGCATGTCATCGTGATCGGTGATCACCATCGCCAGCTTGCCCTCGCGATCGATCACATCGATACGGTGCACGGTGATCGTATCGAAGCTTGCGACCTTCGCTGCCTCGTGCACGGCACCGAGGAGGACGATCCCGGCGAAGAGCGTCATGCCCACCGCATAGTAACGAAGCAGCCGAATTTCATTGCGAATCGATGTCATTTTTTCATTTCTTCCTATAGGAAGCGTTCAACGCGTTCGCTATGGCGAGAGATACTTGACCATCCAGTCGACCCATGCGCGGTCGATTTCGCGATTTCGCACCGGGTCGGAGGGATGGTGTCCGTAGGCAGGCACGACGGTGAGCTGCACGACCTTGCCGAGATTTCGTAGTGCGCTAAAGAACTCATACGACTGAGGCGTCGGGGCTCGCGGATCCGTCGAGTCGACGAGAATGAGCGTGGCTGCGTGGACGTTCTGCACGTACGTGATCGGCGATGCATCGCGATAGGCCTCTAGTGCGCCGGGCGACGACCACGGCGTCA
This sequence comes from Vulcanimicrobiota bacterium, assembly GCA_030041225.1. Lineage (GTDB taxonomy): Bacteria > Vulcanimicrobiota > Vulcanimicrobiia > Vulcanimicrobiales > Vulcanimicrobiaceae > Tyrphobacter. The sequence continues at coordinate 26,778 of JASHOG010000040.1, read as the reverse complement.
GCCCGCCGAAGATCAAAGGCATGAACGAGTCGATCTCGCTCAGCGTAGACTCCATGACCACGTCGTCGACGGCAGCTCCACTCACCGCGGCTCTCCAGAGATCGTAGTGCGTGATAAGCCACGAAGTGGCCCATCCTCCCGCCGAGTAGCCCGAGACGCCGATGCGGCTCTCGTCAATGCCACCCGTCGCTTCGAGCGCTCTGAGGCCGGCAACGCAATCCGTGCCGACGCCTTCCATTGGGTTGCGCCCGATGATCGCGTCGGCATACGCAAACCCGAGATTGTCGCTGCCGCGGTAGTTCGGCTGAAATACGACGAAGCCGCGTGCTGCGAGCAACTGGACGCGCGGATCGAACGAAGTCGTCGAAGCCTCGAGGATGGGCCCGCCGTGAATGTCGAGGACGAGTGGGTACTTCACGCCGGTGTGGTATCCGAGCGGGTACGTCAGGACGCCGTCTTCGTCGAAGCCGTCGTTGTGCCACGTGAACTCTTGCGCGGGCGCGAGGTCGAGCGCCGCGATGCGTGCGTTCTCGTCGGTGAGGCGGCGCGGCGAACCCGAACCCGGCGCGAGATAGTAGAGCTCCGATGGGCGCTGCGCGCTCGACGCGGTGAAGGCGACGGCGCCATTCTGTGCCACCGAGCCACCGTTAAAGTTCAGATCGCCGAGATCGACGCGTTGCGTCGTCCCATCCGGTGAGATGCGCCAGAGCCCCTGCGAGACGCCGTCATCCCCCGCGGCAATGAATCCGCCTCCGGGGCTCCACGCGAAGAAAGCGATGTTGCGATCGAGTGTCGGCGCCGCGTCGCGCACGCCGGGCTCCCCTACCGTCGTGACGTCGAGGTCGTCTTGAGTAATGACAGAGCCATGCGATCCGGCGGTATAGGCGAGACGATCTCCACTCGGCGCGAACGCGACCGCCGTGAGGACGACTGCCGACGAGGAAGCGAGGCTAAAGCGCTCGTCCGGAAAGGAGATCTGCCCGGTTACGATGTCGAGCACCGCGACGCGGGAGTGGAAGATGCTGTCGAAACGCGCGTCCGGCAACTCATCGAATGCAATGTACTTTCCATCCGCCGACCACGAGAGCGCGCCGGGAGAAATGCTCCAGTTCCCCTGCGTCAAGCGCGTCGCCGCACCACCGGAGAGCTGTTGTAGCCAGAGGTGCGACGAGACGGAGAGCGCCGTTGCCGAGAACGGCTCATCGCCGACATTGAAGAGGTCCTCGTGACGCTCGATCGCCGCCTCGTTCGGCGGCGTCTCCTGCGTCACGTACGCAATCGCTTTCCCATCGGGCCGCCACGCATAGACCTCGACGCCGTACTTCGCGTTCGTCACCGTTCTCGCGTCGCCACCGTTCATCGGCATCACCCAGACCTGCGCCGCGTGGTCGCCGCCTTCTGATGGCGCGGCGAAGGCGAGCTGCGTTCCGTCGGGCGACCAGCGTGGCGAGGCGACGTCATCACGCCCGAGGGTGAGCACGCGCTGCGCGCCGCTTGCCACATCGATGAGTACGAGCTCCGTGTGCGTCTGATCCTTCGTATAATCCGAGCGCCCAACGACGGCGACGATGCTGCGGCCGTCAGGCGAGATTTCGGGATCGCTTACGGAGACGAGGCGAGCGTAGTCGTCGAGCGTGAAGGGGCGCGCCAATGCCGTAGCCGGCGCTGCGAGGCAGAGCCATGCGAAGGCCGCCAGGAGGCGATGCATCCGCTATGGTCCGCCGATCTTGTCGATGAGCTGAAGGCGAAAAGACGTGGGACCATAGTTCATGCCGGTCGTGAGCCCCTCTTGCGGAACCACCGAAACGTCGCTGCGGGGAACCGTCCCGGAATTCACAAGGGCCGCGCACGAGACACCTTCCGTCAAGTATGCCAACGAACCGTACTTGCCGACGCACTCGGGCTCGAGCGGCGCGGGAACGCCCCCATAGATGCTCGGCCAAAGCGAGCCGTCGGCATCGGTGAGGTTGTCTGCCGTCAGCACCAGCGCGAGATGACTGCCGAGTTGCTCGTGGATGCCTGCCGAAAGGACAAAGAACGCGGGCTCATTGTAGGCGTTGTTGTTGCCGAAATACGTCGTGCCGATTTGGTAGAAGCTTCCCGAGGGCGTGCGATAGTTCAGCTCGGCGTAGCCCATGGCGTACGGCACGGAGGCTCCGTTGATCGCGTTGAAACCGGATCCACTCTGCTCGAAGTTGACGCCGGGAATGATCCCAAGATTCGTGCTGTAGTTGAGGGGCGTGCACTGGCTCGCGGGCACGTTCGTGCAATAGAAGCCCGGCGGTAGATCGTAGGCGTACGCACGCTCGAGATCTCCTTGAATCTTGAACCCTATGCCCGAGGCCGGTGCACTGCCGAGGGCATACTCGACGCCTTCGTATCGAGCGTGACCGAGATTCTCGGTCTCCGACCCGAACAGCAGACAGCCTGCCGGGCAACCCGATGTAACGTAATCGTTGTTGATCAAGAACGTCGACGGGAGGTACATGTCGAAGACGTCGGTGAGGTACGAATCGAAGGAGACGTACATCGAGCCGTGGAGGCGCTTGTCGACGCCGATGTCGTATCCGAAGGCCGTCTCCGGCGCAATTCCGCCGTTATTGAGGTTCTCCGAATAGCCTTCAGTCGGGTTGCCGTTACTGATCTCCGCCGGCGTCGACCCGGGCGAGGATAAGAGGCTCAAAAACGGAGGCGCAATTGAGGAACCGAGTGCGAAGCGCCAGGAGACGTCGTCGTTCGGCTGCCACGTGAAGCCGATGCGCGGCGCATCGTCACCGCGGGTCGCGGTCTTCCACGTTGAGCCACCATCGTCGGTGAAATGGCTCTCGTACTGGATGATGTAGTCGGAGACGTCTGCGTAAACGTTCGGTGCGACGAAGAGACCGAACTTGGCGGACTCGGTCGTGAAGAGCTGGCTTGCTCCCGGCGAAAGTGCGTAGTACGGAGGCACGCCCGACGTCGGGACGTTGATGAACTGGAAGCCCGTCAGCCCCTGGCGATCGACGGCGAGCGAAAGGTCCGAGCCGTTCCCAAAAGGCCGCTCCAAGAGTATCGATTCTCCTCGCGACTCACTGTCGGTCAGGGTTTGGTTTGTCGCGTCGGAAGCGGAGAAGCTCACCTGCTGACCGTTGAAGTACGTCGTCGTCGGCGAAAGGCCGCCGGGGTTGCATACCGACCCGTTGAAAGTGGTGCCGCTCGGACAAAGCTCGGCGCCGCCATACGTCTTTCCGGCAAACTGGTAGAACCCGTTCGCTGCGACATCGAGGTAGGCATAGTCGTTGGTGCCGCCGTCGTAGTATCGTAGCAGTGCCGTCCACGGCCCCAGCACCGTTCGAAACTCTGCTTGATAGAGATATTGCTGCGTCGACTCGTCTGCCGGTAAGAACGCTCCGTTATCAAAAGGAATTGCCGTCCCCGCCGGTAGGGAGCCCGTATATCCCGCAGGCGGTGCAAATATCGAGCCGCTGCTGTTTGGGAGATCACCGACCGGTGCCTCAGAGGCTGCAACGCCGACATTGTCGATCGGGCCGAACTCCGAAGCTCCAAGGAAACTGAACGTGAGCGAACTGACTTGTGAGAAGTTGAGGCGTATCTTTCCGAGCTCGTCCTTCGAGTCGTAGGCCGTGTTGAATCCCCAGCAGCAGATGTAGAACGGCTCGGCGAACTGTACCTCACCGGCTTGTCCGATGTAGCGGTTGTAGTAGCTCTCAGGCGCCAACGTAATACCGTAAGGATCGCCCGCAAGCGATTGACCGTTCACCTTCCAGTTATCGCCCGCGATGAGGAAGAGTGCGGAGCCGGGCTCTTGATAGTTCTGCATCGGTCCGGGTGCGCCGTCGGTCGCGTACCCGAACGCATATTGCAAGAAATGTGACGTCGTCGAGCCTGTGGCACGGATTGCCGTTGTGACGCCGCCCCACGTGTCGGTTCCTACGCTGAGGGTTGCCTCCGGCGTGAGCGTGGGCTGCAAGGTGATGAAGTTCACCGTGCCGCCGATCGCGTAGTTGATGTCGGTGGGCATTGACCCCGGCCCCTTCACGACCTCGACGTTCTGAAGCAGCGCCGGGTTCAAGTAGATCGGATTAAACTCTCCGAGTATAGAAAGCGGCGTCGGATGGCCGTCGACGAGCGTCTGCGTCTCATAGTAAAGCGCCCCACGAATCTGGATCTCTTGTGGGCTGAACGCGTCGGCACCGTTGGCCGCCGCCTCGCCCGGGACGTTCCATGAAATGATTCCAGGAGTTTCGTTGAGGAGTTTTCCAACCTGTACTTGCCCTTGATCCTCAAACTCCTGACTCGTAATGGTGTTGATTGCCGAGGTTGTTTGATTGATTTGTACTTGCCCCGGGGCGTTCGTCTGGACGTGCGCGATCGTCCGGAGTGACTCGAAGGATTGCGGCGCGATGCTGATGTCGGCGGTGACGGTGGTGGCAGAGGCAACAGCGACGGCCGCGATCGTCTGGAAGAAGCCCGGCTTCGTGACGACGATCTGATAGAGGCCCGGCGGGATCGAGCTGAAGCGGTACCTTCCCTGCGCATCCGTCGTCGTCGTCTGATTCGCGACACCTCGCAGTGCAACGCTCGCAGCCGCGACGGGAGCGCCGCTCGACGTTCTCACCGTTCCGACGATGGTGCTGGATGATGATTGCGCCGACGCGGGCGCTGAGAGAAACGCGAAGATGAGGGCGGCCGATATGACCGCGATGCGCGCTGTGCAAAGTCCTGAGAGCTGTAACAATCCTACTTCCCTCCGTTCGCAAGGAGGGTTCCGCGGGCTTGCTAGGAAATCCCTCGATGCGCGAGCAATAACGTAGCTAATGCGAGCACACTTTGGGGGATTTATGCCAATAACCAAGCTTGACTCGATCGATTTGCGGATACTTTCGGCATTGCAGCGCAATAGCAGCCTATCGAACGCTGCTCTCGCCAAGAAGGTCGGCCTCTCGCCGTCGCCGTGCCTGCGGCGCGTTCGCCGTCTCGAAAAGAGCGGCTACATCCAGGGATATCGCGCAATCCTCGACCGCCGCGCGCTCGGGCTCGGTGTCACCGCATACGCGCGCCTTCAAGTGGAGTGGCCGCACGCGAAATCGTTGCGCGAGGATCTCCAAGCGCTGCCGCAGGTCATCGCGTGCCATGTGCTTACCGGGGAGTCGGGGGTCGTGCTCGAGATCGTGACGCACGATCTCGACGAGTACTCGAGGTTGCTGTTCGGCGTGCTCTACAACATCCCGGGCGTGCGCGGGATCCAATCGGGCGTGCTCCTCGAGACGCTGAAGGATCGCGAAACGTCGCTCCTCCCAATAGCTCGAAGCGCACGTTGAAGCGAAGGAATCCGCTCTTGCTCAATAGTTCCACTGTGCGTCGCTCTCGCCACGGGGCGCGTTCCTACGGATTTGCACCGCCATCTGCTTGACCAGATCGTACCAAGTCATTGGAATCCATCCATGTCCCTTGAGTGGACGCCCGTACGAGAATGTCGCATCCGATCGCGGGCGAGTCGCACCGCTTAAAAAGACCTGCATCCTGTAGACAGCGAGATTGAGATAATAGTTGTCCATGTCGCCCACGAAAAAATGCAGTTTGCCAGTGAGATCGGAGCCTATCTCACGCCAGCGTGCTTTCAAGTAGGCGGTAAGGTCGTAGCCATGATCGCGCACGTATGCCGCTACGCTGCGGTTTATGATACCGGTTCGCATGTTCCATAGCGGCTCGGGATATCCGTCGGAGCCAACGGGGTCGAAGATTGCCCACCAGCCGTCGAGCTGGTATCCCGACCGACCGTGTGAGCCGAGCACCTCCTCATATCGGCTCAGCTGTTCCTCGGTGCAAAGTACCTGTCCGGTCACGGTGCGATCCCACGGCCGCACGTAAGCATGCCAAGCCGGAGAGGGGGCGTAGAAGGCGTTCGCATCACTATAGATATCGATCTGCTGGAACGCGTGGAAATCGATCTCGTCCGGTTGGAAGATCCATGCGCCGCCGAAGAACGTTGGATGTTTGATTTGCAGCGCGAGCGACTCCCAGCCGCCGGTCGACCCGCCGGCAAGAACCCGCGCCCTCGGTTCGCGCAATACGCGAAAATGTGTCTCGATATACGGAATCAATTCGTGCATGATTGCGTCCCCGTAAGGGCCGCAGTTTGCCGAGTTGACCGCGTAGGAGTCGTCGAAGAAAGGGCAAGGATGCTGGAATGTTACCGCTAGCACGCGCGGAAAGTGCGCGGATGTCCATGCCTCGTAGAACTCGTAGCCGGTGCCCATTCCCGACTTCTTTCCTTCCGCGATCGCCTCGGGCGTCTCCGTGCTCTTGTCGGTCGTAAAGTAGCCGGCGACAGGCTGTTCGAAGTGCCCTTGGCGGTAGAAAATGGGATAGTGCGCGCGAGGATGCGCCGCGTACCCCTTGGGTAGGAGAATCGTCGCGCCAAGGTAGATTGGACGGCCCCAGAACCTCGTCAGGATTGCGCTCTCGAGACGAACGTGCTTGACCCACGGAGTGTCCGTGGAATAACCTTGCTGTCCCATGAGATTGCCGAGCTCGTTCGGGCCGACGACGTGATTCAACTCGAGGTCGATCGTGCCGCCCGTGTTGTGATCAATGTGCACGCGTTCAACGACGCTGTGAAGATTGCCCGGCTCAAACGAAAAGGCTTGAGGCCCCCATTGTGGAGGCGCCCAAATCGTATGGCCGTCGGCGCGGAGGTACGGCGTGTATATGCTTGCCAGCGCTTCGACATAATAGTCGCCGGTGGGCAGGTCGGCGATACTGCGAAGCGGATAGCCGGCTGCGCTCGCGGCGACAACCGCTTCTTCGCCTGGCCGCAACGCGGTGACGTCTCTCGCGAAGATCGGGGGCGATGACTCGGGAGACAGAACCTGTACGCGCGGATCCGGTTGTGCTTCCTTTGTCAGGATGACATAGACGCGGCCGGTGATCGGCGCCTGGTGCGCCCGTGCCGGAAATGAAATCCGAAAGGCGAGAGCGTGACGAACGGGCGTTGCGGCGGCATGCGTTCCGAAGAACGCAACTGCGGCGACGGTCCCCGCGACCAGAATACGGACCGGCGGCATCATTTAGTGCGTCCTAGGATACTGCGCCATGACCGTTCCGGATGCGTCCAGGAACTGCAAGGCCGCGGTACCATCAGGTCGCACGAACATCTTGATGCGGGGATGACCCTGCGCGTCGGCCAGCATGACCTGCGACGTATTCGTCTTGTCGTAGCCAACGAGATATCGCGTGACCGGACCTTGCGCGAACGCCGGATATCGCTCGACGATTGCCTGCAGCTGTTGTTGACTCGCGTGCCGGTAGATCGCACTTTCATAGTCATGAAGGACCTGCAGCGCAAGCGGGGTCCGTATGTTCGGCTCGTTCCAGCCGGTCACATACGAGAACGTCCTGCCGTTGTTGTTGCCGTCGTGGACTTGCAGCAACTGATCGGTCGTGACGCTGTCATATGAGTTCACGAGGCCCGAATCGTACGTTCCGTTGGCGTGGACCAAGCCGCTCCAGACGAAACCGCCCTGCTCATCCCCCATCTCGTCGTAGAAAATGATCTCGTTACCACCGCCGCCGTGCCTATAGGTCCTCATGCCGGCCCAAATGCCCGGCATCGGATTATCGTGGTTCGCGAGCACCATCGCGAGCTTGTCCTCATTGTCGCGGATAACGAGCCGGTGAGCGGTGATCGTGTCAAACGTCGCGTTACCCGCTTCGTGGATCGCTCCCGCTGCGCCAAGCAGCGCGATGCCGGAGAGCAGGGTCGTCGCGAGCGCGTAATAACGGAGGAAGCGCAATTCCCTCCTGATGGACTTCGTGTGCATTCTGCCTCCTACGGTAGTATGTCCTTCAGTGTTGCTATTTTATATCACTTGCTCTAGAATGCAAGAGGGGTTTCCTTCAGAATCACAAAAGGCAACGATGGCGAGACCGCGCGAGTTTGATACGGCAGCTGTGCTCGATGCAGCTGTGGACTGCTTTTGGAATCTTGGCTACGCATCGGCATCGGTCCGCGATCTGTCCGATGCCACGCAGCTCGCGCTGCCGAGTCTCTACAACGCGTTTGAGGACAAGTCGGGACTCTTTCGCGCCGCTCTCGCCCGCTATTTCGACCGAAATACGCGTCCGCGACTCGAGACGCTCGCAACGGCGCGATCTCCACGCAAGGCCATACGCGCTTTTTTGATGGATCTCGTCGATCGTGCTGTTTCCGACCGGCGTCGTCGAGGGTGCCTCCTGATAAACTCGGCGGTGGAACTCACATCGCGCGACAACGAGGTCACGCCGACGATCCGCCATTATCTCGCACGGATGGAAGGCTACCTGCGCAGCGCGCTGGAGGCGGCTCGGACAAAGGGCGAGTTGTCGCGAGGTGCGGATCCTCAGGATTTAGCGCGTTTGCTCTTGAGTGTGATCATCGGGATACGCGTGCTGGCACGTTCTCGGCCCGAGCGTCCTCTTCTCGAAAGTGTCGTGCGGGAGGCCACGGCAAGGCTGGACTAGATTGATGTCGACGGATTGCACCCGTTTTCGGTGCGCACGATATGAGCAATACGACCGCGAATGGTGGTACGGATATTCGAACCAACGCGCTCTTCTTAGTGGAAATCTTCGTTCCTGCTAAGATATTTGGCAATATATTGCTGTCGCAAGCGAGGACAGCACGCAACGTTTGTAGTAACTCAATGGCACGTTGGAGACACTCTTGGCTGCACGAGCCCTATGCGTGCCGCGTCCTGCGTATCCTGACTCGAGCGAGGCACTCTCACTCAATTCCGGCTATGCGTTCCCCGGCATCTTTCCGGATCTGACGGAAGCGGCAAACCGCGCGCTCACCACCTATCGCAGCGAGTCGCTACAATACGGCCGGCCGTTCGGGCTTCCGCCGTTACGCGAGTGGATCGCCGAGTACATGAAGGAAGACGGCTGCACCGTGACCGCCGATGAGATCATCGTCGTCAACGGCGCGAAGAACGGCCTGGATCTTTTGTGCCGCCTCTTGACGGAGGAAGGCGACGTCATCGTCGTGACCGCGCCCATGTATTTCACGGCGATTCCGATCTTCAAGAGCTTTGGTCTCACGTTCATCGAGATCGGGCAAGACGACGAAGGCATGGACGTCGAAGCGCTCGACCGCGCGCTCAGGGAACGGGTCAATCAGGGGCTCCCTTTGCCGAAGTTCATTTACGAAGTTCCCGACTTTCACAACCCGACTGGCATCACACTCTCGCGCCGCCGGCGTGAGGCGCTCGTCGCACTGGCGACACGTTTCGGCATCGCGATCTTCGAAGACAGCCCCTATCGAATGCTGCGTTATGAGGGCAAAAGCGAGCCGTCGCTCAAGGCTCTCGACGCGCACGGCGTCGTCTTCGAGGTCGGGAGCTTCTCGAAGCTCCTGGCGCCGGGCCTGCGCGTCGGCTGGATCGCCGGGCCGCGCGCGTTGCTCGAGCGCATCGCGCGCCTGAAGAGCGACGGCGGAACCTGCCCGCTCACGCAGCGAATTGTCTTCGAGTTCTGCACCGCGGGCGAGTTACGCGCGCACATCGAGCGCGCGCGTGCTGCATACGCGCAGCATCGTGACCTCACGGTCGCGGCGCTCAGGCGCGAGCTGCCGGAGGCGTCGTTTGCCGTCCCTCACGGTGGTTACTACCTGTGGGTGAAGTTTCCGCCGGGCGTCGATACGGAGATCATGACGGAGCGCGCGTTCCGCGGCGGTGTCTCGGTCATTGCCGGCGTCTCTTTCTACGCCGGAGAAGCGGCGCATGCCGATCCGGAGACAGCGCCGACGCGTTACATTCGCATCGCGTATAGTCGCGCGACACCGGAGGAGATCGAAGATGGTATACAACGCTTGGCGGAAGCATATCATTCGATGATCTGACGCGACATGCGAGTTGATGTTCGCTCGTCTCTTTGCGCCGCACTCGTAGCGACGATGCTCGCACCGGCGGCGGCCGCCGATCCGCGCAGCGCAGTCCTGGCGGTCGTCGACGCCATGATCGCGCGGTGTAATGCCGACAGCGCCCCCGGAGTCGACGCGCATTTCGCCTCGCCCAGTATCGTCGTGGACGATTTCGAGCCGTTCTTGTGGAGCGCTCCCCACGCCGCGCGCCGCTGGTGGGCCGACGTCGACAGAGCCCTAGCCGCGGGGCATGTCGCGCACTTGCACCTCGTGCGGGGTGTTCCCACGAGCTTTACCATCGATGCTCACGGTGATGAGTCGTACCTCGTCATCCCGCTAAATCTGACGTACACAGTAAGAGGCAAACCGGCGAGCGAAAGGGGGCTCTGGGTGCTAACGCTCCGCCTTCTGGGCGGAACGTGGAAGATCGTCAGCGCGGCCTACGGGCAGCGGCCTTAGTGCTGTGCCCATGAGCGTGAGGGTCATTGGCGAGAGACTGGTTCACGAGCTCTTGACGATGCAAGAGTGCATTGCAACGGCGCGAACGGCAATGATCCTTACGGCGCGAGACCAGGCTATCCAACCCATTCGCTCAGTTATGCGGCTGCCGTACGGTGATAACCGTTTGAGCATGATGCCCGGCTACATCGAAGAGCCGCAATCGATCGGAATAAAAGTCATCGCGGCCTTCCCAGGGAACTCGTCCGCCGGGCTCAGTTCACATCAGGGTGTTATCTGTCTATTCGATGCGCAGACGGGAACGCCCGTGGCTGTGGTATCGGCCGATGCCGTTACCACGATTCGCACTGCAGCGGCATCGGCCGTTGCCACGGATGCTCTTGCGAGACAAGATGCGCGCTCCGTCGGCATATTCGGCTACGGTGAGCAAGCGGCAAGCCACGTCGAAGCGATTCCTCTCGTGCGCACAATCGACCGAGTTCTCGTGTGGGGACGAGATTTCGGTAAGGCGAGCGCATTCGCCGATCGAGAGGCCGCCGCTCATGGCTTGGAAGTGCGGGCCGTCGCATCGTGTGAAGAGGTCGCTCGCGAGTGCGATATACTCTGCACGGTCACCGGCGCCAAGGATCCGTTTCTAAAAGGCGATTGGTTGAATCACGGCGTGCACGTCAACGTCGTCGGTTCGAGCATTCCGACAACGTCCGAGATCGACGATGTTGCGGTCCAGCGGTCACGGTACTTCACCGACTACGTCGCCAGTGCCCGCGAGTTGAGTGGTGACTTTCGACGGGCCCTTGAAGCGGGAGCCGTTGGGGAGAACCACCTCCTCGGCTGTATCGGAGACGTTCTCTTAAAGCGGTGCGATGGCAGAAGGTTCTCCAAGGACATCACGCTCTTCAAGTCCTTGGGTATGAGCGCCGAGGACCTGACGGCCGCGCACTTCGTCTGGCGCAAGGCCGTCGATCAAGACGTTGGTACCGTCGCCGATTTCTGAACAATCTGCGTAATGCTTCGCACGATCGCTGCTCTCTTGACGTTGCTCGCAATCGCGCCGCTGCCCGATCTGCATTGGCGCTTCATCGGGCCGCTGCGCGGCGGACGCACCGCATCCGTCGCCGGCGTCCCGAGCGAGCCCGACGTTTTTTACATCGCGTCCGTCAACGGCGGCATCTGGAGGACCGACGACGCCGGACGGACCTGGACCCCGGTCTTTGACCGGCAGGACACGGGATCGATCGGCGCGCTCGCCGTCGCGCCGTCCGATCCGAGCGTCGTCTACGCGGGCAGTGGCGAGGGACTGCAGCGCCCCGATCTCGCGGTCGGCGACGGGTTCTACGCGTCGCGCGATGCGGGGAGGACGTGGAGGCATCTGGGCCTACGCGACGGTCGCCAGATTGCGGCCATCGCGGTCGATCCGCACGACCCGAATCGCCTCTTCGTTGCCGTCCTTGGCCATCCGTACGCTGCGAACACGACGCGCGGCATCTATCGCTCGACCGACGGCGGCGTGATGTTTCAGCGGGTGCTCTACGAGAATGAGAACGTCGGCGCGTACGACGTCGCCATCGACCCGAGCAACTCGAGCGTCGTCTACGCGACGCTGTGGGCGGCGCGCCAGCCGCCGTGGGAGGTGGCGAAATCCTTCGAGATCGTCGGAAGCGGCATCTTCAAGTCGACCGACGGCGGTGCCACGTGGCAGCGGCTCCGCGACGGAATCCCGGCGCGCATCAGCCGTAGCGAGATTGCGGTTGCGCCGAGCGACTCGAACGTCGTCTACGCATACATCAACACCGAAGCGAAGGGTGCCGGCATCTATCGCAGCGGCGACGGCGGCGCACACTTCGTCGAGCGCAACGACGTGCCCGAGCTCGCGCAGCGCGGCGACGACCTTGCCTCGATCGCCGTCGACCCGATGGACCCGAACACGGTCTACGTGACGAACACGTCGACCTATCGCTCGCGCGACGGTGGGCGCACCTTCGTCGCGATCAAAGGCGCGCCGGGTGGCGACGACTACCATACGATTTGGATCAATCCCGTCTTGCCGAGCCACATCATCGTCGGGAGCGATCAAGGCGCGACGATCTCCGTCAACGGCGGGCGGACGTGGAGCTCGTGGTACAATCAGCCGACCGCGGAGATGTACCACGTCTCCGCCGACAATCGCTTCCCGTATTGGGTCTGCGGCGCGCAGCAGGAGAGCGGGTCAGCGTGCGTCGCGAGCCGTGGCAACTGGGGTGAGGTGACGGAACGCGACTGGCATCCCGTCGGCGCAGATGAGTACGGTTACGTCGTCGGCGATCCACTCCATCCAGGTAACACGTTCGGCGGAAGAGTCGAGAGCTACAATGCACAGACAGACCAGACGCAAGAGGTCTCACCAATCCCTCCGGGCGCGCTGCGTTATCACATAGATCGGCCCGGGCCGGAAGTTGGTACGCCCTCATCCATCGGTCCGCGAGCGCTCGCCTTCGATCCGCTAGACGCGCATCGGCTCTTCTTCGCCGCCAACGTCGTCTTCGAAACGGAGAGCGGCGGCCAATCCTGGGAGCGGATCAGCCCCGATCTCACCCGCGTGCATCCAGGTGTTCCCAAGATCGTCGGCCCGTTCGAGCGCGACGACCCGGAACACGGCAGCCATCGCGGCGTCGTCTACACCCTCGCACCCTCGTACGTGCACGAAGGAACGATCTGGGCCGGAACCGATGACGGCTACGTCTGGATCACGCGCGACGGCGGCAAAGACTGGCACAACATTACGCCGCCGGGTGTGACCGCGTGGAGCAAGATCGCGCAGATCGACGCCTCGCGCTTCGACGACGACACCGCCTACGTCGCAGTGAACCGTTTTCGGCTCGACGACCTTCGCCCGTACGTCTACCGCACGCACGACGGCGGCGCGCACTGGCGGCTCATCGTCAACGGGCTGCCGCGCGAGCCGGTGAACGCGGTGCGCGAGGACCCCACAGAGCGCGGATTGCTCTATGCGGCTACCGAGAACGGCGTCGCGGTCTCCTTCGACGACGGCAACCGCTGGCAGTCACTCCAGCTCGATCTTCCGCACAGTTCCGTGCGCGACCTCGTCGTGCACGACGGAGACCTCGTCATCGCGACGCACGGGCGCGGCTTCTGGATTCTCGACGACGTGGAGCCGCTGCGCGAGATCGCCTCCGGTGCGGCGCTCGGTGCGGTGCACCTCTTCCAGCCCGCGCTCACCTACCGCGTGCAGCGCGACACGAACACCGACACGCCGCTGCCGCCTGAGGAGCCGTCGGGAGGGAACCCGCCGGACGGCGCGATCATCGACTACGCACTCGCCTCGCCCGTAGCGCGCGTCGTCATCTCGATTTTCGACATGCAAGGAAATCTCGTCCGGCGCTATGCGAGCGACGATCCTCCTCCGCCGCCGCTGCGCGATCTCGACAAGCCGGCCTACTGGGAGGCGCCGTTCACGCGTCCTGCCGCCGATGCCGGGATGCATCGCTTCGCCTGGGATTTGCGTGAAGCGCCGCCGCGGGTCGCCGATTACGATCTCCCGATCTCTGCCGTCTACCACGCGACGCCGCGCGTTCCTCAGGGCGCGCTGCTCCCGCCTGGGCGTTACTTCGTGCGCTTACAGGCAGGCGGTCGCAGCGTCACGCGGCCTTTGACGGTTCTCATGGATCCGCGGGTCCACGTCTCTCTTGCGGCCCTGCGCGAGCAATACGAAATCGCGCACGGGATTTGCATGTTGCTCGATCGTATCTACCGCAACCCTCGAGCGCATCGCCTCGGCGCTGCGCTCCAGTCCCTCCTCCACATCGTTGACGGCAGCGACGCCCCTCCGACGGCACAGGCGATAGCGGCGTACGAAGGGCTCCGCGCGCAGATCGAGCGCCGCTTTTAATCGGCAGGAAGTCCCTCGACTTCGCTCGCACATCCGTGCGAACCACGTTCGGGATGATACAGAATTGAAGCGAGACTACCGAAAGACGCTGAATCTTCCGGTGACGGAGTTTCCCATGCAGGCCGGGCTAGCGAAGAGCGAGCCGCTGCGTGTCGCATGGTGGCACGAACAGCGGACGTATGAGCGGCGTCTCGAGCGCAACGCCGATGCGCAGCCGTGGATTCTGCACGACGGCCCGCCGTATGCAAACGGCGAGCTGCACATGGGCCATTTTCTGACCATGGTCGTGAAAGACTCCTTCGTGAAGGTCGCCCTGCTTGACGGAAAGTGGGCGAAGTTCGTCCCGGGATGGGACATGCACGGGCTTCCAATCGAGCTCGAGACGCTCCGCCATCTCGGGATCACCGATTTTCACGAGATCGATCCGCTCGAGCTGCGCGCGCGTTGCAAGGAGCGCGCCGTCTTCTGGTTCGAACGGCAGCGCGACGTGCGCATGCGCATGGGAACATTCGGCGACTACGCACATTCCTATCGCACGATCGATCCGTCGTATGAATCCGTCATCGTGGGTACGCTTGCAGACCTGGCAGAGCGAGACCAGATCTACAAAGGCCTGCGCGCGACGCTCTGGTGTCTCCACGACGAAACGGCGCTGGCAGAAGCGGAGATCGAGTACGAGATGAGACGCTCGCCCTCGATCTACGTGCGGTTTCCGTTCGACGAGAAGCAGCTTCAGGCGTTGCTAGAGCGTGTCGGCGGTCCTTCGACCTCGCTTCGCTTAGCTCGGGATGACAAGGAGGTATCGATCCTCATTTGGACGACGACGCCGTGGACGCTGCCCGGAAACTCCGGCGTCGCGCTGCATCGAAACGCGATCTACGCGCTCTACGACGTCGGTGACGAGGTCGTGCTGCTTGCGGAAGATCTTGCCGCGCAGGCGCTGCGCGAGCGGTACTCGGGAGCAACGAAAATCGCGACGGTCCGCGGCGAGAGCCTCGAGGGCCTCGAAGTGCGTCATCCGCTGTTCGATCGCAATGCGACGATCGTCCTCGCCGATTACGTCGATCTCGAAACCGGCACCGGCGCCGTGCACACTGCGCCCGGGCACGGCGCCGACGATTTCGAAACGGGTATGGCCTACGGTTTACCGGTCCGCAGCCCTGTCGACGCCACCGGACACTTCACCGCCGAAGCCGGGCCGTACGCCGGGCTACAGATATTCGATGCAAATGCGAAGATCGTCGACGACTTGCGCAAAGCGGGGATGCTTCTGCGCGGGGAAGAGATCGAGCATTCGTATCCACACTGCTGGCGCTGCCACAATCCCGTGATCTTCCGCGCGACGTCGCAGTGGTTCATCTCGATGGAGCGAAACGACCTGCGCGCGCACGCCCTGGCGGCGATCGATGCTGTTGCGTACACACCGGAATGGGGACGAGAGCGGCAGCGGCAGATGATCGAGAACCACCCCGAATGGTGCATCTCGCGCCAGCGCACGTGGGGCACGCCGATTCCCGCGATTACCTGCACAGCTTGCAACGCGTCCGTGCTCGACGCTCGCGTTGCGCGCGCCGCAGCGCGCCGCTTTGCGGAGGCGGGCGCCGATGTATGGTGGAGCGATCCCGTCGAGCGGTATCTTCCGGAAGGATTTGCGTGCACGGCGTGCGGCGGTACGCGCTTCGAAGCGGAGCGCGACATCGTCGACATTTGGTTCGAGTCCGGCGTATCGCATCTCGCGGTGCTCGGCCGAAACGGGCTTCCGTGGCCCAGTGACAGAGTTGTCGAGGGGAGCGATCAATATCGCGGCTGGTTTCGCAGCTCCCTCATGACCGCTGCGGCGATTCGCGATGCGGCGCCGTACAGGCACGTCGTCAAGAACGGCTGGGTGAACGACGAGGCAGGGCGGCCGATGTCGAAATCGCGCGGCACGGGCATCGACGCGCACGAGGCGATGGACCGATGGGGTGCGGACGTTCTGCGCCTCTGGGCGGCCTCGGTGGAGTTCGTCGATGACGTGCGATTCGGCCCGCATGTGATCGAGCAGGTTGCACGCGTCTATCGCAACATCCGCAACCGCGTACGCTTCATGCTCGGCAACGTCGGCGATCTTCCTTCGAATGCGATCGTCGCTCGCGAGGCGCTCGGCCCGCTCGACACGCTCGCCTACGACTACGCCACGCGGCGCTTCGACGAGATCGCGCAGGCATACGACGCCCTCGACTTGCATGCGGCGTACTTGAAAATCGTCGAGTTCGAGAGCGAGATGTCGGCGCTCTACTTTGATGCCATGAAAGACCCGCTCTACTCGCGTGCCGCACGCGATCCGCGGCGGCGCGCCGCGCAGTCCGTGCTGCTCTACGCGCTGCGCGGCTTTCTCGCAGCGATCGCGCCGGTGCTCTCGTTTACGGCGGAGGAAGCGTGGCAGTCGCTCCCGGAGGCTCTGCGCGGCTCCTCATCGGTGTTCGAGCTCTCCCTCGTTCGCAACGAGGCTCGCGATGGAGTCTCGGAAGAACGCTGGAGGACGCTGCGTCACTTGCGCGCCGCCGTCTCCGCGAGCTCTGAGCTGCGCGACTTCGAGGCGAAGGCGCAACTGCAGCTTTCGCCTGCGCACGCATCGGCGCTCGAACCGTTCAGCGCAGAGGATCTGCGCGAGGCGCTTGCGGTCTCGCAGCTGGAGATCGCGATCTCCAGCGCGTTCGGGAACGCGCGAATGCCGCAGGTCGTCGTCAGCCCCGCCGAGGGCGAGAAGTGCGCGCGGTGCTGGAAGTACAGAGAGCTCGGCGCAGATCCGGAGTATCCCGAAATCTGCGCCGAGTGCACACGCGTCGTGCGCGAGAGGTTATCGGGCGACTAGCAGCGCCAGTGTCCCTGAACCCAGTATCCGGTCCGGTGCGAGTAATGCGCCGGCACCCAGCAGGCTGCTGCGTGACCAGCGACATAAGCGCCGGCGAGCCAGACCCAAGCCGAGCCGTTCCAGTTCCAATAACCGGGGCGCCAGGCATAGCCGCGGCGCGCCGGAGGAACGCGTTCATAACGAGGGGCCGGTGGTCCCATGCGGACGTGAATGCCCATTTGGGCCGAAGCGGATGAGAGTCCTAAGCCGGCGATTCCGGCGATAAGAGCGAGTGTCAGGAAGAGTCGCTTCATGCGAGGGTTACCTCCATTTGACAATGCCGCGTGATTGCGGCACCCGAGCAACGTTACGGGCGTTTCGATGGTTCGGGCGGCGAGCCGGTTACCCTCCCGCCTTCGATTGCCGCGCGAGCCTCCGCGACGACCGCATGAAGAAGATAGACGTTGTGGTAGGAAAGCAAGCGTGGCCCGAGCATCTCGTTCGCGCGGAACAGGTGCGCGAGGTACGCCCTCGTGTAGGTTCGGCAGACGAGGCAATCGCACGCCTCATCTAATGGCCTGAAGTCGGTAGTGAAGCGAGCGTTGCGAATGTGAAACTCACCGTCGTGCGTCATCGCGCGGCCGTTACGCCCACAGCGCGTGGGATAGACGCAATCGAACATGTCGATGCCGGCATCTATTGCAATGCGTACATCGGCAAGAGTCCCGACTCCCATCAGGTAGCGTGGGTGCTCGGCGGGGAGCAGCTCGGCGCTGAAGCGCAGCGCGTGCTCCATCTCGGCACGCGTCTCTCCGACGGAGAGTCCACCGATCGCATAGCCGTCGAAGCCGACCGCAACGACCTCTCGCGCGCTACGCTCTCGTAGAGGCTCGCTGAGCCCTCCTTGGACGATCCCGAAGAGTGCGGTCGCATCGTTTCGTCGTGCCGCGGCGGCGCGCGCAGCCCAGCGGCTCGTCTGCGCAACCGCCTGCTCCAGCTCTTCGTGCTCCGCGGGAAGACGAACGCAGACGTCGAGCGCCATCGCGATGTCGGCGCCGATCGCCTCTTCGAACGCAACGACGCTCTCCGGCGTGAAGCGATGCGAGCTTCCGTCGAGGTGCGAGTGAAAGGTGACGCCGTCGTCGTCGAGCTTGCGCCGCTCACGTAAGCTGAAGACTTGGAATCCGCCCGAATCGGTGAGAATCGGGCGATCCCACGCCATGAAACGATGAAGCCCGCCGGCCTCGACGATCGTTTCCAACCCCGGGCGAAGCCAGAGATGGTACGTGTTCGCAAGCAGAATCTGCGTCTGCGCTTCACGTAGCTCGTGCGGCGTCAGCCCCTTCACCGTCCCCGCGGTGCCGACCGGCATGAACGCCGGGGTCTCGACGATCCCGTGCGCGAGATGGATGCGCCCGCGCCGCGCACGCCCAGCCTGCGCGAGCAGCTCGAACGTCATTGCAGCATCTCTCGCGCGCGAACGTACGCTTCGGGCGGCTCCGACTCGAAGACGAGCTCCTCGTGCGTGCGCGGATGACGAAATGCCAGGCGCCGCGCATGCAGGGCTTGCCCCGGCAATCCGAAGCGCGGCTCCTCGTGCCCGTAGAGCGGATCGTTGAGCAGCGGATGCCCCATCGCAGCGGCGTGCACGCGGATCTGATGCGTGCGTCCGGTTTCGAGCGTGAAGGCCAGCTCGGCATGGCGCCGGAAACGCTCGCGAACCTCATAGTGTGTTATCGCCGGCTTTCCACCCGCGACGATTGCGTACTTGAAGCGGTTGTGCTGGTCGCGCCCGATCGGGCCCTCGACGCGCCCGCGCGTATGCTCGGGAACGCCGTGCACGAGACCGATGTATTCGCGCGTGATCCGTCGCGCCATCATCGCCCGGCCGAGCGCACGCAGCGTCTTCTCGTTCTTCGCCACGACGAGCAGGCCCGACGTGTCACGGTCGAGGCGATGCACGAGTCCGGGGCGCAGCGGATTCCCGGGGAGCATGCCGGCGTGCGCGAGCAGTGCATTGACGAGGGTCCCGCTGCGCGTGCCGTGCGCCGGATGCGTCACCATGCCCGCGGGCTTGTCGACGACGATAAGGTCTTCGTCCTCGTACACGATACGCAGCGGCATCGCCTCCGGTACCGCGACGAGCTGCGGGGGTTGCGGAATTTCGAACATGAGCGTGTCGCCCGCGTTCAGCACGCGGCTGGGTTTCGAGGGCTCACCGTTGACGCGTAGGAGTCCGTCGTGCGCCGCTTGTGCGACCAGCGACCTCGAAGCGCCGGAGATGCGCGCGCAAAGAACGTCGGCCCGCGTGCCCGCCTCTTCAGGCGTGACGTCGTGCGACGGCACTTGCAACGAGAAGAAGAATCACGCCGGTCGTGATGCACGAGTCGGCGACGTTGAACGTGAAGCGCCACAGATCCGGGAAGCGATAGAAGTCGATGAAGTCGATCACGTAGCCGTAGTGAATGCGGTCGATGATGTTCCCGATCGCGCCGCCGAGAATCAAACCGAAGGCGATGCGAACGAGCGCAGAGCGTTCCGCCGCATCGCGAAAGCTCACCCAGAAGATGATGAGCACGATGATCGCCATCGCGGTGAGCATGAAGATGTTGCTGCCGAGCAATCCAAAGGCACCGTGATAGTTTGGCTCCGGAGCAATGCGCAGCCATCCGGGAATCAGGTCCTTGTGGCCGCACCACGGAAGGCACTGGGCGTCGAAATACAGATGCGTCACGACGAAATGCTTGCTCCACTGATCGAGGATCAGCACGGCAAGAGCGATGAGGCCGATGGCGGCGGCGCCGAATCTAGAGCTTAGGCGTTGGGACAAACTGATAGAACCATCCGGCGACACGCAAGAACGCGTTGTTGGCGAGCACGAGGCCGACGGCAACGAGGAACGCCCCTGAAGCGAACTCGATCGCGCCGAGCGCACGGCGCATGCGCGCTAGCAGCGGAAGCACCGCATCGACGGCGAGCGCGACCGCGATGAACGGCACCGCCAGGCCCAGCGAGTAGCAGAAGAGGAGAAATGCCGCGGTGCCGCTGTGCTGCTGCGAGGCGAGCGCCAAGATCGCCGCGAGGATCGGGCCGATGCACGGCGTCCACCCTGCGGCGAAGGCGACGCCGACGATGAGCGAGGTCCACAGCGACCGCCGCTCGTTCGCGACGTGCGCGCGTACGTCGCGCATCAGGAACGGAATCGGCCGGATCATGTGCATCATCTGCAAGCCGAGAATGATGACGATCACGCCGCCGATCTCGGCGATGAGATTCCGGTT
Organism: Vulcanimicrobiota bacterium; assembly: GCA_030041225.1. Classification (GTDB taxonomy): domain Bacteria; phylum Vulcanimicrobiota; class Vulcanimicrobiia; order Vulcanimicrobiales; family Vulcanimicrobiaceae; genus Tyrphobacter. The sequence goes on along the minus strand of JASHOG010000040.1, from coordinate 6,418 downwards.
CGTGCCGAGGAGCACGCCGATCTCGCTCGCCGTCAGCCCCAAGAGGATAAAGATGATCATGAAGCCTGCAATAAACGCCGCAGCGTGCGGCACGGCGCGCAGTGAAGCACGCGGCGCGGCTTGCAGTTCCTCGAGGCTCTCCCCCGTGAGGAAGGAGAGATATGCCGGAACGAGCGGCAGCACGCACGGTGAGACGAACGAGACGAGGCCGGCAAGGAAGGAGAGACCGACAGAGGCCGGAGTGCTCGAGTGCATCAGTTGCGTTGCATTGGCTTGCAGGGCGCCTCACGCCTCTCAAGCAAACTAACCCCGCGTCCATGGCTCCTACGAACAGCCCCGTGCATCATTGGTTCACGTACCCGACGATGGATCCGATCGCGATCCACCTCGGGAGCTTTGGAATCCATTGGTACGGCATCTCCTATCTCATCGGCTTTCTCTGCGTGTACTTCTGGTTGAGCCGCCCCGTGAGCCTGAAGCGCCTCGGGTTGACGCGCGAGCAGATCCAGGACTTCATCTTTTATGCGATCTTCGGCGTGCTCGTCGGTGGGCGTGCGCTCTTCGTGATCGCGGACATGCTGACGCCTCCTGCGATCGGAGGCCACAGCGCCTCGTGGTACTTCGCGCATCCGATCAACTTTATCGCCGTGTGGAACGGCGGTATGGCCTTCCACGGCGGGCTGATCGGCGTGATCGTTGCAATGTGGCTGTTCATCCGCAAGCATCCCGGGCTTGCGATCACCGCGCTGGGCGACGAGATCGTCGTCCTCGCACCGATCGGCATCACGCTGACGCGGCTTGTCAACTTCGTCAACGATGAGCTGTGGGGAATCGTCTGTCGCCCTGACCGCCCCTGGTGCATGATACCGGGTGCTACCGCGAGCCTCGACGATCCGGCGACGGCGGGGCTCTACCACCATCCCGCGCAGCTCTACGAAGCGGCGCTCGATATCGCGACGCTCCCGATCCTGCTCCTGCTCTATCGCACGAAACCGCGCAACGGCGTGGTCGCGTGGTCGTGGTTCGTGCTCTACGGTATCACGAGGACCGTTGCCGAGATATGGCGCGCGGGCGGCGTGCCGTTCGCGGGACTGCACGGCGGACAGCTCCTCTCCGTTCCGATGATCGTCATCGGCGGCATCGGTATCTGGTACTGCGCTACACACGAGCGCCCGCGGCAGTGAACGTCGCCGCGCGTTACGCGGCACTGCGGGCCGAGATCCCCGAGAGCGTCACGATCGTCGGTGTGGCGAAAGGGCAACCCGTCGCGCGCGTGCGCGAAGCGGTCAGCGCCGGGTTGGGCGAGATCGGTGAGAACTACGTGCAGGAGGCACGAGCGGCGTTTGCTGCGCTTCCGCCCGTTCGGCGCCACTTTATCGGTCACGTCCAGAGAAACAAGGCGCGAGCGATCGTCGAGCTCTTCGACGTCGTGCAATCCGTCGATCGCCTCGAGGCAGGCCTTGCACTCGCCGAGGCGGCCCGGCGCACGGGCAAGCTCCTCCCCGTGCTCGTTCAGCTCAACATCTCGCCTGGCGAGCGATTCGGCTGCCGGCCGGAGGAGGCTGAGCGCCTCGCCGAGCGCCTGCGCTCGGAGGCGTCGCTGCGCGTCGAAGGCGTGATGGCGATCGGGCCGCCGAGCGCGTCGCGCGGCGAGATCGAGGCAGCTTTCGAGATTGCCGCAAAGACGTTTGCTCGCATAGGTGGAAGTACGCTCTCACTCGGGATGTCGGGCGACTGGCGGGAGGCCGTGCGCGCAGGCTCGACGATGGTGAGAATAGGGACGATGCTCTTCGGTGAAAGGGGGCAGTAGACGAAGATGTTTGAAAAAATCGGCTCGTTTTTCTCGCTTCGCGACGACGAAGCCGACGAGTTCTACGAAGAAGACGAGCAGGTTGGATCGGCGCGCGTCGTTCCGCTGACGCGGCGCGGCCGCCAAGGCGTCGAGGTCGCGCTCTTCTCTCCCCGGGGCTTCCAAGACGTCGTCGAGATCGCTGACGCGCTCCGGGGGAAGCACGTCGTGATCGTCAATCTTCAAAACGCAGATCGCCCGCTCTTACAGCGAGTCATCGATTTCACATCGGGCGTTGCATATACGCTCGACGGTAAAGTGCAGAAGCTTGCCGAGTCGATCTACCTCATCGTCCCGGCCGGGGTCACGGTGAATGCCGAAGGCATGCGCGACGCGATGATGGCCGGCAGACTCGATTTCATGGGGAAATAAATGCAGAAGATCACACCCATCGACGTTCAACACAAGACATTCAAACGCGCGCTCCAGGGCTACGACCGCGCCGAGGTCGATCAATTCCTCGACGAGATCATCGAGGCAATGGAAGACGGCGCGACGCAGCGCGCGGCCCTCGAAGCGGAGATCGCCGACCTCAAAGAGCGCATCAGTCACTTCAAGGCGATGGAAGAGTCGCTCAACAATACGCTCGTCCTCGCGCAGCGCACTGCGGACGAAGTAAAAGCGACCGCGCACAAAGAGTCGGATCTCATTCGCGAGCGGGCACGCATCGCCGCCGAACGCGAGATCACCGGCTACAACGAGGCGATCGTAGAGGTCCGGCGTGACCACCAACGGGCGGTCGAGGAGGCGGAAAAGACGCGCAGCGAGCTGCGCAGCCTGTTGATGACGCACCTCGCGCTCCTCGACAAAGGCGCAACGCCTCCGCAGGCGCCGTTACGGGACCATCATAGAACCGTCGAGTCGACGAACGGCGAGATTCCGCTCGAAGAGGAACCGCAACCCAACCGCGCGTAGACCGGCCGGCTTTTTCTACGTGTTCGTCGGTTTCATCGACGGATCGGGTTCCCCGTTCGGGCAAATGCGCGCTTGCTCTGCGGCGGAGATGTAGTACAGATGTAGATCGTAGTGGGGCACCGGTAACCCCGCGTGACCGTGCGGCTCGAACTCGAAGTCGGCATGATCGATATGATAGCCCGGGAGCGGACGGATGTTCGCCCAGCTGAACCCGTGTTGTAGCTGCGTGACGGTAACCATGATCTCGGTGAAGACCGGCTTGCCCTGCCAAACGCCGTAGATTGGGCCGGTCGGTAGATCTCTGAGTGCCGCCCAATGCTCGCCCATCGTGCGCACGCAGGGCGAGACCTTGACGGCATCGCTCGGAATGCCCGCCGGATGCACTTTCGGCTGTGGCGGGAGCGCCATGTGCGGCGAGCTTGCGGCAATCGCCGCAGTACCGATGCCCAACGAGAGCACTGCGAGAAACGAAAACGTCCGGAGCATAGTGCCTCCTCCTTTGTGTATAAGACGGTTCTTCGGTAGGTAGCCGAGCGTCCCTTCGATGAACGTTCTCATCATGCCACGGTCACATTGCGGTAACACGCGCCGCGTACGCTGCAGTCATGGATGGGATCGACTGGGCGGGCAGCGCGATGGTGGCGGCGCGACGCCGCCTTGAGATCGCGGCCGACAACCTCGCGAATGTCTCGACGGACGGCTTTCGTGGGAGTGCAGCCGACGGCGCTCTAACGCCGGCCGGTGTCGCAATCTCGGCAGTCAGGCTCGAGCGGCAAGGTTCGCTGCGTCACACCGGACGCGATACCGATCGCGCGATCGTCGGCGAGGGTTTCTTTCTCGTTCGCGACGGGCGCGGCCGCCTCGTAGAGACGCGCAATGGCGCCTTTACGCGCGGCGCCGACGGAGGGCTGCGCGACGATGCGGGGCGTCTGTTGATCGGAACGCGGCTCGCTGCGGGCAGCAGCGTGCGTTACGGCTTCCTCGAGACGGCGAACGTGGATGCCGTCGGAGAGATGGTCTCGATGCTTGCCGCGCAACGCAGCTTCGAGAGCGCCGAAAAGGTCGTCGCGGCAATCGACGAAACGCGGCAGAAGGCCGCGAGCGACGTCGGTAAGGCGGCGTGAATGGACCGCGCCCTCTATGCCGCCGCGACCGGAATGGCGGCGCAGCAACTCAATCTCGACGTGCTCGCGAACAATCTCGCGAACGCTGACGTCGCGGGATTCAAGGGATCCATGGCGAGCTTCGCCGAGCTCGTTGCTCCGGGAGAGAGCGGCCTCGGCACGACGCCGCTCGGCGAGCATGTCGTGCTCACACAGGGGCGCTTCTCAAAAGCCGACGGCTCGTTCGACGTTGCGATCGACGGACCGGGTTTCTTCGAGGTCGTCGACGATCGCGGGCGGCGTTTCTACACGCGCGACGGTGAGTTCTCGCGCGCCGCGGACGGCTTGCTCGCGAATGACCTGGGCTATCATCTTGCGGGCATTCGCGTTCCGAGCGATGCGCTCTCCGTCAGCGTCGGTGAGGATGGGTTCGTCTCCGTCGTGACGGCGCACGGACGCCTAATCGCCGGACGCATGCGTCTCGCCGAGTTTGCCGCACCCGAGCGCTTGCGCAGCCTGGGCGGAACACTCTTCGAGGCGACGCCCGCGTCGGGAGCCGCGCGTCTCGTCGATCCCGGCGGCGAAGGCCCGCGCGTGCGCTTCGGGATGCTCGAGGAATCGAACGTCTCCGTCATCGAGGCGATGATGTCGATGCTCGCCGCGCAACGTGCGTACGAAGCCGATGCGAAGGGCGTGCAGGCTGCGGACGAGATGCTTCGCATCGCAAACAACCTGCAACGTGGATAGCATTACCGCACGCCGCGCCGGCGCCGTCTTGGAGACGCTCCTCCTCCAAGCGGCGCTGCAACCGCTTGCAGACGACGATACCGCGCTCGGCTCCTACAGCATCGGCTGTCTCGCCGAGTCGATCGCGCGGAACGATCGGGGATTCGCGGACGCGATCGCTGCGGTTCTGGAGCGCCGCGATGAGTGAGAAGCGGCGCGAGGCCCGCATTCGCGCGCTCCTTCCGCTCGTGCGCAGGCTCGCGCGGCGAGTTCACAGGATGGTTCCGCGCGCCGACTTCTCAGATCTCGTCGGTGACGGGAGCCTCGGGTCGATTCGCGCCGTCGATGGGTACGATCCGCAGCGAGGAGCGTCGCTCGAGCAGTTTGCGGTCAAAGTCATTCTCGGCGCGATGCTCAACGGTCTGCGGCGCATGGATCCCGTCTCGGAGCGTGCACGCCGAACGATTCGCAAAGCGGAAAGGACACAGTACGATATCGCGGGCGAGCGCGGAAGCATGCCGTCGGTGGCGGAGGTAACGCAGCGCCATCCTGAACTCGGCCGGGCAGCGTGCGCGGCCTACCGCGGCTCACCGCTCTCGCTCGACGCCCCGCTGCCGCCCGGCGAGACGCTCCCAATCGGCCTCGGCGACGATCCCGCGTACATCACGGCGGAGCAGGACGAGCGAGAGTATCTGCGAGCGCTCGTTGAGTCGCTCCCCGAACGTCAGCGCCGCGTCATGCTCGCGCACTACTACGGACGCGCGTCGCTGCGCTGCATCGGCGCGGCATGGAACATCTCCTCGCAACGCGCCTCGCAGATTCACCTTGCGGCGATTGCGCGCTTGCGTAAGGCACTCGATGCTCCGTCGACTCGAGCCTGACGAGCGAAGCGTCGAGCGCGCCGCGCTCCAGGCGATTACCGCGCAGGAGAGCGAGCCGGTCTCGCAGCCGCAGCTCGATGACGCCGACGCCGGGCTCTTACCGCGCGGTCATCCAAAGTGGATAAGAGACGGCGTCGCGATCTCGCAGCGCGCACGTGAGCTCGTCACACGCCTGCGCCCCGTCGCAGTTCGCGTCGTACGCTTTTGGGATCATCGCGTTCGTTCGTCCGTCATCGCGGGACGCCGCATTCACATCGACCCCAGCGGCAGCTACCAGGTGGAGTAGAGGAGACTCCCGCCGATGTTTGACCAACCGATGCTAACATGTTAGCATACGAGCGCATGAATGAGAATGCGTACACCCAGTTGGGTTTGAGGAAGTTTCCGCGACGTCTCGCGCGAGACGTGAAGAAAGCGGCGGCCGAGCGCGGCATCACGTTGACCGAGTTCATGGTGGAGGCAGCATCGAACCAACTCCGTCAGCCGCGTCACTCCAGCGTGAGCGCCGAGCTCAAGCGTGACTTCGCTTGGTTCCAACGCCGACGTCACGCATTGGAGAAGAAGTATCCGGCCGGCACAACTCTCGCCATAGTGGGAGAGAAGGTCGTGGACAGTGACGCCGATGTTTGGAAGCTTTCGGCGCGGCTGCGCGGCAGGTACGGACATCGGTCTATCTTCATGCCGCGTATCGGCGAACGTCTGCCTTCGGTCATTCACGTGCGATCACCGCACATTGTCCGATGACGGGGCAGTACAGCAATCGCTACGAGCCGGCTGCTCCGGTTTTGGAGATTTCGCTGATATCTCCGACGAGCCCGTCAGGCCGAGTGCAGATCCAGGCGCTCGTCGATACAGGTTCGGATCTAACGATCATCCCCCATGGGATCGCTGAGCAGCTCGCCCTTCCGTTCGTAGGAGAGACGCTCGTGGCCGGCGTCCACGGA
>JASHOG010000039.1 GCA_030041225.1 Vulcanimicrobiota bacterium | reverse complement strand
GGGCGACTCATCCGGATATACGATGTAGATACCATGGCGATCTCGATATCTCGCTGGGGAAACAGTCTGGCAGTCCGTCTTCCCAAGGCGGCGCTCGAGGCCGCGAGTCTTCAGGAGGGCGATGCGGTCACGGTAGCCGCTGAAAGTGGGCACCTCATCGTTCGACGTGCCTCTGCAGTCGATATCGATGCGCTCGTCGATGCAATCACACCCGAATCGTTGCACGAACCCTTCGATGCACCCGCGGTCGGACGCGAGTTGATTTGACTCGCTATGTACCGCAAAGGGGTCACGTCGTATGGGTGACATTCGATGCCACCGGGCACGAGCAGAGCGGACGCCGTCCGGTGCTCGTTCTCTCACCCGCCCTTTATAATGAGCGGACCGGACTCGCGATCGTCTGCCCCCTAACGACAAAAGTGAAGGGCTACCCTTTCGAAGTCGTAACGGAACTAAACGGCAAGCGGAGTGCGATACTCGCGGACCACGTGAAGAGCCTTGACTGGCAGGCGCGCAAGGCGAAGTATATTGCAGCCGTCCCAAGCGCAACGGCCGATCGCACAGCGGCCCTGGTATCGGCGCTTATCGGAGGCTCCCATAAGCGTGCCAGCGCACGTTGAGCTCTTTCCAGTCGGGACAATCGTAAGAGTTGTCGCCTTAGAGCTTCCGTAGGTGCGCGCAGCGCTACGATGACTGGCAAGAGCCGCTTCTCAGGCGGAAACGCGATTGCTGGCGCGGTTTTGACGTGTAAGGCAATTTCAGGCCACGGATAGCCGTGAGGGGTTGGTGATTTTGCATCGATCCGCGAATTGCCTCGGCGTTAGGTATCCGAGTGCCGAGTGTGGTCGATTCTCGTTATAGTCCGTTCTCCAGTCTGTTGCGAGGTGCCGAGCTTCGAAGATCGTCGTGAAGCTGTGGGCGTTAAGCAGCTCGTCGCGAATCCGGCCGTTGAGCGACTCGATGTTTGCGTTTTGGGTCGGCTTCCCCGGGTCGATGAAGTGTAGCTCGACGCGTCGCTCTGCGCCCCAGCGCAGCATGGCATGGCTCGTGAACTCCGAGCCGTTGTCGAAGCGGATCGTCTTGGGCAAGCCTCGCTCGAATGCAATGTTCTCGAAGCAGCGGATGACGTCCGCGCTCCCAAAGGTGAAGCCGAACTCGAGGACGAGGCATTCCCGCGTGAAGTCATCAACGACGGCAATGACGCGAGCGGTTCTGCCGCTCGTCAGCCGGTCGTGCATAAAGTCAACCGACCACCGCTCGTTCGGGCACGTCACCGGCAGTACCGCGTTCCCGCGAACGTAGCGTACCTTGCGCTTCTTGCGCGGCCGCACTTGTAGGCCGTTCTCTCGATAGATGCGCAAGAAGCGATCGTGGCCGACGACGATGCCCTCACGCTGGAAGAGAATGCGTATCCGCCGCCAACCCCAACGCGGCCGCTCTGCCGCCAGCTCGCACATGCGCTGCGCGATCGGTGCGTCGCTCGGGCGACAAGCGCGGTAGTGCAACGTGCTGCGCGTGAACCCTAAGAGCCGACAGGCACGGCGTTGCGAAAGGCCGTCGGTCTGTAGCGCCCTCACCGCGTCTTTCCGCTGCGAGGGCCCCAGCCGTTTTTTGAGATCAGGTTCCTCATGGCATCGATCTCGAGCGTCTGACGTGCGATGATGCGCTGCATCTGCGTATTCTCGGCTTCGAGCTGCTTGAGCCGAACGAGATCGCTCGTCTCCAGGCCGCCGTATTTTTCGCGCCAGAGGCGGATCGTGTTCGGATGAAGCCCGTGCTTTCGCGCAAGCTCCGTTGCCGGCGTTCCGGCGTCAAGTTCCTTGAGGATTCCGACAATCTGTGCTTCCGTGAAGCGACTCTTCTTCATGGCGAGTCTCCCTGGGCGGCTCTACGCCCGGAAACTCACAACTCCCGCTGGCCCGGATCTGCCCTTACACGTCAGTACCCGACGTGCCGCTTTGACGAAAGGGGCGACCCTGAGTGATCTCATCGAGGGTGGTACGCGATCGCCCGGACAAGGGTTTCGGCGCTATGCGACGTCCTTGACGATGATCACCTTTCCGATGGCATCGCGATTCAAGAAGTACTCGAATGCCGATGGCGCCTCGGTGAAGTTGAAGACGCGGTCGATGACGGGGCGCAGCCTATGCGCGTCGACTGCGCGAGCCATCTCGTGAAACTGCAGCACGTTGCCGACGGCGATGCGGCGCATACGGAACACGCCGGCGAGGAGAGCGGGATCGAGCGTATCGGGCTGCGCCGCTAAGCTTCCGACGAGCGCCAACGTTCCATCCGGTTTGAGGCATTGCATCGATTGCTCAAGCGTCCCGGTACCGCCGAGCTCGACGATCACGTCGCATCCTTGGCCGCCGGTGCAGCTTCGCACGGCACCCGCCCACTGCGGCTGTTTTCGGTAGTTGATGACCTCATCCGCACCAAGCGCCCGTAGAACAGCAGCCCGCCGGTCACTCGACGTCGTCGCCACGACGCACGCTCCGAGCAGTTTTGCGAATTGTAGGGCAGCCAGCGATACGCCGCCGGACCCCATCGTCAAAACGGTGCTGCCTGGGAGTAGCCGCTCTCCTCCGGTGAGCGCGTTCCATGCCGTGAGAGCGGCGCATGGCAGGGCCGCAGCCTCTTCGTAAGAGAGGTGCTCGGGGATGTGAGCCAAACCGTCGGCGTCGACGCTGATGCGTTCGGCAAGCGTTCCGTTCAGCGAGCCGCCGATTTGGTCAGCACGATCGAAACGAAACGGACCGCCGATCCATCGCGGAAAGACCGAGAGCATCACGCGGTCACCGAGGGCGGGATCGGTGACGCCTTCGCCGATCGCGACGACCTCGCCGGCTCCGTCGCAACAAGGCACCAGCGTATCGCGGACCGGCAGCGGGTAGCGTCCGCGCAAGATCATGATGTCTCGAAAATTCAGAGAGACTGCGCGCACGTCGACAAGCACATGTCCCGCGCCGCAACCTGGATCATCGACGTCTTGCATGCAAAGACTTTCGAGGCCCCCGCCGTATCGCGCGAGATAGGCTCTCATGACTCGCTAAACTGATAGACCGCAGCAATTTTCCCGTCGGCACCCAGCACGAGAATCTCGGTGCCGACCGCCTCGATAGTCCCTCGCGCGCTGCGCATCTCCCACGTGAACCGCACGACGTTGTGATGGCCGTTGGGATCGCCGCGAAGAACGAACCGGCACCCCTCCTCGACAATCCAGCGCTGCTGGGATCGCGCGACGCGCGCCTCTAGCTCATCGTAGCCGCGCACGGCTATCCGCGGCGCGACGTGCGAGGCGTCGTCGGCGAAGAGCTCGCGGATCGAGCGGCGACGCTCGCCATCGTCTCCGCCGTTCCAAAGCTCGACGTAGCGTCTCGCGAGGGCGTCATAGTCTTGAATGATTTGTGTATCCATGCTATGAAGATACTCGATCCGCCGCCACCGCGAAAAGAAGATACATCCATGTTACCGCCTAGCCGAGAGCCTCACGACGACGCGGACCCCGATGCGATCAAATGTCCGATCCGGCAAATCCTCGGACGCATCGGTGGCCGCTGGACGTTAGACATCGTCATGAGCCTCGACGAGCGACCACTGCATTTCGCCGAGCTCGATCGCCGCATTCCGAAGATTAGCCGCCGCATGCTGACGTTGACGCTGCGTGCACTCGAACGCGACGGCTTGGTCTCGCGCCGTGTCGACGGCCCTGCCGGATCGACGGTGCACTACGAGCTGACGGAGTTGGGCAAGAGCCTGGACGCCCAACTGCACGCGCTCACGGAATGGTCGCGCGAAAACCGGGATGCGATCTACACGGCGCGCGAGGAGTACGACCGGAGCGAGGCGAGGCTGCGGCGCACGATGTGAAACTCCGGGACCATCCTAAATCCTGAAAAGCTGTACGAACTTTGTGAGGTATTTGGGATCCCCTTGGATGCCGATGACGTGGGTTTTCAGCGCTTGCTCGGGCGTGATCTCTCGCGCCATCAGAGCACGAAACGCGGGGCCGGCCTCAATGACGAGATCGGGATTCTCGAGCGGCCCTTTACCGACATTGACCGCGCCGTCTCTCACGATCGCGTAAACGGTGACGGGGCCGACGTGCACCTCGTAGCGTGCATGCGTGCGGCCTGCGGATTCGGGGCGGAACGTGCTGTGCAGCGCCATGCAGATAGAGTCCGGAGTGATGATCTCGTCGGGTCGCGGATCGCCGAGGCGCTTTGCGCCCCAGCGACCGATCGCGATGACCGCGTCGTCGAGCTCGGCCCCGTAAGGCGTGAGCTCATAGACGACACCGCCCCCTTGCGCTCGCGATACGGCACGGCGTTGCACGACGCCGGCACCTTCCAACTGCTTGAGGCGCGACGTCAGAACGTTGCTTGGGATCCTTGGCAAGCCTTGTTGGAGATCGCTAAATCGCTTCGGGCTCACGAGCAGGTCCCGTACGATCATCATCGCCCAGCGCTCCCCGACGACCTCGAGGGCGCGGGCGAAGCCGCAATACTGACCGTAAGCGCGCGGTCTCACGCGGCCATCCTAGCACACACTTTTATTTTTGTATAGTACTTGCTTTCAAAAAGTATAGTTAACGCCACGGAGCACCGGCTGCGACGAACTCGAGACCCTCTTTGCCAAACTGTCCCACGATACCGCTACTGCGCGAGTGCCTTACCGAAGCGCGGTATCAGGCGCGAAGCATTGCCGCCGGCAATTGCGCTCAAATCCGCGGCGGGTAATCCAAGCGCACGAGCCTCGTCAACGCAGCGATCGACGGCGCGGAGGTCGCGTTCGCGGTGTCGTAGTGCAGTCGTCGAAGTTCTTCCACGATGCCGTTGGGCCAAAACTTCTCGAGGTCCGATCGTGACCCATAAAACGCGCTGATCCGCCCCGCCATCATCGGAACCGTGCCGCCGGCGTGTGAGAAGAGCCACTGTATATCGCGAAATCCCGCAAACGAGCCATGCAACAGCAGGCTCGTTACCGTTCGAGTCGTGTCGTGCGGTACTTCTATAACTGCCGGAGCGGCACCGACGCTGAGCGCGCTACAGCTCGTCGGGACCAGTGGATGCACGTAGACGACCGCCTTTCGACGATTCAGCTCATCGAGCACAGGTTTGTAGAGAGGATCGCCGAGCCACGTGTCGCCGTAGTTGCTTTGCAACCCGATCCCGTCAGCCTTCAATGCATCGAAAGCATACTCAATTTCCGTGAGCGTGGAGTTGACGTTCAGCATCGAGACGGCAGCAAAAAAACCAAATCGATGCGGTTGATCGCGCACCATTTCCGCCGCGTACTCGTTGCAGGCGCGAGCGATTCGGGCGGCGTCCGCTGCTCCAAGGTCGAACCAGACGCCGGGCGTCGAGGCGAGCGATAGGATGCCGGCATGAATCCCGTTGCGATCCATGTCCTCGACCATGCGGCTGCGGGTCCATGCGACCTAGCCTGGGAAGTGCGGTGCTTTGCGAGCGTCCTCGTAATCGAGCCAGAGCTTCTGATACTCTGGTGGGAAAAAGTGAAGGTGGGTATCGATCAATGTTCTCTCGGTCATGAGTCCGGACATTGCCACCGCCGGAGGCGATCCCCTCGACCGTAGCGCCAAGATAAGGTCTGCTATCCGACGAACCCCGCTATATGCAACGCCGTGCGATGATCCTCGGCCTGGCCGGGCTTGGCGCTCCGTTAGCCCTCCTCGTCATGA
>JASHOG010000002.1 GCA_030041225.1 Vulcanimicrobiota bacterium | reverse complement strand
CAAGCGTCGGGTCTGCGCCCAGACCACCGCCTCGGGAAGTCACCAGGACTCCCCAGAGCGCCGCGGCCATCATGGCCGCGAGCGCATATCGCGGAACGGACCTATACATCTCTCTCGAGATCCTCGTCACCCGGTGAGCGTACAAACCGGCAGTCGAGGCGTCAACGCAAACCGCGCCCGGGTACACTCGCGAATTTCATGGGCTCAGCCGGACAGTGCGTCGCGAAGCGATTGCGGCCACGACGTGCGCACTGCGCTCCTGCCTAAGTCAGCGCGCGTAGCCGGCCCACGCCGTAGCCAAATGCGTGTGCGGATTCCACACGACAAGCGTCACCGGATCGCCCGCTTCGACAAACATTCCGGCCGGCAGCGGCGGCCCGGTAAACCCCGCAATTTCGATACGCGTATTAGACCAGTATTCGAAGAGGAGCTGCGTGCTGTCGTCTCTATCCCCGACGTTGAACAGCACCGACGGACCGTGGCCCCACGAGTGATAGGCAACATCCGAGAAATAGATGAGGCCGTCGTTGCTCGAAAAGGGTAGCGAGGTCGGCGGCCTGCCGAATCCCTTGCCGACGATCGTTATCTCACCGTCGCTTGAAATGCGCGCCGAGACAATCCTCGGAGTACCGGGGTATGGCCTGGGAATATTTCCAGCCCAGGCCGCACCGTCCCGCGTTAGCGGATTCCAGAGGTTGATGCCGATGCAATCCCCGGGCTCCGCCTGCAATCCGGAAACCACCACCCTCCGATCGCTCCAAGAGCGATAGCTGAGCTTGAGCGTATCACCGGGGTATCCGGCCTCGAAGCGCTCGGTGGTATCGCCTACCTTGAAGTAGGGGAGCGTTCCGAAGAAAGACTTTTGGAACTGGCCCGAACCGAAACCGTCGCCGCTGATGACGAGCGTATAATCGCCGCGTTTCCCGAGGAAATGCACTGACGTGATGACGACCTTCGGGTCCCGCCAGACTCCTGCGACGAAGCCGGCGTCAGCGACCGGGTCGATCGGCTGAGTTGCGCCGTACGCGAGGGCGAAAACTCGCCCTTGAGCGCCGCTTCCGCGGGCGCCGCAGCGCGAATCGCCTCCGTGCCCGCCGCCTACGAGATAGGTTCCCGGTAAGAGGCCTCCGTCGCCGTACGCGAGCACGATCGCGCCGCCTCCCCCGCCGCCACCGGAAACGCTGTCGGCGCCTTCTGCATGGATCAATCCCGCTTCGATGCGCCGCGCTTGAACGTAAACTCCGTACGCTCCAGCTCCACCGACGCGAGCGAACCCGTTCGTGAAGCCCGCACCGCTCGCGCCGGCGAGCTTGTGCATGAGGCCGTTATCGTACCACCGTTGCACGAGGTCTGCCGAGAGCGTCGGCGCCAAAGCACGTGCACCGAGCGTGATAAATCCTTTGTCGCCGCTGCTTGCGGAACAAGCGGCATCACCTCCGGAGCCACCGTACGATGCCGGAAGATTTCCATAACCCACGTACCCGGTGAGAATCTCACCCTTGTTGATGAACGTACCGGTGCAAAAGATGTTGTGACCGTCGGTATCGAGCGTCACACTGCGAGAAATCGTCAAAGACTTGCACAGGAGGTCGTGGCGGAGCGTCACGTCGCTCGTGAGCTTTCTCATGCCGCGCATATCATCGAAGAGCGGCTCCGGGCGAGGCGGCGGTACGCGATACGCAGTGTCTTGGTTCATCCGCTCCCCGACGTGCACGGCTCCGGCCACGGCACCAATCGCAACGATAAAAAGGAGCGCTACCGGTAACGCAGTGATTGCCACTCGTCGCCACTGCTCGCGCGCGGGGAGCAGCGCCCACGGAGCCACGCCGAGCGCCCTCGCCAGCAGTAAATGCGTCCTGGGGCTAACGGGCTTCCCCTTCTCGGCGTCCCAAAGCACGCGCGTCGATACGCCCGCTTTCCCCTCGACGTCAACGTCGCGAGTTCTCTCGGCCAAGTTTGCCTGCGTCCACGCCTTTGCGTTCCGCAAACGCAGAATTTTTGGCCCATCTAGGGTGGGCATGACTACTCGCCCACCGTTCTGCCGCCGCCGCCGCGCCGCCTCTTTTGGTCCGGGAAACCGCTCCCGGCAAAATCGCGAGCCGCCCCCACCGTTGCGCTCTTGACCGCTGCCGGGGCTGTCGCATACGTTGCACTGAACTCGGAGGCTGCTATACATGATCTCATGCGTGTCCTGCGGAGCGGCGCTTCCTGAAGGCGCCGCCTTCTGCTCCGCGTGCGGACGCTCGCAAACCACTCAGTCGAACGCGTCGCGTGCGTCCATACTCAACCCGGAAGCGGAGCAGGCCATGCGCGCGGCAACACAGAGGGCGCAAGGCGTCGTAGCAAATCTCGGCGTCGAGAAGACGCTAAGCATTGTCGGTGGTGCGCTCGCTGCCATCGGGACGCTCCTTCCCTACATCTCCATCACCTCGTCTGCAGCTCAGGTCAACGTTCCGTCACTGATCCACGTCGGCTCAGTCGGCGCTATTGTCTTGGTGGTTGCGCTCGTTCTTGGAGCGACGCCGTTCGTGCTCCAGCCCTCATTTGCGCTCGATCTCGTCGGCTTCGGTCTCAGCGCTGCGGCCGCCGGCCGGCTTCTCAGTGACTGGCTCACCATAGCTTGGGCGCAGGGTTACGTCCAAAGCCTCGTCGCCGGTGCGGGCAGTGGTGTTGCTTCCACCACGTGGCTCGAAGCAGGGTCGGGGCTATACTGCGGGCTCGTCGGTTTTGCACTGCTCTGCTACGTGTACGCGCGCTCTCTCAGAACTCGCCTTCGGGTGTAACGTGCACGTGAGTGAGGACCTATGACGGCGCCACGATATTGCAGGGCTTGCGGTGCCGCACTTCAGGGTGCGCAGGTTTGCCCCAACGGTCATGTAGTCACGATTGTTGCGACGGCACCGGCTGCTTCGTCCGCTTTCGCGGCGATCGGGGCGGCGCTTTGGGTCATGCGCCACCGCCCAATCGTTTTTGCCATCACCATCCTATCGATGGTGCCCCTCGCCGGCTACTTTATCGTTGGAAGCTTTTCGATCGGATTCGCTGCGCTGCACGCGGGGATATCGGGACTCGGGAGTGTTCTTTTTTTGCTACTCCTCGTGTTTTTCGTCTACCCGTATGCAGCGGCCGCGTGGGCAGGCAGCGTCATGGAAGCCGCCGCCGGAGCCCCGTTTCGTCTCCAGCAGTTTTGGCAGAACGGGATTCTTTATTTCGGAAAAGCCTACGTAGCGTTCATCGTCGGCGCCATCCTCAGCGTTCTTTGGATAGCGCTCTACCTGTTGCTCGTTTTCGTCGCATACAACGCGCTTCAAGCGCAGGCGGCAACGGTCGGTCCGCGCACCATGGGCACCGAGCTGTTCATCGGGATCGTCGTCCTCGGTCTCGTCACGGCCGCACTCGCCGTCTACGGGGCCATGGCAGCGATCGGGGGGTTCTGCCGCGGTTGGCCGGGAGTCGCCCTCGGCGGGCAAATTGCCTTGCGCCACGGTCTGACGGTTCTGGCGATCCTAGTGCTGTCGGCGATCGCCGAAACCGTTGTGCTCTTCGCGAGTTCCTTGCTCCTCGCCGTTCCCTATGTCGGCTTTACCGCAAGTAGCCTCGTCGCAGCGTCGCAGTCCGCGTGGCAGGCGCTTGGAGCGGCATTCGCAGGTGCCACCCTGTGGTCGGGTATTGTCCTCGCGATCGACTTTGTCTTGAGCATGGCCATCATGCTCTTTGGATTCCTCGCCCCATTTCTCTACTTCCGAACGATCGCCGAGCGCGATTTCGGCGTCTCGATTCCATGAAGGCGCCCTCAGCGCGGGAACGCTGCGAAGCTCCCCGTGAAATCTGCGTCTCAACCCCGGATGGACTTGCAGGCCTTCCGGACGAAACGGCGCCGCCATGATTCCATACACGTGCAGCGCTCGAGGCGTACACCGTCTCTCCCCGGTGCTTGTTATCGTGGCGCTCCTTCTCTCTACGCCCACAGTCGCCCAAGCGGATCAAAGGCA
>JASHOG010000038.1 GCA_030041225.1 Vulcanimicrobiota bacterium | reverse complement strand
TCATTCGCGGGCGCGTCGCGTGGAAGCGCGGCAAGGTGCTCGGCCTCGCCGCGGAGGTGCGCGATCTGTCGGGGGCGCTGTTAATCGAGGGCGAGGGGCATTTCGTTTCGCGCGGCTCCGTGCACGACGCGGTCGATCGCAGAAACCCGAGAGCCTAGCCGTGGCTAAGATGAGGCAAATTCGCGTGAAGGCGGCGGAGGCGGAGCGCGCGCATCGCTCGCCGACTCTCGAGAACCGCAGAGCGCGTCACGAGTACGAGATCCTCGAGTCGCTCGAAGCGGGAATCGCGCTCAGCGGTACGGAGGTGAAGTCGATTCGCGAGGGAGGCGCCTCGATCTCCGAGGCGTACGCGCGCTTTCGCAACGGCGAGGCGTGGCTGGTGGGCATGCACATCCCGCCGTATAAACAAGGAAGCTTCTCGAACGTCGATCCTGGGCGCGCGCGCAAGTTGCTCCTTCATCGCGAGCAGATCACGTACTTGCGCAGTCGCGTCGAGGAGCGGGGGTTGACCGTGGTGCCGCTGCGCCTCTACTTCACGCGCGGCATGGCGAAGGTGCAGCTCGGCCTCGCGCGCGGTAAAAAGCTTTGGGACAAACGTGCCGACATCGCCAAACGCGACGTCGAGCGCGAGATCGCTCGGCACACGGGTTCACGATGAGCAGGCGCGTGCTGCTCGTCGCGTTCATCACGATTGCTTTCACATGCTTTTGGGCACCCGATCTGAGCCGGGTCTTTGGCCATCCGCTCGGAGAGATCGGGGTCTCGGTGGCCTCAGACGGAAGAGTAGCCTCCGTCGCACCAAACGCGAGCGCTGCCGGCGTTCGCGTAGGCGATGTCGTTGATTGGCAAGCGATGTCGGTTCGCGATCGCTTCCTCGTCGGCATCGCCGAACGCACGCTGAGCCCTGGAATGCCCGTGCGCATCGCGCTTCTCCGATCCGGTCGCGTCGTGGTCGTACGTCTTGTCACAGTCGCGGAACCGGCAGATGCGGTTCGTTGGGCGGCGATACGCTGCTTCTTTTCGATCGTCTTCACGCTGCTCGGCGTGCTCGTCCTCTTGCGGCGTCCGTCGGCAGCAACGTGGGCGTTCTTTGCCTATGCGCTCGGTGCCGCGAGCCCGCCGGTGAACGTGATCAATCTCATCGGCCCGATGTGGCTCATGTTCGCCACGAGCTACTTAGAGCTCGTGCTGACGGGGACGAACTGGGCGCTGGTCTTCTTTGCGATACTTCTCTTGCACGACGGTGCGCTGCCGCGCTGGCGCCGTGTCGCGTTAGCCGGAACCGGTGCGCTCGAATTGCTGTTCTGTTTTGCTGTAGCGGTGTCTTTCGTCGCCTATATTCGCGGCGAGCCGTCGACGGCAGCATCGTGGGTCTATAACACGCTCCTCGTGCTACCATTATTCCTCGCAGCTGCCGTACTCATGGCGACGAGCTCGGAGAGCTCTCCGGCGATCCGTCCACGGCTGCGCTGGGTGATTGCGGGGACGGTCATAGGAGCAATCGCAAACGGCATCGCATTTGGCAGCACGCAGTTCGGGTTGGGTCTCTATGCGATGACGTACGCGCAATACTCGCTCGCGCTCATCGTCGCTGCCTTGGCGGTGGGGACGACCGTGGCATACGCGATCCTGAAGCATCGTATCGTCGACGTGAACGTCGCGCTCAGCCGGGCGCTCGTGTACACGCTCATCTCGGCGATGGTCGTCGGGGTGTTCGCGCTCGTCGAGCTGTTCTTCACGCACGCGTTTTCCGAGAGCAGGGCCGGACTCTTCGCCGACATCGGGCTGGCGCTGATCCTCGGATTCTTTTTCAACTCGATGCACGCGCGCGTCGATCAGCTCGTCGACGGGCTGCTCTTTCGGTCGCGGCATCTCGCCGAAAGACATTTGGAGACGGTCATTCACTCCATGCCGTACGCACGCAGCGGCGATCACGTGGACCGGTTGTTGATCGACGAACCCGTACGAGCGTTCTCACTCGCGCCGGCATCCCTCGTGCGGGCGATCGGCGGCAGCATCGACTGCGGGTTGGAGCGTGCGGACTCGCTTGTTGCGTATCTCGAAGCGGAGCGCAGGGCGCTTCATCTGAGCGAACACGGTTACGCGTGCGAATGGGCGGTTGCGATCGGTGTCTTTTCCCACGGCACTCTCGCAGCGGTAGCCTTTTATAGCCCGCACCGCGACGCGACTGGTCTCGACGGTGACGAGGTTGCGCTGCTCGAACGGCTCGCTGATGCCGCCGGCACGGCCTACGATCGCTTAGAAGCAGAAGCGTTACGGAGACGCGTGGCCGTTCTCGAAGGGCAAATGGGAATAGCGTCATCCCCCGGCGCATAGCGCCGTCGAAGCCTGGCGGGTATGGGTCACTTGTGCTATCCTATGGTCACCGTGAGTGACCATTTTAGTTTGGCGGAAGCAAAGGCGCGGCTTTCGGCGCTCGTCGACCGCGTCGAACGAGGCGAGGAGATTGCCATTTACCGGCGCGGTCGTCCGGTGGCAAAGTTGGTGCCTGCTCGTCCTCGCTATGATGATGTCTCGCCGCGTGTGCGCGCGCTTCGTCGCCGCGTACGCGGCCGGGTCCTCGTCAAGGGTGAAACATGGCGTTCGCTCGCGCACGAAGAGCATCGCCGCTGATGCCGGGCATCGTCCTCGACTCGAGTGTGGCGATGGCGTGGGCGTTAGGAGATGAAGACAGCTGCTTTGCCGAGCGCGCTGTGAAGGCCGCATTCGATGGGGTTGCACACGTTCCGACGTTGTGGCTGTACGAGGCTCAAAATGTCCTTGCGCTGGCTGTACGTCGCGGACGCGTGACGCTCGATGACGCGCGCGAGACGTGCAACATCCTTACGTCTATCCCTGTCCGAATCCATGCCCCACAAGGGATCGGCCGGGAATTCAGCATCGCGACGCCAACCGGCCTGACAGCGTACGACGCCGCATACCTTTGTATCGCTCAAGACACGCAACTGCCGCTCGCAACGCTCGATGTGCCGCTTCGTCAGGCGGCACATGCTCTCGGCGTTCAGCTCTTTGAGTAAGGAGAGAATAGCGGGACGACTCGGTGTTTACGGATTGCGACGGCGGCGAGGACGATCGACGCGACGAGCGAGAGCGTGACGGCTTCGGTCGATGCTTCGACGCCGAACGCGCCGCCGGTGAGCGTCGCCGGCCCGTGTAGCGTTGCGTGAAGGAACGAGGCTCCGAATGAGGTTCCTCCTGAAAC
>JASHOG010000037.1 GCA_030041225.1 Vulcanimicrobiota bacterium | reverse complement strand
GTTTCAGGAGGAACCTCATTCGGAGCCTCGTTCCTTCACGCAACGCTACACGGGCCGGCGACGCTCACCGGCGGCGCGTTCGGCGTCGAAGCATCGACCGAAGCCGTCACGCTCTCGCTCGTCGCGTCGATCGTCCTCGCCGCCGTCGCAATCCGTAAACACCGAGTCGTCCCGCTATTCTCTCCTTACTCAAAGAGTTGAACGCCGAGAGCATGTGCCGCCTGACGAAGCGGCACGTGGAGCGTTGCGAGCGGCAGTTGCGTGTCTTGAGCGATACAAAGGTATGCGGCGTCGTACGCTGTCAGACCGGTTGGCGTCGCGATGCTGAATTCCCGGCCGATTCCTTGTGGGGCCTGAATCCGCACGGGAATCGACGCAAGCATGCTGCACGCCTCGCGCGCATCACCGAGCGTTAAGCGCCCGCGACGCACCGCCAGCGTTAGTACATTTTGAATCTCGTACAGCCATAGTGTCGGAACGTGTGCGACGGCATCGAATGCCGCCTTCACAGCACGCTCTGCAAAGGAGCTGTCTTCATCTCCTAACGCCCACGCCATCGCCGCACTCGAGTCGAGGACGATGCCCGGCATCAGCGGCGATGCTCCTCGTGTGCGAGCGAACGCCACGTTTCACCCTTCCCGAGAACCCGGCCGCGCACGCGACGACGAAGTGTGCGCACACGCGGCAAGATATCATCGTAGCGAGGACGAGCAGGCACCAACTTTGCCACCGGACGACCGCGCCGGTAAATCGCAATCTCCTCGCCCCGTTCGACGCGGTCGACGAGCGCCGAAAGCCGTGCTTTCGCCTCCGCTAGGTTAAAATGGTCACTCATGGTGACCATAGGATAGCACAAGTCACCCATTACCGCCAGCCTTCGGCGGCGCTATGCGGCTCATCGTGAACCCGTGTGGCGGGCGATCTCGCGCTCGACGTCGCGTTTGGCGATGTCGGCACGTTTGTCCCAAAGCTTCTTGCCACGCGCGAGGCCGAGCTGCACCTTCGCCATACCGCGCGTGAAGTAGAGGCGCAGCGGTACGATCGTCAGCCCCTTCTCCTCGACGCGGCTGCGCAAGTAGGTGATCTGCCCGCGATGGAGGAGCAGTTTGCGCGGGCGAGCGGGGTCGACGTTCGAGAAGCTTCCTTGTTTATACGGGGGAATGTGCATGCCGATCAGCCACGCCTCGGCGTTGCGAAAGCGCGCGTACGCCTCGGAGATCGAGGCGCCTCCCTCGCGAATCGACTTCACCTCCGTACCGCTGAGCGCGATTCCCGCTTCGAGCGACTCGAGGATCTCGTATTCATGTCGCGCACGGCGGTTCTCGAGCGTCGGCGAACGGTGCGCTCGCTGCGCCTCCGCAGCCCTCTCTCTTATCTGTTTCATCTTGGCCACGGCTAGGCTCTCGGGTTTCTGCGATCGACCGCATCGTGCACGGAGCCACGCGAAACGAAATGCCCCTCGCCTTCGATTAACAGCGCCCCCGACAGATCGCGCACCTCCGCGGCGAGGCCGAGCACCTTGCCGCGCTTCCACGCGACGCGCCCGCGAATGACGATCGGCTCGCCGAGCGGCACCGCCCGGCGAAAACGAATGGACATCGAGCCCGTAACCCCTCGATAACCGGCGTAGCCCGCCGCGTGCGCCATCGCCTCGTCGAGCAACGAGATCGCGATTCCACCGTGCGCGATCCCGCGCCATCCTTGAAATTGCGGCGCGAGCTCGGTCTGCGCGCGCACGCCCTCGTCTCCGAGATTTTCGAAGTGAAGGTGCATTCCGATCGGATTCTCCGGTCCGCAAGCGAAGCAGTAGCCGTCGTCTATCGGCACGCTATCGCTCAACGCCCCGCCTCCAGCCGATCGGCGAGGTATCCAGGTAGTTTCAGCGCACGGATCTTGCGCTGCACCTGCTCCACGGGATAGGCGTAGCGCACCCACTGCACTCGCCGCAGCTCAGGCTCGTAGAAAAGGAAGCACGGCTGCGGGTTCGCGTCGCGGGGTTGACCGATGGACCCAACGTCGACGATGTAGCGTTTCCCCTGCTCGAGCGTCAGCTCGCCTCCCCGCTGCGCGTGTCGATGGCCGACCGAGCCGTTCGGCTCCCGCACCCAGTGTTGGGCGATGTGCGTGTGCCCAACGAAGATGAGCGGCGCGTCGGTCGCGTCGAACGCCTCCGCCGCGTCGCGTTTCTGGAGAATATACTCGAAGTACCGCACGGGAGCACCGTGCACGAGCAGAAACTCGGGAAATCGTAACTCGTAGCCGAGCGTATCAAGCCACGCGCGCGCTGCATGATCGAGCACACCCTGCGTCCACTCGATTGCGGTGCGGGCCGGTTTGTTAAAATGCTCGACCCCGAAGTTGTCGATCGCTGCCAGGTCATGATTGCCGAGCACCGCGTGTCGAACGCGGCTGCGCAGGAGCGCGATCGCCTCGTTGGGGTTCGGCCCATACCCCACGACGTCGCCGAGAGAGATGACGACATCCTCCGGCGAGATCAACGCAAAGGCGCGCTGCAGAGATTCGAGGTTCGAGTGGATGTCGGAGAGGATCGCGTACCTCACGCGATCTCCCTCAGCACGTCACGCAGCGCTCGCGCGAACGCTTCGCGCATCGGCGGCGTTCCGGCAGTGACTCGGATACAGCGGTCGAGCGGCGGTGCCCCCGGCTTACGAATCCAGACGCCGCGCTCGAGCAACGCGTTCATCACCCGTGTCGCTCGCCGCGCATCGCCGATGTCGATGCAGATGAAGTTCGCGCGAGATGGAAGTACCGTCATGCCGACGCCTCGCGCAAGCTCTGCGTACGCATCCCGCGCGGCGGCCGTCTCACGCACGACCCATGCGAGGTGCGCCTCATCCTCGAGCGCCGCGAGTGCGCCGATCTGCGCGTTACGGTTGACGCCGTACTGCAGACGAATGCGCTCGAATCGCTCGACGTTATGCGCCGTCGTCAGCGTGTACCCGATGCGTGCGCCCGCCAAGCCGTACGCCTTCGAAAACGTGCGCGCTCGGATCAGCCGGTCTTCGAAGCGCGGCTCGAGCAGAAGCTCTTGCTCGGCGAAGTCAGCGTACGCTTCGTCGAGAAGCAGGAGCGTCCCGACCGGCAGCGATTCGTAGAACGCCGCAATGCGTTCACCGGAGATGAAGGTACCGCTGGGATTGTCGGGATTTGCGAGGTACGCAACGGACGCATGCAGTTGATGCGCAAGGGCAGAGAGCGCTTCCAGATCGGGCTCGCCCGCGTCTGTGTACGGTGCGGTCTCGAGGCGGCCACCATACCCCGCTACGTGATATGCGAAGGTCGGATAGGTTCCGCGCGCCGCGATGGCGACGCCACCGATCTCGACGAAGGCGCGCACGACGAGCCCCATGAGATCGTCGATTCCGCATGCGACGAGAATCTGATCGATCGTGCAGCCGTTGCGCGCCGCGAGCGTTTCTCGCAACTCGTAGGAATCGGGGTCGCCGTACCAGGAGAGCCGCTCGAGCTCGCCGCTCATTGCCGCTACCGCACGTGGTGACGGCCCGAATGCGCTCTCATTCGCGCCGAGACGCACGAGCTCTCGTAATCCGCCTTCGCGCATCAGGCGCTCAGGCCCAATAAACGGCGTGTTCGCCGGCAGCGCTTCGAGAACGCGGGTCGCGCGCATGAGGAAACCTAGGCTCCGCCCGAGAGAAACCGTCGAACGCGCACGATGTCGCCCGCGCAATACCCGCCGTGTCTCTCATCGAGACAAGCGTAGCCGCTTGCGCGCGCGGCGACGCTCGCAGAAAAAGAGTGCATCGGCAGCGGGTGCGCGCGGCCGTCGACGAGCGCAACCGGGAGATACCACGTCCATCCGTCGGGAACGCGTACCGGCTCGCCAAGCGGCGCGTCGATCTCGACGTACGGCGGCGTTGTGCCGATGAGCGCAGCAACGATCGGCGCGGCAACCGCTTCGAGCATCACGAGCGCCGATAACGGATTGCCGGGAAGCCCGACAACCGGCTTCTTGCCGGCGGCACCCAGAATCGTCGGCCTCCCGGGGCGCACGCGCAATCCGTGCACGACGACGCCCGGTTCGCCGAGTGCGGCGACGGCATCCGGCGTTCGATCGTGCTCGCCGACGGATGATCCACCACTGACGACGGCGGCGTCACACTCTCCGACCGCCTCACGCAACGCACGTTCCATCGCGCCATCGCGATCGGGCACGATCGGATAGTGGTGTGGCTGCGCACCGAGCGCGCGTAACGAGCCTGCGACCGCGTAGCGATTCGCGTCGCGCACATCTGCACTCTTTGCTTCTCGCTCGGGCGAGATGAGCTCGTCGCCGCTCGAGAGCACTGCGACGACGGGCTTGCGAAAGACCGGGACGTCGGCAATGCCGAGCGTCGCGAACAGTCCGAGCTCCGGCGCACCGATGCGCCGCCCCGCCGAAAGGACGTGTTCTCCCGCTCGCATGTCGGCACCGCGAGCGACGATTGCCTCTCCTTCCTTGACGGCATCGCGAACGTGCACGTTCTCGCCGGCGATCTCAACCCGTTCGATCGGTACCACCGCATCGGCGCCCTCCGGTACGATCCCGCCGGTTGGAATGCGCATCGCCTCGTCACGCGCAATCGCGCGCTCCGGCGAGCGTCCGATGCGAATGCTTCCGGTAATCCGCAGCATGCCCGGTGTCGATGCGGCGCACAGCGCGAAGCCGTCCATCGAAGAGCGCGGTGCGTTGGGGTAATCGCGATCGGCTTCAATCGACTCGCCGAGAATGCGTCCATAGGCGTCGTCAAGCGCGACGTGCTCGACGCGCGGCGCCACAAGTGAGACGACGGCAAAATACTGCTTCAGCGCCTCGCTCGGCGGGAGCAATCGTTTCGCGTCGAAGCCTCTCGTCATGCTCGATATCGTCGTCATACGCCGTGATCCTGACCGTGTTCGCCGCTCGCTACAGCGCCGCGGGCTCGATTCTTCGGTCGTCGACGACGTTCTGCGCCTCGATGCGGAGTACCGCTCCGCGCTCGCCGATCTCGAACGCACGCAGTCGGAGCGGCGCTCTCTCTCCGAGGAGATAGGACGGTCGTCCGACAAGGCCGCCGCCACCGCCGAGCGCCGACCACAGCTCGACGCGCTTTCCGCGCTCATCGAGGAGCGTCAAGAGCGCGTGCGCGAGCTCGCTCCCGAGCTCGAAGGCTCGCCGCTGCGTGCCTTGTTGGAGCACCTGCCGAATCTTCTCGACGGGAGCGTTCCTGACGGCACCGACGAGCGTGCGAACGTCACCGTGCGCGCGTGGGGCGAGCGCCCGCAGTTCGACTTCACGCCGAAACCGCATTGGGAGCTCGGCGAGGCGCTCGGCATCCTGGATTTCGAACGCGCGGTGCGACTCTCGGGCAGTCGCTTCTCCATCTTAAAAGGAAAGGGAGCGCGACTCGCGCGGGCTCTCGCGCAGTTTTTCCTCGACCGCGCAAGCGCGCGAGGGTACGTCGAGATCGCTCCACCGTATCTCGTGACGCGCACAACCATGTGGTCGACGGGCCAGCTCAGCAAGTTCGCCGACGCGATGTTTCGCGACGAGGACACCGGCCTCTACATGATTCCTACGGCTGAGGTCCCGCTGACGGCCCTGCGCGGTAACGAAATCATCGACGCCGCCGAGCTTCCGTGCAAATACACCGCCTTGACGCCGTGCTTCCGCAAAGAGGCCGGCGCCGCCGGAAAGGAGACGCGCGGCATCGTGCGCCAGCATCAGTTCGACAAAGTCGAGCTCGTCTGGCTCACGCAGCCGGAGCGCTCTTTCGAAGCGCTCGAGACGCTCGTCGATGACGCCGGCTCTCTCCTGCGCGAGCTCGAGCTGCCGCATCGCGTGGTCGCGCTCTGTGCCGGTGACGTCGGGTTCAACGCGGCAAAGACGTACGATCTCGAGGTCTGGGTGCCGAGCACGAATACGTACCGTGAGATCAGCTCCTGCTCGAACTGCACCGACTTCCAGGCGCGCCGTGCCGCGATCCGATTCCGGCGCAACGCGAAAAGCAAGCCGGAGCCGCTTCACACGCTCAACGGCTCAGGACTTGCCGTCGGGCGAACGCTGCTCTCCATCATGGAGAACTTCCAGCGGGCTGACGGATCGATCGCGGTTCCACCGGCTCTCCAGCCCTACGCCGGCTTCTCGATCCTCAGCAGCCCCTGAACTAATCTTGGGGAGGAGCCGTTATAAGAGCGTCATGACCCGTGGCCGGCTTGCCGCCATCTGCGTCGCATTCGCGTTTCTCGCGCCGCCCACGCTTGCTCCGGCCGCCCAGGCGACACAGACGCAGCACTACTATACCGAGCTCTACCGCTTTCCGGGTGCCGGCACCCAGGGGAGCTTCCCTGTCTCTGCCGTTCTCGACCTGACCATCGCAGACGACGGTTCCATTAGTGGGTACTATCGGCCAACCGAACCGACCGACGGCGCCGTCGAGCCCATCGTCGGCAGGCTTTCGGGTAAGAACGTCTCGTTCGAGGTCGGCGGAACTCAGGGCTTGCACGTAAACGCGACGCTGAGCAGCGGGAAGCTTCTCGGGCGCGCCTACCAGTTTTACGGCCGCGAAGTCTTCTACTTCATCGGCCGCCCTATTCCAAATGACTCGGCGTTGCCGAGTACGAAGTAGTCTCGAGAGGTTGAAAAGAGAATGATGAAACGGTTCGTTGCATTTTCACTGCTCGCCGCCCTCGTGGTCGGCGCCGGCTCGATTGGTGTCGCACGCGCGACCGTCTGCGGTTCGCTCTGCGCTCCGTCGCAGTCTGCGAACCAGGCGAGCTTCAGGATCGATATCTGGAACCCGTTAACCGCGGAATATCCGGTTACCGGAACGATCGATCTCGTGTACCACGATAACGGAAACGTGACCGGTTACTACCATCCGGCAGGACTGCCGAGTCGCATTCCGGTCACAGGTGGTCGTCAAGGTGACGAGATCTGGTTGACGATCGGATTCGAGGGCAGTTGGCAGCTCAACGGAAACTTCCACGACGGGATGATAACGGGTTCCGCAAACAACGGCACCACGCACCCGTATTCGTTCAAAGCGACTCCGGTTTAGCTCCCCGGCGGTAGAATGATGGTCGTCGGCCCGTTGAGGTCGACGATCGGTTTCCCCGCGCGCTTCGTCTTCGCGTCGATCCGAACAAGATCGTTGTCCTGATGGTTGACGACCCAAATCGTCGAGCCGTCTTCATCTGCCACGATGCCATAGGGTGAGCCGCCGACGACGATCGGCGGCTCTGCCTTTTCGGAGACGAGGTCGATCGGCGTCACGGTGTTCGTGCCGTAGTTCGCGACGTATGCTGTCCGATCGTCCGGCGCAATCGCCACGTTCATCGGCGCAACCCCTACGTGGATCGGCGCAAGCGCCGCTGCGCTCGCGACGTCGATCGGCGTCACGTCGTTCGATCCACGATCGACGACGTAGAGGCGTCGCCCGTCGAGCGAGGCAGCAATGCCCTCGGGTGTCATGCCTACCGCGATCGGCGTGCCGAGCCGATGCGTCTGCAGGTTGACGGGCACGACCTCGTTGAGTGAGCTCACCGTGACGTATGCCGTCGTCCCGACGATTGCAATACCACCTAGCTCCCCGCCGATCGGAATCGGCGGATTCACAGTTTCCGTCTTCGGATCGATCGCCTGCAACGTACCGTCGTCGCCATTCACGAACCAGAGCATGCCGTCCGGTGCAGCGACCATCCCCTCCGGGCTCTGCCCCACTTTTATCGTCTTTACGACCACGAGCTTGTTCGGATCGATGACGGTAATCGTCGCTCCATCGCGATCGCAGATATAGAGCATGCCGTCGGCGCCGAATGCGCCGTCGCGTGGCGACGTACCGACCGCAATCTTCGGGAGCATCGCATCCGTCGCAAGATCGATCGGCGTCACGCTGTTGTCGTAGATGTTCTCGAGATAGGCGAGCCGTACGGGTGCGTTGGGATCGCCGATACGCACGGCACCGGTGACATGCTGCAGGTGAACGCCATTCGAAGTCGCGTCGACGCGAACGGTCTCGAAATGCGCCGCGTTGCCGGGACTCGCTTCGAGCGCAACGCTTACGGTCGTGGATTGCCCAGCGGACAGGCTGACGCTGCCGGAGGCCGGCACGGCGCGCAGCGTATACGGGTGCGTTACCGCCCATGTGACGTGCGCGGGCGCGCTTCCAACCGGATTGCTCAGCGTGAACGAGAGCTGCTGTGAAGAGACGGCGCCGAGCGCAAGCCCGACCGCACTCGAAGACGGAAACGTCGGAGAACCGGCGGCAAACGACGGCGGCGCGTCGTCGGGGGCGCTGCCCCATGATTTATTCGGCGTCGCACCGAGCGCGAACGCGAGTTCGACGTTGCCGTGCATCGGGAGCGCGAGCCAGGTTTTCTGCGTAGCGGTGCCGTTCACGCTAAGCGACTGCACGTATGGCGCATCATCCGCAGCGCTGGGTGCATCGACCGTAATCGTCGGGCCGTGCGGTGCCTTGACGACAATGTGATTGAAGAGCGGGCTGCCGATGTCGACAAAGCGCATGGCGGGGTTTTGCGGATAGAGGCCGATCGCGCTCCACACGTACCACGCACTCATCTCGCCGAGGTCGTCATTGCCCGGCAATCCCACCGGCGAATCGAAGTAGAGCGTCGTCAGTGCCTGACGCATCACCGCCTGCGTGCGCCAGGGTGCGCCTGCCGAGAGATAGACCCACGGCCCGCCGAGGCTCGGCTCGTTGCCGAGCCACGCGTAGGGCTCGTTTTGCCCGGCGTTGAGCTGGGAGAAGTACGTGTCGAGCCGAGGAACGACGACGGCAGGTCCACCCATCGCGGCAACGAGATCGCGCAGATCCTGTGGAACATTCCAACTATACTGCGCGGCGTTGCCTTCTTGGAACCCGCTTTGCCCTGCGTCGGTGATGGGCGTCGCCATAAAAGCTCCGTCAGCGTCGCGCGGCGCGATGTAGCCCGTCGACGTATCGAAGATGTTTTCCCAGTTCGAGGCGCGTCGCATGAACGTCCGATGGACGCCCCGGTCGCCGGCGGCGCGGGCAAGCTGCGCAATCGAGAAGTCGTCGAAGGAATACTCGAGCGTCTCCGAGGCGCCATTGGGAACGGGTGCGACCGACGTGGTGTGCGTGTTGACGATGTAGCCGCGGTGCAGATACTCGCGCAGCTCGGGGCGCTCGACGTACCAGCCGTCTTCGCTCGGCGCATCGAGGTCGCTCGCACCGTGCACCATCGCCGCAACTGCAAGGTGTAGGTCGAAGCCGCGTGCGCCGAAAGCGTACGCCCCGGCGATGAGCGCGTCGACCGAGTCGCCGCCCATCACGCTCGTCGGACCGTTCACCAGCGCCCAGCGGGGAAGAAGCCCACCCTGCGTCGCGGCATCGAGGAGCGACTGTACCATGTCGTTCGCGCGGTCGGGATCGAGAAACGCGATGAGCGGCATCTCCGAGCGATAGATGTCCCAATCGGAGTAGTTCGCATACTCCTGGTGCCCTGCGCGCACGCGATGAACCTTGCCGTCAAACCCTCGATAGCGGCCGTCGGCGTCGCTGAAGACGTTCGGATGGAGCATCGCATGGTAGAGCGCCGTGTAGAAAACCGTCTGCTCTTGTGGTGTCCCGCCGGAGATCGCTATCCGATCCAAGACGTCACGCCAGAGCCGCGCTGCGGCGCTCTCGATCGCGCCGAGATCCCAGCCGTTGTTCTCGGCGTGAAGGTTCGCAAGCGCGCCCGCGACGCTCACGTACGAGATCGACACCTTTACCTTGACGACGGGGTCGCCCGATGTATCGAAGCTTACCCATGCGCCGCTTCCTGCGCCCTTCGAACCGCGAGAACCCTGCGTCACGCTCGCACCGCGCCATGTTCCGTACGACGAGAACGGCCGGTTGAACACGGCTGCGAAGTAAACTCGAAAAACGTCCGGCATGCCGCAGAAGGAGCCGCTGCGTGCGGAGCCTGTCACCTCTTCGTTGCCGACGATCTGCACGTCGGCATCGCTCACACCCGCCTGGTCCGAGGACGCGTTGATGAGAAGCGTGGCTGCGGTACTCGCGGGAAAAGTGAAGCTGCCCAGACCGGTGTGTGGCGTAACCGTCAACTCGACTGAGACGCCGTTATCGAGCTTCACCATGTATCGGCCGGCGCTCGCACTTTCGTTCGTATGCGAGAACGGGACAGTCGCGTGCGTGGGATCGCTCACCGTTCCCAGCACCGGTAGGAACGCAAAGTCGCCGAAGACGTTGCAGCCGGGGCCGCTCAGGTGCGTGAGGCTGAAGCCTGTAATCTCGTGGTCGCCGTACTCATATCCACCGCCCGCGTTTTGAGACGGCGTGTCCGGGCTCCACTGCACCATCCCGAAGGGCACGTCCGCCCCCGGAAAGGTATCGATGGGCCCCCCTTGCTGGGTCCCTGAGGTGCCAATGAAAGGGTTGACGAGCGGGAGAGGGTCGAGCGCTGCGACCAGCAGCGCCATAATCCACGCATGCATTTCGAAGGAGAGAGTGTTGCGGCGCCGTACGCAGCGCCTGCATGGTGGGTGCAGGATGGAAGCCCCGCTGTAGGGGTAAGGCTACGTCGTGAAGGTCCGCACCTGGATTCCGTTCGGGATGGCGTCGCTCGCGACGCTTTTGCACGCGCTCGGTAATCCCCACTACGGCTTCTTTCGCGACGAGCTCTACTTCATTGTGTGCGGGCGTCACCCGGCGCTCGGTTACGTCGACCAGCCTCCGCTGACGCCGATCCTCGCCGCGCTCTCTCAGAGCTTCGGCAACTCGCTGTTCCTGTTACGCCTCATTCCCGCGTTGTGTGCCGGTGCGACGGTCTACGTATCGTGTCTCTTCGCGCAAGAGCTCGGTGCCGGCATTTTCGCCGAAGTGCTCACGGCGATGGTGGTAACGCTTGCCCCGGTACTCGCTGCCAACTCGATGCGCTTGACGCCGGACATGATCGAGATCGCTCTCTGGCCGCTTGCTGCGCTCATCGTCCTGCGCATCGTCAAAGGCGCCTCGCCGAAACTTTGGCTTGCCGCCGCCGCAGTGGTGGGAGTTGCCGCATGGAGCAAGTACAGCGTCGCCTTCTTCGCGGTTGCGCTCATTCTCGGGCTGCTCTGCACGCCGCAACGCCGCCTGCTCGCGTCACGCTGGTTCGCCGCGGGGTGCGCACTTGCCGTCATCGTCATCCTCCCTGATTTTATTTGGCAGGCGGTACACCACTTCCCAATGATCCAGGTTCTGCACAACGATAGCGGAGAGTTCATCGTCACCGGGCCGCCGTTCTTGCTCCAGCAAGTGCTCATCATGAATCCGCTGCTCTCGATCGTCTGGATCATCGGCCTCATCGTGCTCGCGCGATGCGAACAGACGCGTTGGCTCGCATACGCGTATGCGTTTCTCATCGCGATGATGGCGGCCCTCGACGCGAAGAACTATTACCCCTCCGCAATCTATCCGTACCTCATCGCGGCCGGAGCCGTGACGATCGAATCGTGGACGCGATCCAGGCGCGCGCAGCGTGTTGCGATCGCAGCCGGCGTCCTGGCAGTCTCGTTGCCGGCGGTTCCCTTCGTTCTGCCCGTCCTTCCGCTCTCAAGCTACATTGCGTATCAGAACGCCGTCGGACGAACGCTCCACGTTGACTTCGGCCTCCCGGACGATCGCCGGCGTAGCGTCCCGATTCAGTACTACGCCGACATGCTCGGCTGGCCTGAGCTTGTTGCGAAGATTGCCGAAGTCTATCAGAGCCTACCGCCGGTTCAGCGCGCAAACACTGCGATCTACGCGAGCAACTTCGGAGAGGCGAGCGCAATCGACGTCTATGGCGAGGCGTTTGGGCTACCGCATGCGATCAGCGGGAACAACAACTTCTGGCTCTGGGGTCCGCAGCGGTACTCCGGTGAGACCGTGATCGAGGTGAACACCGGCCTGGCGAAAGCTCGCCGCTTGTTTGCGCACGTTCGCGTGGCGGCCGTTTTCTCGGATCCGCACGCGATGTCGTACGAGAACAATGTCCCGATCCTCGTGTGCAGCGGTATCCGTGAGCCGTTAGCACGGCTGTGGCCCCACTTACGTGTGTATGGCTACGCGCTGCACACGCGCGACGACGATTGGTCTGTAGGATGGCAAGCGGGAAGCGAGTAATCTTCGCGCTCGCCGCGGCCGTGACCGCGGCGGCGACGATGGACCCGATCGTCGAGCGCCTCTCGAACGCGGGCTTCTTCGGAATAGGAAACTTCACCGACCACAGCAACGCCGACGTCATTCCGGCGCTCTGCACGGGAGCGCTCTTCTCGCTCACTTTTCTCGTTCTCGCGGTGATGCGTCTGTTCGGGATTCGCTTCACGGCGCACGAGCTCGACGAGATCTCGGTGCGGCGCATGCTTCCGGTCATCTTTGCGCTGCAGCTTGTCGTGCTCTTCGTCATGGAGACCACTGAGCAGCACGTTGTCTTGGGACACTTCCTCGGCGGAGCCGTCTGGCTTGGTGCGCCGGCGCCCATCAGTCTCGCGCTGCACTTCAGCGGCTGCGTCGTCGTATCGTTCCTCCTTTCGCGCGCCTTGCGTGCACTTGCGACGCACGTCGTTGCCGTCGTACGAGCTCTGCAGCGCTTCGTCATGCTGCCGATCGGCGCACGACCGGCCTCGCGCGCTCCCTTCGTCGAACTCGTCCACGTCTTCGAGCCGTTGCTCGATCACCCGACGGTTCGCCCACCACCTCCGGCGGCTGCGTAAAGCCCGGCGCGCCCTCGCGCGCCATTTCACTCTCAGCCGACAGGATTTCCAT
This sequence comes from Vulcanimicrobiota bacterium, assembly GCA_030041225.1. GTDB lineage: Bacteria > Vulcanimicrobiota > Vulcanimicrobiia > Vulcanimicrobiales > Vulcanimicrobiaceae > Tyrphobacter. The sequence continues at coordinate 2,254 of JASHOG010000037.1, read as the reverse complement.
CATGAAACGTCCTTGGCAGATCGCTCTGCTCTTCATCATGTGCGCGCTCATCGGTTTCGGTACATACTCCTTGATCACGCATCGCTCGCCGCTCGAGATCGTGGAACAGGCAACGGTTCCCGATCCGCAAACGCTCTTCGGCAAATCACAGGTCCTCGTGCTCGTCGAGGGGCTCGATTACGACTACAACCAGCTCGACGAGGAAACGTCGGCGCATTCCCGCAGCGACATCATCATGGCCATTCGCCTCGACCTCACGCACCATCGGATCTACGAGCTCTCGGTGCCGCGCGACATGGTCGCGACACTTCCCAACGGCGAACAGGCGAAAATCAACGAGGCCCAGTCGGAGGGCGGCCCCGCCGAGGCCCAAGCGGTCGTTGCGAAGTGGCTGGGGATTCCAGGTTTCGATCGCTACGTGATCCTGCGTATCGACACGATGAAAGACTTGATCGATGCGATCGGGGGCGTGGACGTCAATGTGAAGACATCCGATTGTCTCATGTACCACACGGGCTGCAGCGGCGGCACGATCGACTACGACGACACGTGGGGGCACCTGCACGTCCACTTCAAAGAGGGGCTCCAGCACCTCGATGGTCCGCACGCCGTCGGCTACGCGCGCTTCCGGCACGACTGGTGCAGCGATCCGTGCCGCATCATGCGCCAGCAGGACGTGATACGCGCAATCATCACGCGGCTACGCTCGAACGGCCTCGGCGATTTTCTTCACCTCGCCCCGCTCGTCACTGCGCTGAGCAAGGACGTCACAACGAACCTGACCCCTCAGGAGGAGGTGAGCCTCGCGTACGCTTTCCGGCAGATCACCCCGCACTCGATCGTGACGGCGCAAGTGCCGTACGTCTCCGACGTCGAGCTGCCGGACTATGGTGACTCGATCATTCCCGATCAGAGCGCAAAGCGTCGCCTCGTCGAGCAGTTCCTGGAGCCGCAGACGCAAGAGCAGTAGCGCCCAGCGTCAAAAGCGCGGTAGCATGCAGCCCGCAGGCCGAAGCTTACGCAAGAGCGTGCCGCGCTCGGCGTTTGGTAGCTGGGTTCCCGCAAGCGATCGGCCCGATCCGCTCGCACTCATCGCTGCGGAGGAGCGCGGTCGCGTGGCAGAGCTCCTGCCGATTCGTCACGAACGCATGCGCGCGTCGCCGTTCGCCTTCTACCGCGGTGCGGCGGCGGTAATGGCGGCCGACCTTGCGGGCATGGCGGTGACGGGGTTGCGCGCGCAGCTCTGCGGCGACGCCCACCTTTCGAACTTCGGCGGCTTCGCGACGCCTGAACGGCGGCTCGTCTTCGACGTCAACGACTTCGACGAGACGCTGCCCGGACCGTGGGAATGGGATGTTCTCCGCCTTGCCGCAAGCGTCGAGATTGCCGCGCGCGATCGCAACCTCGGCCGTAAGGCACGGGAGGATGCGGTGTGCGCTTGTGGTCGTGAGTACCGTCTTCGCATGCGCGAGCTCGCTGCACTGACGCCGCTCGAGATTTGGTACTCGCGCATCGACGTTCGCCGTGTCGCAGAGTTGCACGAGTCGAGGAGCATGGGCCCGGGCGAGCACCTTCCGCCGAAGCTCGTGCGCGATGAGCACGGCCGTCTCGCCTTTCGTGCGAACCCGCCGCTCGTCGTTCCCCTCGATGCGGCTGACGAGCGCGCCGCCGGTGCGCGGTCCCTCTTAGCATTGTACGGCGCCTCGCTGCCGACACATGTTCGCGCTCTCATTGAGCGCTACACGCTTGTCGGCCTCGCGCGTAAGGTCGTCGGCGTCGGTAGCGTCGGAACGCGCTGCCTCGTCGCCCTCTTTGTCACACAGCGCGACGAACCGTTGATTTTGCAGCTCAAGGAGGCGACGTCATCGGCGCTCGAACCGTACGTGGCACCGAGCGCGTTCGCGAGTCATGCCGAGCGTGTCGTCGTGGGGCAACGGCTGATGCAGGCCGCGGCCGATCTTTTCCTCGGTTGGACGCGTATCGAGGAGCACGATTTCTACGTGCGTCAGTTACGCGACATGAAGGTCACGGTCGATATCAACCTTCTGAACGCCGCGGAGCTCGCCGATTACGCCTCGCACTGCGGCTGGGCTCTCGCGCGCGCACACGCGCGCACGAGCGACCCGCAGGCGATCGGCGAGTACCTCGGCCGCTCGGGAGCCTTCGAGCGCGCGCTCACCGACTTCGCAGCCGCATACGCCGACCAGAACCAGCGCGATTACGAAACCTTCTGCAAAGCACGTTGGTTGTAGAC
>JASHOG010000036.1 GCA_030041225.1 Vulcanimicrobiota bacterium | reverse complement strand
CGCGCGCTCTTTCGCGATGGGCGCGTTGGGGAGCCGATCCCGGCGCTGCATTACGTCGCCGTTGCGGAGATCGTCCTCGCGCTCGCGCGTCAAGGACTGCTCGCCGAGTGAACCGCCTGAGCACCTACCTCTTCGCAGCGATGTTGCTCTCGATCGTCGCCATCTTGATCGTGCCGCTGCCACCGTGGCTGCTCGACCTTCTTCTCGGTATCAACATCTTCGGGTCGGCACTCGTGCTGCTGCTCTCCGTCACCGTCGAGGAGCCGCTGGAGTTTTCGGCGTTCGCGCCGGCGCTCTTGGTTGCAACGCTTTTCCGCCTCTCGCTCGACGTTTCCGCGACACGTCTGATCCTGACGCAGGGCGAGATCCCCGGCGCGGTCGGAGCCGTGATTCCGGCCTTCGGCGAGTTCGTCGTGCGTGGGAACCTCGTCGTCGGCATCATCGTCTTCGCGATCCTCGTGACGATCCAGTTCGTCGTCATCGCGAGCGGGTCGCAGCGGGTTGCCGAGGTTGCGGCGCGCTTCACACTCGACGCGATGCCGGGGAAACAGATGGCGATCGACGCCGAGCTCCATGCGGGCGTCATCGACGGCGAGGCGGCGCGCACCAAGCGCGAAGGCGTGCAGCGCGAGGCAGATTTCTACGGCGCGATGGACGGCGCAGGAAAGTTCGTTAAGGGAGACGCGATCGCGGCCCTCGTCATCGTTGCGTTGAATCTCGTCGGCGGCGTCATCGTCGGTGTCGCCTATCATGGGCTTTCGCCGCTCGATGCGCTCAACACGTACGCGCTTCTCTCGATCGGCAACGCGCTCGTTACGACGTTACCCGCCTTTCTGATCTCGACGGGAATGGGCATGATGGTAACGCGCGTCGCCGCGGAGGGGGCGCTCGGTGCCGATCTTGCCGCGCAGATGCTGGCGCGACCCGACGTGCTACGCGGAGCCGGCGCCCTGCTACTCGTGCTCGCGTGCGTACCGGCATTACCGCATATCCTCTTCTTTGCGCTTGGCGCGAGTGCGTTCGTCGGAGCGCAGCTCGCGGAGCGCCGTCGTCGAGATCGCGCGCGCAGCGCGCAGACGGAGAAGGAGTCGGCGACGCGTCGGGCGATGCGGCGCCCGGAGCTCGCGCTCGGTATGATCGGCGTCGATGCGATTGCGATCGAGTTCGGGAGCCGGCTCGTGCGCCTCCTGACGCCGCCGCTCAGTGACGCGCTGCTCGATCGCATCGGCGAGGTCCGGCGCGCGCTCGCCTCCGAGATCGGCCTCGTGCTTCCCGGCGTACGTCTGCGCGACAATCTCGAAGTCGGGCCGAACGAGTACCGCGTGCTCGTGCGCGACCGGATTACCGGCGCCGGGGCACTCGAGCTCGAACGCCTCCTCGCCGTCGGCGACCGCGAACGCCTTGCGCGTCTGGGCTACACGGTCGTCACCGAGCCCGTCTACGGGTTACCTGCTGCGTGGATCGACGCCGCCTCGCGCGAGAAGCTCGTTGAAGCAGGCGCACTCGTCTTCGACCCGATCTCCGTCATCGGATCGCACGTCGCGGAGGTCGTGCGAGCAAACGCAAGCGCGCTCTTCGGCCGGCAAGAGCTTCAGACGCTGCTCGAGCACCTGAAGTTGCGTGCGCCCGCGCTCGTGAAAGAGATCGGGGGCGAGGCGCTGCCGCTCGGCGTCGTGCATCGAGCACTGCATCTACTCCTGCGGGAGCACGTGTGGCCGCGGGACCCGATCGCGGTCTTCGAAGCGATGATCGAGGTGGGAGCACGCGAGGCGGTCGAGCTCGCGGAGTCCGTACGCGTTCGCATCGTTCCCGATCTCCTACGGAGTCGGAACCGCTCGCTCGAGCCGCTCCTGCTCGAGCCTGCGCTCGAACGAGGATTGGTCGAAGCATGGTCGGGGCGCGGTGCCCTCGATCCCGACCAGACGCTGCTCGTTCGCGAGCGCATAGACTCCTACGCCTCGCGTGTGCCGCGCGAGCACGCCGCCGTTATTTGCACCGGCCCACTGCGCCCGCTGCTCGCCGACTTGCTGCTGCGCTCCGGGCTGTGCATCGACGTCTTTGCCTACGGCGAGCTTCCAGCGGAGCTGCATATCCAGCCCGCCGAGATCATCAAAGCAGCGGCGTAACGTGGCTCCTCAGCGACGGAAGAGGATTGCTAGCATCATCGTCACCCACGACGTGGCGATACCGCCCATGAGCCAGGCGAAGCCGCGGTGCATCTCCTGCCGCAAGTCTGCAATGTGCCGATCCATTGAGTTGAGCCGCGCGTCCATTGAGTCGAGTCGCGTGTCAACTGCGTTGAGACGGTCCGCGGCTTGCTCGTAGGCACCTTCGAGGCGCGACATCGTCAGTAAGTATATCATGCTCGTCCATCACGCGAATCAGGACGTACGGCAAGGGACAAAGAGAAGGCCCCGAGGAGGGTGTGAAACCTCGGGGCCCTCGTCTTTGCTCTTCCGTTAAGGCCCTATGCCAAAGTTAGATGTGAATCTGCGCCTGGAGGTAGAGATTGAACGGAATGTAGCCGTTGTAGATGGACGAGCTGGAGGGCGCGTACGACTCCTCTTCGTACTGGTACGGCGTCACGAAGTTCGCGGCCTTATCGTTCGGGCTCGTGCCGTTGTACCAGTTGTCTCCGTTGTAAGACGAGTTCGCGAAATAAGCGCACGTGTAGTTGTTCGG
>JASHOG010000035.1 GCA_030041225.1 Vulcanimicrobiota bacterium | reverse complement strand
GCCGCCGTTGCTGGAAACGTAGACGCTCAAGCCCGTGCGTTGACCGACGCGTTCACCGGCCAAGATATAGAGCTCTCCGTTAGACGTAAAGAACATCGGTCCGCCGGATACCGCCCGCGCCGGACCCGAGACGACAGGGCGCGGCCGGGATTCGAAAGCGTAGCGCGGTCCGCCGCTTCCCGCACAGGATGCGGACACGACGAGTGCCACGACGATGAGCTTCTTCATCACCCGCCCGCTTTCCCGAGAACCGCTTCGATGGCGCGCTCAAGGTCCTGTACGCCGATCTCTCCCGCGTGGGTGAACAGCACGCGCTTGTCGGCGCCGATGAGCACGATCGAGGGAAACCCATCTTGAAAATACGCCTTCGCGACGTCCATGGAAGGATCGAACGCAATTGGATACTGCACGTGGAAGTACTGAGCAAATGTGTTAACGTCCGCTTGAGACTCCGGGGAAGCACGGTCCATCCCCACTCCGCTTCCCGACACTGCGACGAAGTGAACGCTCCTGCCGTAGGCAGCATACACTTGGTTGAGGATGGCCGTTTCACGTTGGCAATGCGGGCACCACGAGGCGAATACCTCGAGCAGGACAGGTCCCTGTACCGCATCCAGCGTGAATTGGCCAACGGACGTCGTGACGGAAAAAGGCGGGGCGACGTCGCCTACGGTGAGACCGCTCGGTACCTCCTCGATCAGCGGCGGTACATCCGTGGTGCGATTGACGATCACCACGCCGACGACGACAAGAGCAACGACGACCGCCACTGCGAATGGCGCGATCCACGTTCGAGGGGGACGCGACTGCGAGGCGCGCTGAGCGCGCCGTTGAGCACGAGTTGACATAAACGACCTCGCTATGTGAAAGGTGTGCGTTAGAAGGCGAGGTCGAGAGGCGGAGCGCGCGTACCGTGAGTCTGTATGACGAGGAGGGCGCGACGGGTGGGCGAGCATTCGAGGTCGCGGCGCGCGAACGCCGGGCTTTGTGCATCAACACCACGGCGTACGAAGAGCGCCACGACACGAACGATGCGCTCGTGCGCATCGGCAAGCCATGCGCACACCGCACGCAAGAATCCCATAACGAGTAACGCGACGGTAACGAGAACCGCGAATCCCACTACCGGTGTTCCGCCGAAAGCGCTCATGGGGCCGTCGAGGTGATGCGCAGCAAGCTGTTCACAGCTCTCCATGGCGTACAACACTGCACCTCCCGCAAGAGCCAGGAAGGCCCCCAGCCGAAGGTGGAGAGTTCGCAAGCACGAGCGCGCGAGGTCCGCCAGCGAATCCTTTGTTCGCGTAAAGACGTGAAGGAAATAGACGAACGCTGCTCCGGATCCCGCCGTGACGCACATCGCTGAAACGAGCGCGATCGATCCGTGTGCGTGCGCATCATAATCGCCGCTCAAGAGTCCGAGTAACTGAGCCCACCATAGGAGCGTGTGCGTCAAAAGCGCGACCGCTAGCGTCGCGAAGGATAGTCCCGTCGTGCTCAGCAGGCTATAGGCCCAGCGAGCGTCGCTCACAATACCACCCATACCGCGGGGGAAGACGGCGCTCCTGTAGCAGAAGGCTAGCGGCCGCCACCGCGCGGGCTCAAACTTCAGCCTGCATCCGCAGCGTAATTCGCTTCACGTTCACGCGTGCGAGGATCTCCTCGACGTCCTGGAGCCGGCAAAGTTCCCGATCCGCCGCTGCAATGCTTGCGGTTCCTGCGGCTGCCCCGAGCGCAAGCGCTTGCGCAAAGGTTTCTCCCCGGCTAAGGCCGAGCGCAATCCCGCCGACCATTGAGTCACCGGCGCCTATCGTGCTGCGTACCGCGACCTGGGGAACCTCGACCTTCCACAGACCCCCGAGCTCGTCGACACCGATCGCTCCCTTCTCGGCACGAGAGATAACGACAGAGCGTGCGCCGAGTCTCTGTAACTCATATGCGGCCTCGATGACTTCCTCATCGCTCGAGATGGCGCGCCCTATCACCTGACCTGCTTCTTCTTCGTTCGGTTTGATGAGCGTGGGATGCGCCGCGAGAACCTGCGCGAGTGCCTCACCGGACGCATCAACGATGCAGCGCGCATCGCAGATGTTTAGCGCAGTGACAAAATCATGATATGTAGCTGGTGACGCTCCCGGCGGAAGGCTTCCGCCGAGAACGACAACTCTGCCTGGTGCGATTTTGCGTACACGATAGCGTAGAGTCTCCAGCTCGTGTTGCGTCACCGGCGCGCCGGCTTCCAGCAATCTGGTGCGACGCTCCACGCCACGCTCGTAGATCATCACATCGAGGCGCGTCTGGGTCTCGGTCTGCTCGAAAGCGTGTGGGACGAGCTCGTCGTTGAGACATTGACGCAACAGTGCTCCCGTAGATCCGCCTGCTAGGCCACATGCCAGCGTTTCGCCACGCAACCGTGTGATGACCCGGCTGGCGTTAATTCCCTTTCCGCCCGGCTCGAGTTTGCTCGACAGGCATCGGTTCGTACCACCGAGACGCAACTCTTCGAGCGCAATCGGCGCGTCGATCGACGGGTTGAGTGTTACGGTGATAATGGCTTGATCGCTCACGCAACTGTCTGCTCTTTAGAAACACTTCTGCTACGATCGGGTGGAACCACGACGACGGGCACCACTGCGTGGCGCATGACGCCTTCCGCGACGCTGCCCATGACGAGGTGCTGCAATCCCGTGCGCCCATGAGTGCCCATCACAATCATCGACGCACCGCACCTATCGGCCTCTACTTCGATCTCGGTGACTGGATCGCCGCATGCGACGAACGTGTCGAGCTTCGTACTGCTCTTCTCTCGTGCACGCGAGGCGGCTCGTTTGAGGTCGGCCTCCGCTTCTTGGGTGAGTGCATCGTAGGCACACGCTTCGAGCTGCGGCTCGCCGAAGGTAAGTCTCGCGATCCGCGCCGTATCGACCACCGCGCACAGGTCAAGGCTTGCGTCCACGGCGCCCGCAAGCTCGACCGCGAGATCGAGGGCGCGCAGCGAGTTCTCCGAGCCGTCGATGGGAACGAGGATCTTACCCTTCATGCGACCCACTCTACGCCGCGCCGACGAAGGTGTGAGGAAGCGGTCTTCCCTGCGAATTCACGAGTGCGCGCATCGTCTTTAGGACGCTATCGGGGTTCAGGCTCATCGAGTCGATTCCAAGGTCCGCGAGAAAGGCCGCCACTTCGGGGTAATCCGACGGCGCCTGCCCGCAGATACCGACGGCACGCCCATTCCGTTTCGCGCCGGCGACCGTCTGACGCAGCATCTCCATCACGCCTGGATCGCGCTCGTCGAACTCCGGCGCGACGAGATCGGAGTCTCGGTCGATCCCAAGCACGAGCTGCGTCAGGTCGTTCGAGCCGATCGAGAAGCCGTCAAAGTAACGGGAGAACGCGTCGATCTGGATCACGTTGTTCGGAATCTCGCACATCACGTAGATCTGAAGGCCATTCTCGCCTCGGCGGAGTCCGAGTTCAGCCATCTTTGCAACCACGCGCTCCGCCTCGTCGACGCGACGGCAGAATGGAATCATGATGATCACATTGATCATGCCCATCTCCTCGCGGACGCGTTTCATCGCAGCGCATTCAAGCGCGAAAGCCTCAGCGTACAGCGGATGCGTATACCGGGACGCGCCGCGCAAGCCGAGCATCGGATTCGACTCCACCGGCTCGAAACTCTCACCGCCGAGGAGTTGCCGGTACTCATTGCTCTTGAAATCCGACATACGCACGATAACCGGTTTAGGATAGAAGGCCGCTGCGAGCGTCGCGACGCCTTCCGCAAGCGTCCGCACGAAGTACTCGGTTGGCGTCGAAGAATTCGCTCCCAACGCCGCGATCGCGCTCTTCGCCTGCGGATCGGTCACGTGCTCAGGATGGAGGAGCGCCATTGGATGGATGCGCACATCGTCGGATACGATGAACTCGATGCGTGCGAGCCCGACACCGTCATTTGGGAGCATGCTTCTCGCGAAGGCCGAGTCCGGGTCACCGAGCGTGAGCATGATCTTCGTGCGTGGATGCTCGAGCGCGCCGACATCGACGTGCTCTACCTTGAAGGGGATGCGGCCGTCATAGACGCGCCCGTCCTCGCCCTGCGCACATGAAACCGTCACCTGAGCACCGAGGGTGAGGGCGCTCGTCGCCGTGCCGGTTCCGACCACCGCAGGTATGCCCAGCTCGCGCGCAACGATCGCCGCGTGACAGGTTCGACCGCCACGGTCGGTAACGATCGCGCTTGCGATCTTCATGACGGGCTCCCAGTCGGGCGTCGTCGTCTGCGCGACGAGAACCTCGCCCGGCCTGAACGCATCGAGATCGGCGCTCGATGCGACGATACGAATGGGGCCGAAGGCGACCGTCGATCCCACGGCGCGCCCGGTGACCAGCGGTTTCTGCGTGGCATCGACGTGGTACTCGTCGATAACGCTCAGCTCGCGGCGGGAAGCGACGGTCTCCGGACGCGCTTGGACGAGGTAGATCGTGCCGTCCTCGCCGTCCTTCGCCCACTCCACGTCCATCGGAACTCCGTAATGCCGCTCTACGAGAATGCAATTGCTTGCGAGCGTTGCGACCTCGTCGTCGTTTAGGCAAAACCGCCGGCGTTCACATTCGGCCGTATCGATGTTTCGCGTTGTTTGAGCGAGCGACGCGCTCTCGGCGAAGATGAGCTTGCGCTCCTTGGAGCCGAGCCGGCGGCGGAGAGTCTTGCGAAACCCTTGATTGAAGGTCGGCTTGAAGACGAAGAACTCATCGGGATCGACGGCACCTTGGACGATGTTCTCACCCAATCCATACGATCCAGTGATGAAGACGACGTCTCGAAAGCCGCTCTCTGTGTCGAGCGTAAACGCGACACCGCTCGCGGCGAGGTCCGAACGAACCATCTTCATAACGCCTACAGACAGGGCGACTTTGAAATGGTCGAACCCCTGATCGATGCGATAGTGCACGGCGCGCTCGAGGAAGAGGCTCGCAAGGCAGGCGCGATAGGCTTCGAGGAGCATCGCGTCGCCCCGAACGTTGAGATAGCTCTCGTGCTGGCCCGCAAAGCTAGCACTCGGGAGATCCTCCGCGGTTGCGGAGCTGCGCACTGCGACGCTTACATCGGCGCCGTACCGCGCCTGCAGGGCATGGTACGCGTCGAGAATTTCTTTCGCCAGATCCTCCGGGATGGCTGCAGCGAGCACCGCCTCGTGGGCGCGCTGTGCACGTACCGCGAGATCGGCGACCTTAGATGAGTCAAGCCCGTCGAGGGCGGCGTGGAGCCGCCTCCAAACGTCGCCCTCCGTCAGCACGTGCCGATATGCATCAGCGGTTACCGCAAAGCCGTCAGGAATGCGCACGCCGAGCGGCGTCAACTCGCGGTACATCTCGCCAAGCGAGGCGTTCTTCCCTCCGACCAGCGCGACGTCCGCGCTCGAGATAGACTCGAACGGCCGAATGTACCTCACCAGACGCCGTTGATGAGAAGCTCGTTGTGGACTTCAGTCGTTCCCGCGACCGAGTACGCGGCGGATTCGGCCTCGTCAAACTCAGCGAGGCTCCCGACGTTTCCAGAAAGCTCGACGACGCCGAACGGCTTCACCGCAACGCGCACGTTCTTCGCGTCGAATGCGGCGACCCGCTGGAACCGGCTCTCGATTGCGCGGCGCAGTTGCACGGGGTCGACCGGGATCGGTTTTACCGTCATGTTGTCATAGACGCCGCGCACGCCTTCGAGACGACGCGCCATGTCGCGCGCATCGTTACGCTGATATGGCCAATCAACCTCCCCTTGAAGCGTCACGTACCCATCGTGTACCTCGGCTTGAACCGTCTCCGGCAAGCCGCCCCACCGCAGTACCTGCACGATCGTCTTCGCGACATCCGCGTCGTCACGAATGTGCATCCCCGGAAGCTCGACGCGCAGCTCGTTTGCGAGCCCGCGTATCCCTTTCACGCTTTTGACCGCGCTCTCTGCAGCCCATTTCTCCGTAAAGCTCCGAAGCGTCCCGGAAAGGGTGGCAACGCCGCTCTCAACGGCCACGGCGACCTTACCCGCATCCACGCGGGGCTCGGCCTCGAGCGCATCGAGCACGGCCTCGTGCAACGAGTGATCCATATACCTAGTCATCTCATCCCCTTTCAGTGCCGACTTTACGGCGCAGAGGGGAATCACTCGCGAAAAACTTGCGAATATTCTGTTGCGGCGGCTATGTCTTGTGCACGACGATCACCGGTACTCGGGAGTTGCGAAGCGTCTCCTCAGCCACGCTGCCCAAGAAGAGCCGCTTCAACCCAGAGCGCCCGTGGGTGCCAAGGATGACCGCATCTGCCGCGACCCGCTGCGCGCACTGGTCGATCTCGTAGGCGGGCTCGCCTTCCATCAGCTGTGCCTCGGCGTCGATGCCCTCCGTCCGCGCCTCCGAGAGCGCTTCGTCGAGAACGCTCTTCGCATCCGCGCACGCTGCATTCAACGCACCTTGCGTCGGCGGCGCCGGCGCATTCTTGTCCGCGACCTGGATCGGATCAACGACCGTACATATCGTCAGCTTGGCGCCCTCAGCCTTTGCAAGGCTCAGCGCCGTCGCAAGTGCCGAGCGCGAGCACGTCGACCCATCGAAGGCGAGGAGAATCTTCCTAAACACGAACAGGGCCTAAGGGCGACGCATCTTGTAGCCGACGCCATAGACAGTCAGCACGTACTGCGGGTTGTGCGGATCCGGCTCAATCTTTTTACGTAGGTTGTTAATGTGTCGATCGAGCGTACGTTCGAAGATATCGCCATCGTCATTGAGCCGGTCAAGCAGATGTGAGCGCGTAAACACCTCGCCCGGGTTCTCTACGAGGAGCGTCAGGATGCGAAACTCGGTTGCGGTGAGGTTTGCGGGCTTTCCGGAGATCTGCACCTCGTGGAACTCGTGGTCGATCTCCAGTTCGGCGACACGTGTCTTCCTCGTCGCGTGCTGCGCCGCGGTCCCAGTGCGTTCCCCCAGCCTGCGGAAGAGCGCCCGCACCCGCGCGACGAGCTCACGAGGCGAGAAAGGCTTCGTGATGTAATCATCAGCACCGAGCTCGAGACCAACGATCCGATCGGACTCCTCCGCACGAGCGGTGAGCATGATCGAAGGGATGCCGCCGCCGTTCGCGCCCGATTGCCTGAGAACGTCCAAGCCGCTTCCGTCTTCGAGCGTGATGTCGAGAATCATCATATCTGGACGCAAGCGCGCCACGGCGTCGAGAGCGCCGGCAACACTGCCCGTTGATTCGACGATGAGGCCCTCACGCTCGAGATATGCCTGCAGCACCTCGACGATCTGGGGCTCATCTTCGACGATCAAAATGCGCTTTCGTTCCACGGATAGCGGCCTCTGATGTTACCATGTTCTCATGCCGGCAACGCCATATCCTGGGTGACGGATGATCTCGCCGATTGGCCCGGCATAGACGATGACGGCGAAGGCAAAGGCGATCAGGCCCCACCGGAAGAGGTGCTGCAATGCTGCGGGTGTCGCCGCCGGGGGCGTCGCCGATACGGCGAAGGCGGCCTCCATCGGTTCGGTCTTCCGATTCTGAAGAAGCGTGCCGAGCGCAACAGCGACAAACATGAGGATCGAAAGAAAGAGAAAGACGCCGCCCGCCGCTGCGACCGTCATGTAAGGATGCCATGCCTGCGCCACCGCGGCTCCCTGATAGCTGACCTCCGCCGTGCGCCTCGGCGCACCGAGCAACCCGGCAAAGTGCATCGAAAACGACATGATCAGCATCCCGATGAACCAGAGGCGGGTCTGCATGAGCGCCCACTCAGGTTTCCACAGTGCTCTACCTGTGAGGCGCGGTATCATCCAATACGCGGCGCCGAGGAACGTCAGGGCAACCGGACCGCCAACGGTCACGTGAAAGTGCCCGACGATCCAAATCGTGTTGTGCACGACGGCGTCCATGCCGTACGATGCGTTTACGAGGCCCCCAAATCCGCCGAGGATGAAGAGGAGCATACCGTATCCGGCGCCGGCGAACGCAGGGTCACTCCACGGCAACGACTTCACCGTTGCGATGAAGCCCTTTCGCCCTTGCTTGATCGCCGCGAGCTCGAAGGAGGCGAAGATCGCGAAGGCGGTGATGAACGACGGGATTGCGACGCCGTACGTCGTGACCGTGAAGAGAGCTTTCCATGCGCTTGAGATGCCGGGCTCCATGAACTCGTGATGGATACCGACCGGCGTCGAGAGCAAGATGAGCATGACGAAGGTAAGGCGTGTCAGCCCGTCGCTAAAGGTGTTCCCGCCGTACCGCGTGGGGATGATGTTGTACCAGATGATGTACGCGCCCATGATCCAGAAATACACGAGCGGGTGGCCGAAGTACCAGAAGAACAGGCGCGTCAGCAACACGTTGATCGTCGGTACCCAACCAAAGGCCCAGGGAATGAGCATCACCATCTCGGCGACGACGCCGAGCGTCGCGACGATCCACATCACGAAGGTCGCCGCCGCGCAGAACACGACGAGGGGCACCGGCTTTCCGGGATTCGTCTTGCGCCAGTAGACGACGTTCTCGAAGATCTCGTAGGCAACGACCCACGTCCCGAGGACGAGTATCGTCGCACCGATATAGAACCACGGGCTCGCTTTCAGGGGTGCGTAGAACGTATAGAGCACCGTCGCATTGCCCGCAAGAATCTCGACCGCAGCCATCGCCGTGCCGACGAGCATGACGAGCCATCCAATCCAACCGATGGTGAGCTTTCGCTCGCGCGGAATCGCACGATAGGTAACGAAGAGGCAGAGCCCCGTAATAAAGAACGTCGTGAAGACGAGCGCCATGAGGACGCCGTGCATCGTCAATATGCGGTAGTAGTCGAACCATGAGGGCGCCGCGACGGCGCCCGCGCGCGAAAAACCCTGAAAGACACCGAACACGGCGCCGAGCGCGATCGCCGCAGTCGACGTGTAGATGTGTGCGATCACGACGCGGTTCTCGGCGCGCACTTGGAGGTCGCCGGTCATCGCCTCGTCACCTCGATCTTGCCGAACATGTTCTGATGCCCGATGCCGCAGTATTCATGGCAGATCAACAGGTACTCTCCGGCGCGACGAAAGACGTGTGTCTGCGTGTTCACCCAACCGGGGACGACCATCATGTTGACGGCCGTGCCCGGGATGAAGAACCCATGGACGACGTCGGTGCTCGTCACGTAGAACGTCACCTTCGCTCCTTGAGGGATCGTCAGGACGGGTGGATCGAACGCAAAGACCTGCGCGATGTAATAGGCCTCGTACGATCCGTCGCTTAAACGGCGCAGGCCGGGGTGGTTGAAAGGCGGCGTCTGCGCCACGAGCTTCGGGTCGATCTGCTCCATACCGCTCGGGGGAACGATGCTGTTCGCTACTGCCGCGAACGCCAGAAGCGCGAGAAACCCTATCAGCATTCCGACCCCGAAGATCATCCACCAGCGTTCGTACCTGTGAACGTGCATCTACCAGCGGTCCCGCAACAGCCAATACATGAGCAGCCAGAGCACGGCAAACGTGCCTCCCATAACGAAGACGAACCGGAGCGTCCCCACTAACGGTGCGTCTGCGTCGTCGCTCTTCTTCACTTCGGCGCTAGGACGAAGCCGGAGTGCGCTTTTGGGATTCCTCCTCGTCATAGCGCGCCACGAACTCCTCGCCGAGACGCTCGAGGAGCGCTCGCGCCGTAAGCGCCGCGATGCGGGAGCCGGCAACCAGATCGAACGACTTTCCGAGCACTCCGCCCGGCGGTTTGTACTCGCCGACGAGCTCGAGCACGCAGTTCGTGTAATCGTCGTCCGCGCGCACGGTCAACTCGCCGTCGAAGTCAGGATACGGGCCACCGCCTTCCGGCGTCCAGTGGATGCGCCACGGCTGGTCCATGTGCATGGGGTCGATGCCGGGCATGAAGGTCACGACCACGTCTTTCTTCAGGTCGACGCCTACGAGCTGAACCTGCAGCGTCAGCGGCTCCTTTGAGTCAATCTGCCGCCCTACTCCGGCCGCAAGGTAGCCTCGCGCGCGATGATACGGACACCGCACGAAGAGCGATTCATTCAACCTCGACATCTGGTTCCTCCCTCGTTTCGAGCGCTCGAAGACGCTCTGTGGCCGCCGCGATAGCGCTGCGCACGCCCTCGAGTCGCTCGTGGGTGAGCTCGACGACGCCGTCGAGCATCGCCTCCGTGTTGGCCTGTGCGATCATGAGCATGTTGGCAAGCTCGTGGAGCTCGCGTCGCAGCTTCTCCATAGTTCAAATAGTAGCGGGCGCTTATGAAGAACCCGCGAAGGAAGCCCCATGCCGCTCTCGGCCACCCCTTCGCTGCCGTTTTTTGAGTCCTACCCTGACGCAATGGTCATCGTCGACCGCACCGGAACGATTCGCCGCGTCAACGTGCAAGCCGAGAGGCTCTTTGGCTACAGCCGCGAGGAGATGCTCGGAAAGACGATCGAGATGCTCATCCCAGCTCGGCTACGCGAACATCACGTAGGTCACCGCGACGGTTACGTCTCCGACCCGCGCCTACGCCCGATGGGCGAAGGCATGGAGCTCGCCGGCCTCTGCAAAGATGGGAACGAGGTGCCCGTCGAAATCAGCCTTAGCCCGATCGAGACCGACGAAGGGCTTCTCGTCGTCAGCGCGATTCGCGACGTCAGCGAGCGGAAGCATTTCGAGGCGGCGCTCCAAGCGAAGAACGCGGAACTCGAAGCGGCGAGCGCCGCGAAGGATCAGTTCCTCGCCTCGATGAGCCACGAGCTGCGCACGCCGCTCAACGCCATCATCGGCTTCACCGGCACGCTGCTTATGCGTCTGCCGGGGCCGCTCACGGAAGAGCAAGAGAAGCAGTTGCGCATCGTGCAGTCCAGCGGGCGTCATCTCCTCTCCCTCATAAGCGATATTCTCGATCTCACAAAGATCGAGGCCGGAAAGGTCGAACTGCACCTCGAGCGGATCGTGCTGCAAGAGATCGTCGACGAAGTCCACAGTTCTCTGCGCTCGATGGCTTCGGAGAAGCAACTCGAGTTCTCAGCGAGCGCCCCCAAAAAACCGATAACGCTCATGAGCGATCGACGGGCACTCGCGCAGATACTCCTGAATCTCGCCAACAACGCGATCAAGTACACGAACGAAGGCTTCGTTAAAATTGAGGTGCGCACGCGCGCGAGCAGCGCCGGGGAGCACTGTGATATCAGCGTCATCGACACCGGGCTCGGCATCAAGGACGAGGATCGCGAGCGGCTTTTCCAAGCGTTCGAGCAGTTGGAGCCACTTTCGACGCGGCGCGTCGAAGGCGCGGGGCTCGGTCTCTACCTCTCGCAGAAGCTCGCGAAGCTCGTCGGGGGATATTTGAGTTTCACGAGCGAGTTCGGGAAAGGCAGCACGTTCACGCTCTCGCTGCCGCTGCTCGAAGAGGCGTCATGACGCCGCGCATTCTCGTCGTCGACGATAATCGCGCGAATCTCGATCTGATGCTCTACTTGCTGCGAGCCTTCGGCTATGAGTGCGATTTCGCGAGCGATGGTCCAAGCGGCCTGGAAAAAGCGCAACTTGAGTCATATGACCTGGCTCTCGTCGATATCCTGATGCCTGGATTGGACGGTTACGAGTTTGCGCGTCGCTTCAAGAACGAAGTCACCTCCGCGGCGACGCCCCTCATCGCGATTACCGCGCTTGCGATGGCGGGCGATCGGGAGCGTATTCTCAAAAGCGGCTTCGACGGATACATCGCGAAGCCAATCGATCCCGAGCAATTCGTTCCTGAGATCCAGGCATATCTCGGATCATCGCATCGCCCGGCCGCCGTGACGCATGAGCACACTGCGGCCGAGGCAGGCGAGGAACCGGAGGATGGGCAGATCATTCTCGCCGTCGACGACCTGCAAACGAATCTCGACGTCCTCAGCGCTTCGCTGACGCCCTTCGGCTATCGGATCGCCGAGGCAAGGAGCGTGCGCGAGGCACTCGAGATCTTGGAGCGCATCCATCCCGCGCTCATCCTCTGCGATCTGCACATGCCCGAGGAGGGCGGCTTCGCGCTCATCGAGGGCGTCCGAGCAGACGACCGCCGGCGCCGCATTCCCTTCGTCTTTCTCTCCTCGACTGCGTGGCAGACGCGAGACCGCCAGCGCGGCCTCGAGCTCGGGGCGAAGAAGTTCATTCTGCGGCCCATTAACCCTGAGAAGCTGCGCCATGAGATAGAGGAGCTCATCGGCGATGGCGCTGATTCTCGTCGCTGACGACGACGCTGCAAGCCGGCTGCTCGTCGCAACCGTGCTGCGCCACGCGGGCCATACGATCGTCGAAGCCGCCGACGGTGAGGCAGCACTCGCTGCGGTCGCGGCGGAGTGTCCCGACCTCCTGCTCATCGATCTCAACATGCCCGGTATCTCGGGTGTCGACGTGATCCGGCGGCTGCGCATTGACGCGGCGCTTAGCGACGTTTCGATTGCGCTCTACACGGCAACACCGCCGAATGCCGCGATGCGCGACTTCATGGAGATCTACGCCATAAAGGCGGCCGTCCCGAAGCCCTCGGAACCAGAGGAGCTGCTACGCGCCGTGGAAGACGCTCTGGCTCCGTAACGTAACGTCTTCAAAAGGACTTCCTAGGCTCTTCTCGCCCTACGGCTATAGTCGATGGTATGGGACTACGAACGCGCCTTGTTCTCGCTGTGGCGGTGGTCGTGATCTGCGGCGCAGTTGCCGGCTGGTACTTTGCTCAACGAGCGCCGGCAAACGAGGTCTTCGCTTCTGGAACCATCGAGGTGATTGAAAGCGATCTCTCGCCTAAGGTCCAGGGGCGCCTGGTCGATTTGCGCGTCAACGACGGCGACGCAGTCACGAAAGGAGAGGTTGTCGCCGTGCTCGAGCGCGTCGTTCCCACGTTGAGCCTCGAGCAGGAACTCGCTGACGTCGCCTCTGCACAACAGCAGGTTGACGTCGCGCAGTCGCGTCTCGGGCAAGCGGGCGAGAATCTCGGTATCGCGAGCTCGTCGACCGTGCTCGCGATCGATCAGGCGCAGGCACAGCTTGCCTCGGCTCAGTCGGCGTACGAGTTAGCCTCGACGAACCTCTCGCGCGCGAGAAGCCTCGTCGGCACGGGCGACGAGCCGCGGCAGGCGCTCGACGATGCGCGCAACGTGTATGCCGCCTCGGTCGCGCAGCTCAAAGGCGCGCGCGACGCAGTTGCGCTCGCGCAAGCCGATCGGCGCAGCGTCGCCGTCAACGAGCTCGAAGTGCGTGCTTCACGTCTGCAGCGGCTCCAAGCGGTCGCCGCGCTCGCGCAAGCGCGCGCCTCCTTTGGATTAGCGCGCAACTCCGTTCAGGAGACACAACTGGTTGCGCCGTACGATGGCTATGTCATTTCGCACAACTTCGAAGACGGCTCCCTCATTCAGCCGGGAGCCGCTGTTATCACCGTCGGTGACCTCGAGCATCCCTACGTCTACGTGTACGTGAGCGAGACCGACGTGCCGAGGATCAAGACCGGTATGAAGGCCGACGTCTCGATCGATGGATTGCCGGGGCGCACGTTCGTCGGGACCGTAACGGAGATCGGCACGACCGCCGAGTTCACGCCCGAGAACGTTCAGACCAAAGAGGAGCGTATCGAGTACCTCGTCTTTCGCGTCAAGATTCAGTTCGTCGATAAGACAGGTACGCTAAAACCCGGTCTTCCCGTCGACGCCGTCATCCACGCCTGAGATGCCCGCTGCAATCGCCGCTTCGGCCGTCACGCGCCGCTTCGGCGAGATCGTTGCAATCGAGCGGCTCTCCCTCGAGGTCGAGGGAGGCGAGATCTTTGCGATCGTCGGCCCGGACGGCGCCGGAAAGACGACGCTCATGCGCCTTATCTGCGGCGCGCTTGCACTCGATGAAGGAACGCTGCTCGTCGACGGCATCGACGTACGGCGTCAGGCATGGCGCGTTCAAGCTGCGATCGGCTACATGCCGCAGCGCTTCAGTCTCTATCCAGACCTCTCCGTGATGGAGAACCTTCGCTTCTACGGCAACATCTTCGGCGTTCCGCGATTGGAGTTCGCCAAACGTGCACAGGAGCTCCTCAACGATTTCGCGCTGGCGCCGTTTACGAGGCGCCTCGCGGACGAGCTCTCCGGCGGCATGAAGCAAAAGCTCGCTCTCGCGTGTACGCTGATCCATAGCCCCACGACGATTCTCCTTGACGAGCCGACCGCGGGCGTCGACCCTGTTTCGCGAAGGGAGTTCTGGCGCATCCTCTACCGCATCAGTGCCGGCGGAACGACGATCTTTGTGAGCACGCCCTACATGGATGAAGCGGAGCGTGCTCATCGTGTTGCCTTTATCACGCACGGCGCGATTTTGAGCCTCGGATCACCTGCTGACCTCAAGGCACACCTCGCAGGTGAGGTCGTCGAGATCACGACGCAGCAGCGCCCTAAAGCGCGGCGAGCCTTGCGCGACGAGCCGAGCGTTCGCAGCATCGAGATCTTCGGCGAAGCGCTTCACGCGCTCGTCCCATCGGCCGCAAACGCAATCCCGGCGATCGAGGCCCGGTTGCGCGACGCCGGTGTGACCGACGCGGTGCTTCGCGTTATTCCGCCCTCGCTCGAGGATACGTTCGTCGCGAGGCTCTCCTCGTGAGCGCTGCAGCAGCCGTTTCATCGACGGTCCGCGTCGACGCACTCACGCGCCGATTCGATAGCTTCGTTGCGGTCGACGCGATCTCGTTCGAGATTCGCGCCGGTGAGATATGGGGCTTTCTCGGCCCAAACGGCGCGGGAAAGTCGACGACGATTCGTATGCTTTGCGGCGTTCTCGCGCCTACTTCCGGAAGCGCGGAGGTCCTCGGCTACGATGTCGGACGTGATCCGGAAGACGTGAAGCTTCGCATCGGATACATGCCGCAAGGATCGAGCCTGTGGGATGACCTCTCGGTCGAAGAGCATCTGCGCTTCTACTGTGGCATGTTCGACATCTATGGCCCTGGTGAGAAGCGTGCCGTCGATCGTTGGATGGAGCGCCTCGATCTCAAGAAGCGTCGCTCGCAGCTCGCCGGCACGCTATCGGGCGGATATCGCAAGCGACTCGCGCTTGCATGCACTCTCCTGCACGATCCGAAAATGATCTTTCTCGATGAGCCGACATCCGGTGTCGACCCACTCTCACGCCGCGAGTTCTGGGACATCATCGTCGGGCTCGCTGAGGAAGGCACGACGGTGCTCGTCACGACGCACTATCTCGACGAGGCGGAGCACTGCAACGAGCTCGCGCTGATCTACGGCGGAAAGATCATCGCGCGCGGCACGCCCGAGAACCTCAAGCACGCGCCCGGAGGCGGCGAGACGATCGAGATTGTCTCCGAGCACAACGTTGCCATTCTCGATGCCGTTGAGAGTTTGCCCTTCGTCCGCAGCGCCGGTCTCTACGGCTCCGCGTTGCACATCACAGTCGCGCACAAAGAGGATGCCGCGCAGCTCAAGGCCGCGGTCAGCCGTCTCGGCATTTCCATCGCTTCGCTCGAACCCGTAACGCCCTCGCTCGAAGATGTCTTTGCCGATCTCGTGAGGACCCCATGAACTGGCGTCGAGTCTGGACGATAGCAGTCAAAGAATACACCCAGTTCTTCCGCGATCATCGCACCGTCATTTCGACGATGCTCATGCCGCTTATTCAGGTGCTTCTCTACGGCTACCTCTCGAGCGACGTCAAGCATCAGCCGACGATTGTCTGGGATCTCTCGCGCACTGCCGAGAGTCAGCAGTTGCTCGATGCCTTTACGAACTCGGCCTACTTCGATATTAGGTACCGGGCTCACAGCATGAGCGATGTCGTTCGCCATATCGACGACGATCAGGCACTTGCTGGGATCGTCATCCCTCCCGATTACGCGAAGCTGCTCCACGAGAAGAAATCGCCCGAAGTGATGGTCGGCGTCGATGCATCCGATGCGACCGCAGCGCAGGCGGCGCTCGCCGCTGCTGGGGCGGTCGGCAGCAGCGTCACGCAGCAGCTCCAGATACAGCAGTTGAAGCTGGAAGGAGCGGCTCCATCCGGGATCGGCGTCGACGTGCGCGCGCGCGCCTGGTACAACCCCGGGTTGCGCCAAGAGGTCTTCATCGTCCCAGGCGTGCTCGCGCTGGTCTTGCAGTTCACGATGACGTTCCTCTCGATGTCGACGATCGTCCGCGAGCGCGAGCTTGGAACGCTCGAGCAGCTCATCGTGAGTCCGATCAGATCGAGCGAGTTGATGATCGGCAAGATGGTGCCGCTCGTGACGATCGGCTATATCAATGTTACGATGATTCTGCTCGTCGCCGTCTTTTGGTTCGGCGTGCCGGTCGTCGGCAGCGTGCTCCTCCTCTACTTCACCGTCTTGGTCTTCTTCTTTGCCACGCTCGGACTCGGCACGCTCGTCTCGACGATCGCCAAGACCTACATCCAGGCCGTGCAGCTCATTCAGCTTTTCCTTCTGCCCTCGATGCTGCTCTCCGGTTTCATCTTCCCCGTCGACGCAATGCCGAAGCTCATGCAGGTGCTCTCGTACTTCGTTCCGCTCACGTACTTCCTCACGATCGTGCGCGGTATCATCATCAAAGGGATCGGGGTCGACTACCTGTGGCCGCAGATTCTTATGCTGCTCGCCTTAGGGCTCGCCGTCTTCACGACCGCGGTGCTGCGCTTCCAGAAGCGCATCGACTAGAGCGCCTCCGTGCTCGATTGGGAAGATTCCGAGAAGGTTGGCATTCACGCGGGCTTCTTTGCGCGTACGCACAATAGGTGCATGAGTTTTCGAATTACATGCCTCATGCTCTTGGCGGCGGTGGTAGTCTTGCCGGCTACGGCACTGGCCAGAGGCACCGTTCAGGTCCGCCAGAGCGACGGCTCTATCAAAATCTACCGCCAGGTCGAGATGCGCTTCGTGCACTCGATTCTGTGGCTGCGAAGCTCCGATGGTCACGGCGCGCTTCAGGTGGCAACGAGCGCGTGCCGCTTCAGCAATGAGCGCTTGAGCTGCCTGCCATACGGTGTCGCGTTGCACCAGGATCACAAGGTTCGCGCCATACCGCTGGCTTCGGGAACAGTCACTCTAACACTGTCGACGGATGCTGTTCGTGCCTCGCTGCGGACGCAGCACGGCACGAACATTATCGTCGTCGGTACGCTCGATGAGGTACGGATACGATGAGCTCAGCACTTTTGCGTAGTGTAGCGGCGTTGACACTGCTGGTATCGTTGCCGACGCTGACGTTTGCGCAACGCGGGGGCCGGCCGGCGCCTGCCGGCGGCGGGAGGCCGGCATCGGTACCGGCGCGCGGCTTCAGCTTTCCGCATGACGTTAACGTGCGCCCCGGGCCCTTGCGTCCTTTGACCGTACCATCGCACGTCTCTGGCCGCCCACTCTCACCGTCGAGAGCAATGACACCCGCAGGACCGGTGCGCGTGCCGTACGCGGCAGGTCCGTACCATAGCCAGAGCTTCACCGGCAGTACGCTGCACAATCCGCACCATTGGGGAGGATGGGGCTGGAATCACGGCGTCGCTTGGTATCCGGCACCGTACTATTGGGGCGGCGGGTTCTGGGGGCCGTTTTGGATCGGCGCCGCCGACCTTGTCTTGCTCGGCTCAATCATCGACTATCAAGATGAGGTGATTTATCCCTCGTATCAGCTCGCCGGGGGAAGCCCAGGCGCGGAGTTACTCCAGGATTATGGGCTCACGCAGACAACGTGCGGACCGCCGAATCTCGTTGTGATCTGGGGTCCGGGGAATAGCGTCGTGTGCGCCTATCCCAACAATCTTGTCTCTGCAGGTAACTACGAAGTCGACCCGGATACGTTGACTCTCGTCTCGTCCCAGCCGCAGTGACACGAGGGCGCGAGCCTTTCGAAGCGCTCTTTGATCCTCGCTCGGTGGCGCTCATCGGCGCGTCAGAGCGTCCCGGCTCGGTCGGCGCGGTCATGCTGCGGAACCTCACCGCCAACGGATTCGCGGGCACGATCGAGCTCGTGAATCCGAAACACGACAGCCTCGCAGGCATAAAGGTCTATCCGGATGTCGCGCATCTGCCCGAGACGCCGGAGCTGGCCGTGGTTGCCGTTCCTCCCGATCAAGTGCTACCGATCGTGCGCGGCCTCGTCGCCCGCGGTACATCGGCTGCCGTCATCGTTACGGCAGGTTTTGCCGAGCTCGGCGAGGCGGGCGCGACAATGCAGCGTGAAATCGTCGCAGCCGCAGATGGTCGCATGCGCATCGTGGGCCCAAACTGCATCGGCATCATCTCGCCGTGGACCGCCCTCAACGCAAGCTTCACGCATCTCACTCCTTCCACGGGGTCGCTCGCCTTCGTCAGTCAGTCCGGCGCGCTTGTGACTGCGGTGCTCGATTGGGCGCAGCCGCGTGGCATCGGCTTCTCAAAGATTCTCTCGCTCGGCGATATGGCAGACGTCGATTTCGCCGATGCACTCGCCTATCTCGCTGCCGACGAAAAGACGAGCGCCATCCTTCTCTACATCGAAGGAGTTACGAACGGCGGATCGTTCATCACGGCGGCTACGGCAGCATCCAGGCGAAAGCCCGTAGTCGCTGTGAAGGCCGGGCGCCGGTCGGAAGGCGCGAGGGCTGCGCGTTCGCATACCGGTGTTCTTGCCGGATCGGATGTCGTCTACGATGCCGCCTTTCGACGCGCGGGTCTGCTGCGCGTCGAGACTCTCCCTGCGATGTTCGACACCGTCGAGACGCTCGCGCTCGCGCAGCCGCAACGCGGCAATCGACTTCTGCTTCTCACGAACGGCGGCGGTCCCGGCGTCATCGCGACCGACGCCCTGATCGCAAGAGGCGGAACGCTTGCGCAGTTGTCTCCGCAGACGATCGCGGCGCTTAACGCGCTTCTTCCAAGTACATGGAGCCATGGGAACCCGGTCGATATCATCGGCGACGCTCCACCGAGCGAGTACTCACGCATTTTCGACGTGCTCCTCGCCGATGCCACCGCCGACGCGCTGCTCGTGCTCTGCTGTCCCACTGCACTCAACGATCCAATCGAGACGGCCCGTGCCGTTTCAGAGAGCGTCACCGCTGCACGTGCCCGCGGCGAGCGGCGCAACGTGTTTACGGTGTGGCTCGGTGAGAAGTCCGCAGCTCCCGCACGCGCGCGTTTCACCGAACCGGAAATCCCGACGTATGAGACGCCGGAGGACGCAATCGAAGGCTTCATGCAGTGCGTGCGTTACCGCGCTCTGCTCGATGGGCTCGAGCGCGAGCCTGAGCCGCCGCCCTTTGACGTAGACGAGGTTGCCGTTGGTGCCGTGCTCGATGCTGCGCAAGCAAAAGGTGGAACGTGGCTCGACGCAAGCGAGGTAGAACAGGTGCTTTTGGCCTACGGCATCTCTGCGCCACGCAGCCGTATCGTCGCCGACGTGGAGAGCGCCGCTGACGCCGCGGCGGAGCTCGCCGTTCCCGTCGCGCTGAAACTGCGTTCGCCGGATATCACACACAAAAGCGAGGCAGGAGGCGTCGCGTTAAACGTTCGCGGAGCGGTGGAGGCACACGCAGCCGCACACGCGATGCTCGAACGCGTCACCTCAGCATTTCCAAAAGCGCGCATCGACGGCTTCCTCGTTCAAGAAATGATCGTGCGTTCCAATGCTGTCGAGCTCATCGTAGGGTGCAGTCGCGACAGCGTCTTCGGACCAGTCGTGCTCTTCGGTCACGGCGGCGTTGCCGTAGAGGAGATCAACGATACCGCAATCGAGCTCGCGCCGCTCGACATTACGACGGCTCGAGCGCAGGTTGCTCGAACGCGTGTCGCCAAGCTCCTCGGAGGCTACCGTCATCACCCGCCGGCAGATCTCGACGCGGTCGCACGCATCCTCGTGGCTGTCGGCCTTCTCATCGCGCGCCATCCGGATATTATCGAACTCGACATCAATCCGCTCCTTGCCGACGAGCACGGCGCGATCGCGCTGGATACGCGCATCCGTCCGCACCGAGGCGCCCGCCGACGCGCCGCTAACGTTACTGCTTGCCGCTCGGACGAAAGCCGTACTCCTTTCGGTCGTGAGCGTGCCGGCCAAGACGAGGCCTCAATGCGGGTGCGCGCCGAGCGATCAGCTGCGCATCGATGATCGTGTAGGCGCCCTCGTGCAGCCGCACGGTCACGTCCAATGCTTCGAGGTCGCCTTCCCCGAGCATCTCACGAAGACGCTCAACGATATGCCGGAGCATGTGTCGCGTACCCTCGCGTGTTCCGTGATGGTCATTCGGAGGCCTTATGGTGATCACGTCGCAATCCCGCACGTGCTCTCCCACGATTTTCACGTCCGTACCCGATGGAAGACTCTGCGCCAAAACATGCGATCCGGCTGCCTCCATCGCGACAAGCGCGTATGACTTCCGGATGGCAGCCTCGCTCTCAAACTGACGGACGAGCCGCCAATTGGGCGGGAGACCTGCCACGCGCAGCACAATCGGACCGAACCGCGGATCGGCAGCATCTCTGCGCTCCGCGAAGCTGATCGCATCCTCCGCGGAGTCGACGTATTTGCTGCGTGCGACCCGCAGCCCGTGCTCGCGTAGCAGTTCGAAGGCGACAAGCGTGTCGAGAGAGGTCATGTCTCAGAGCATGCGCGTTCTTTGGGAAACTTTTGCGAAGTGTCATCGAAAGCAAAGAGAGCCGCAAAGCGGCTCCCTCGCGTTGCGGGCACACTCATTGAAACGTCATCTCCTGAACGGAGATCTTGGCTCTAACCCCTTTATAGCCAGTGTCGGCTCGAATCGAGGTCCAGATGCGTTCTGAAAGTGTACCGGCTCTACAGGAGTATGCATATCACGCACTTGAGAAAATCTGATGAATGGCAAGGGTCGCTCGTGGAGGCGTACGGAATCGCGTCGGAGTCAGTCGTGAAGAAAGTACGGAAAGGCCGTAAAGGCGGCATCCACGGCCACAGGGAAGATGACGATTATGGGACGACTGCTTCTCCTAGCAGTAATCGCAAGCAGCCTCGCAGCGTGCGTCACCAAAGAAGAACCGGCGCTCCTAGAAACGGCCCCCGTCGCCTCAGGAGCATCGCTCTACGCAGCAGACTGTTCAGCGTGCCACGGCGCGAAAGGCCAGGGCGCGGTCAACATCGCTCCGCCGCTGGCGGGAAACACGAACGTAACCGGCAATGCGCGCAATGTGATCCGCGCCGTACGAGACGGACTACTCGGCCCCGTTCGGGAGCACGGACAGGTTTGGAGCGGTTCAATGCCGGACTGGCGAGGCACACTTTCAAACGCTCAAATTGCTGCGGTTGTCACGTACATTCGCTCCTCCTGGGGCAACAGAGCCTCGCCGGTCAGGCCGGCGCAGGTCGCGGCGCTGGCCATGGCTCCGCCCAGGCAGCCGCCGCATACTGCATCCAACACGCAGCCCGCGCTCGTGTCCGCTGTGCCGAACGGAGGACCGCTCTATGCTACCAACTGCTCGGGGTGCCATGGCGCAACTGGTCAGGGCGCAACGAACATCGCCCCGCCGCTTGCTGGGAACTCGTTTGTAATGGGCAACGCGAGCAACGTGATCCGCACCGTAGAAGAGGGATTGCTTGGGCCAGTTCGCGAGCGTGGGCAGGTTTGGAACGGCTCGATGCCGGGCTGGCGCGGCACGCTTTCAAGCGACCAGATTGCGGCTGTGATCAACTACATACGAAGTTCCTGGGGAAACACAGCGCCGCCGGTTAGCGCAAAAGACGTGTATAAGCTCGTGAAGTAACGGCGCCAAGCGTGCCGACGACCATGGCCACGACTATCGAGCCAACCGCCGGTAAAAGCGCCGCCACCGCGGCGAGACCGAGAGCAACGAGACTGCACAGCGCCGCAAGAGCATAGCATACCGACGCCGGGCGAACCGCGCGTAGAGTCAGCAGTTCTGCGCGTTTCCACGCCACCGGAAGAAGGCCGATGAGCCCCGCGACAGCAAACTCCAGCGGCGCAAGCGGAGGCGGGTCGCCGAGCCACGTCGCCGCGACCGTTGCGTTGGAAAAAGCGAGCGAGTGACTCGCAAAATGGAATAACGTCCCGGCGACTCCGACCGCGACCGAAACTCCACAACTGATTGCGAACAATCCGATCGTCGATCGATTCGGCCACGCAAGCACGAGAAAAGCCGCACATATCAGAAGCGGCCCGGAGAGCTGCGGTGCCTGAGCCCAACGATCGCTCTGAAGCACTGCGACTTGATGGTACTGAAGTACTTCGATGGCAAGAGCGCCGGCAAACACTGCCGTCAAAAACACCAACAGCCGCGCCATCATGTCGCGCTCCGCGTGAGCGCGAGCCATATGAGGCCCACGACTGCATTTATCAGGAGCAGGGCACATGCGATCACCGTCAGAGCGCAACACCAGCCGAGGGTCGCGACCGAAGGCGAAAGCGCGATCGCGCCGATCAGTGACAGGTACGCGAGCTTATCAAGCCACCGGACTGGCCCGTTCCGCACTGCGCTTCGGAAGAGATCATCCGTTGCAATGCCAAAGCCGCCGCCGATGCCCATGACTCCCCCAAGCACGATCGCGAGTGGCCACGTTGGTCCCGGCTCTTCGCGAAAGACTGCACCGCTAAGAAGCGGACCGAGCCGGCTCAATGTGACGCCATTCGCCGCCAAATGTGTGAAGAACCCGACAATACCGACCAGTGCGGCTACGATCATCACGGTCCGCAAAGCGATCTCGCTCGTAGCACTAGGCTTGAGCAAAGCCGCGATCAGCGCGAGCAGCGAGAGGGGCAGAATGATGACCGGAAGGAGGGCAAGGCTATGCCAGTTCGTTGCTAAGATCGGGACGTGACCGACGGCGCCTTCAAGAAAAAGAATTCCAAAGTAGAGCGTGGTGGCCATGAGAAGCTGGCGCCGCGCCTCGCCCTGGATACGCGTAAGCGCTGCGATCACGCCGGATGCCTCTCAAAATCGGAGGGGCCGGCCAACCGCTGCGGAATACCCACGCCGACGATTGGAGGCCACGCAGGTGAAGGCGACGAGCTCCCTCGAGCTAGCATTGATGCTCATCCTTCTCATGAGCGCACTTGGTGTGACGCATTCCGGACGTGGCACGTACGTCGTCGCGGCGGCCTCGAACGGCGCATCGATCTACGCTGAAAAATGTGAAAGCTGTCATAAAGCCGACGGAAGGGGCGGCGGTCCATTTCCCGCTCTCGCCGGCAACTCGGCGGTGACCGCGAAGAGCCCGGCGCAGATCATCGCGATCGTGGTCCACGGGAAAGGCCTCATGCCCGCCTATAGACCAGGACTCTCTGATGCCGACATCGCGGCTGTGCTGACGTACGTTCGCTCTTCATGGGGCAACAGGGCTCCCAGCGTCTCCGAAACACAGGTGGCTGCGGTTCATTAGTCTAGCCGCGGGCTTGGCTGGTTAAGGGAATGCGTCCTCCTGGGCCCGCCCCCAAAAAGATGGCACGGTACGCTGAAAACCGACGTTAGCCGGCCTTCTTCAGACATTCACAAGCCGTTCACAAAGCTTTGGCATGTTGCTGGTATCGCCTTAGGAAGGAAGCGGTAACTTTAGTGAATCCGGCCAGAGCTTGCTTGTGGAGATTGGAGCGGTGAGACTCAAGCGCCCATCACGTATCGTTATTCGAGCCTCGCTTATTGCGGTAGTGGCGCTTACCGCGTGGTTGTCGCCGGCGGTGCGTTCAGAAAGAGTGTCTGCGGAGCCACAGTTCGCCCAGGCGCTCGGCGTAAACTGTCAGACCTGCCATACGATGGTGCCGGCGCTGAACGCGTATGGACGCTACCTCCAGCGCACGTTTTACCAGCCGATAAACACTCCGCAAACACGGCGTAAGCTTTTCCCGGTCTGGATTTGGGAGGAAATCGACGGGACCAGCGTCGGCGGCGCCGACAGCAAGCAAAAGAGCAAGAAGATCACGGTCGGCAATCTGATGCTGTATTTCTCCGGTTTTCTGGGTCCGAGCTTCACCTATCGAGTCGAGAACAGCATCTGGAGCGGAGACCAGGCGACCAACCAGAGCGTCGGTCCGGAGACGATGTGGCTCGCGTATTCCTTCCTCCATAACGACCTAGGGCATCTGCTCATCGGCAACGATTATCCCGGGCCGGTGCCGGCATTTCTTGCCAACCCATCCGACTACGCAAACGCATTCGCGCTCCGGCACTTAACCGTTGGCGAGCACTCCTATAACCTCATGAATGACAGACTCACCTTTAGATTCGATTACGATAATGGGCCGACGGACGTGCAAGTTGCCTGGCGCGGCGGCAGCAATAATCCGCTCGCCGGTACTCCCTCGGACTTTGCGATCACTCCGGGAAGCGACAAGGCATTTCAGTGGCTTCTTGCCGACGCACCGCCGACGCAGCCGTACGAATTTGGCGCCTTTGGGATCGACGGCCAGTATTACCCAACCGGGCACTATGCCGGGGACATCGACAACTACAACGGGTGGAGCCCCTACTTCGACGTCGACCCCAACTGGCTACCGAACAGCAAGTTCCTTCCCGGAATCTACGGCTTCTATTACTTCAGCCACGACAGCAACCCGGGAGTCGCGTACAACATGACGCTCTACCCGACAGGTCCCAACGCGCGGGACGCTGCGGTCGAGCTCCTGGAGCCGGTCTACGATGACTCGGCGGTCGTTACCGCGCGTGACGAGTACGTCAACAACGGTTTGGGGGAAGTCGAGCACGACTATTCCATCGGCACGTCGTTCTATCCGTTTGCGAAGCTGCCGTTCATCATTGCACGCTTCCAAGTGCCTTTGGCTGGGTACAGCAGCGCGCCGTATGGGCGCCCAGAGTGGGAGTGGGCGTTGCAGTTCGAGACACCGCTCTCGGGCCCGCTGACGAGCCCCTTTACGCGGACGAGTACGGTCGCGCAGGGCGGTGCGGCGCCTAGCGGAGCAGACATCTTCGCGACACGGTGCTCGGCCTGTCACGGCTCCAACGGTCAGGGGGTCGCGGGTTTCCCGGCACTTGCAGGAAATGCAGACGTACTCGCTGCCGACGCGAGCAAAATCATCGGAGTCGTTGAGCACGGAGCCGGATCGATGCCCGCGTACGGCTCCCAACTTTCAAGCGCTGAGATCGCTGCGGTGCTCACGTATATCCGATCAGCCTGGGGCAACAACGCGAGCCCTGTCACCGAGACACAGGTAGGCGGGCCGCCGCATAGCAGCAGGCGGTCACTGCGAGCACTTGCGGACCCGGGTCCGACGCTACCTTACTGAACCTCTACGCCGCGCTGGTACGATAATGTACTGTTCGAGCCGATTTGCGCCTCCACGCCGAAGGTCCAGTACACAGCCTTAGCAAGGATCATAGAGGCTCTGTACGTACCGTTCCCTTCATCGGCGGCGGTCAGCGTCGCCGATGTGCTGCCCATGCCGGTTCTGGCGATCAGGTGTCCGCCGTGGATCGATTCGAAACTCGGCATGATTTGCACTTTTGCGCCGGTGACCGGCGCGCCGGTTCCGTCGCGAAGAGTAACCAAGAAGGTCTCCGTTCCAACATGCGGGGGCGTTGGACTGAACTCAAGATCGATTGCAAACGGCGGTTTCGCCTCAGAGCTAGTAACGGGCCCTCTTTGGCCACAAGCGGCGAGCGATGCGAGGAGCAGAATGCCGAAGATGCATCTGGACACGCGAGTCACTCGGCCGTCGGGTCCCAATGTTCCTGCCTAAAAGCGGAATCTAGGGTCATCGGGGCTATGCCTCCAAGTCATTTGATAAAGCCGTTTGTGTCCGCTTTGAAGTCGCAACTCACGTGTTCGGAAAACTCCCCCAGACGTCATCGAGTCCGTACTGCGCTCCGAAGTCGTCGCGCGCGTATCGCGTATTCGGTGCGAGGGTCGATCGGATGACCAACGCGGCTGATCACGCCGAGCCCCAGCCCCTGTGCGACGCAGAATCCGACTCTGCTCGGCATCTTAGCAACGGGTCACGCAGGCACGGATGCGGAACCGTTACTGCTATGGGGCGCGTCTTGTGCATTTTCGTTCTGGCCGCGGTCGTATGCGTCGGTTCCGTCGCGACAAACGGTACGGTTTGGCTCCCGACAGGATGGCGAATCTCCCCGCCGTCAGGACCCGTGCGCACGGTCGGGTTATTTCCTCAAGGGATTGCGCTCTCTCCTGACGGCACACAGCTTGCCGTCGTGGATGCCGGCGGCGCTCCGCCGACGCTCGAGGTGCTCGACGCGACGACGCTTGCGCAGCGACGCGTCATTGCGCTCCCCGGTGCGTTCGGCAGGCCCATCTGGCTGGACGAAACTCACGTGCTCATCGCCGGTGCAAATGACGATGCGGTTGAGAACGTCGACGTTGCGACCGGCAGCGATGCGCCCATCAAGGTCCCCAAGGGATCCTGGCCGGCGCAAGTTGCGGTCGCACCCGACCACAACCAGGTCGCGCTCACTGATGATTTCACGTCGAGCCTGTCGCTCGTCGCATTGCCGTCGGGGAAGCCGATCTGGGCCCTGCGCGTCGGCAACCATCCCTTCGACGTTACGTTCGCTCGGGATGGAGCCTGGATCTTCGTCGCGCTCCGTGGCGAAAGCCGTATCGCCGCGGTGAACGTTGCGAGTCGTGCCATGCGTTACATCGATGTCGGGTTGCACCCGGCGGCACTCGCGCTTTCCAAGGACGGATCGCTGCTCTACGTCGCCGAGAGCGACGACGATGCGCTTGGCATCGTCGATCTCCACACACGCAAGCGCGTTGCGGACATCGACCTCTCGCTTCACGCAGGTCGCACGAGCGGCTACGGCGCGTCGCCGAACGCGATCGCAGTTGGCGCGCGGGATCTCTATGTGAGTCTCGGCCAGGAAAACGCGATTGCCGTCATTCGTGACCGCACGCTGCTCGGACGAATTCCCGTTGGTTGGTATCCGTCGGGCGTTGCCGTCGGCAGCGCGGCACGGCTCTACGTGAGTGACGCGAACGGTGAGTCGAGTCCGGCAAACCCGCAATACGATCCGTATGCTCCCGGGCCGCATTATGGGTACGTCGGCGCGACGCTGCACGGCTCGATACGTATCGTCGGCGCCGATGCGCTCGACACGGCTCAAGTCGTCGCGAACGCGGCACAGGATTGGAGCGCGCCCGCGCAGACGATTCTGCGGCCCGATGGCCCTATCAAGCACGTCATTTACATCATCAAGGAGAATCGCACGTACGATCAAGTGCTCGGCGATCTTCCCGGCGCCGACGGTGATCCGACGCTCGCGTGGTTCGGCGCCCGCATCACGCCTAACCAGCACGCGATCGCTCGACGGTTCGGCATCTTCGACAGAGCCTTCGCCGACGCGCAGATCAGTGCGGATGGTCATAACTGGTCAACGGCGGCCTTTGCTAATGACTACGTCGAACGCACGTGGCCTCTTGAGAACGGCCACCGTCGCAATATCTATGACTTCGAAGCCGTCTACGGAGCACCTACGGCTCACAATGGCTACCTCTGGGACGAGGCGGCGCGTGCGGGAATCTCGTACCGCGATTATGGCGAGTTCGTCGAACTCGCTGCGGTTGGGCACACAACCCTTCAGGCAGCGTTTCCCGCGGTCGCGCGAATGCCGGATCTCTCAAATGGGCACGTCGATCCACAGTATCCCGGTTGGAATCTTGAGATTAGCGATCAAACGCGGTACCTCGCCTTCAAGGCAGAGTTCGACAAGTACGTCGCGGACGGCAGTCTTCCGGCGCTCCTCATCGTGCGTTTACCCAACGACCACACGCAAGGGACGCGCCCGGGCGAGCTCACGCCGCAGGCATACGTTGCGCAGAACGACTACGCGTTCGGTGAGATCGTCGATACGGTCTCGCACTCGCCATACTGGGCGACGACGGCAATCTTTGCGATCGAAGACGACGCGCAGAATGGTCCGGACCATGTCGACGACCAGCGCACGACCCTCTACGTAGCGTCGCCCTACGCGCTGCCGGGAACGCATCACAGGGCGTATACGACGGCATCCGTCCTCCATACGATCGAGCTCATCTTAGGGTTACCGCCGATGTCGATCTACGATGCAGTAGCACAGCCGCTCTATGACGCATTCGGGCTCCGCCCGATCCTGCAACCATACGAGGCGATCTCGCCGCGTATCAACGTGAACGCGCGCAACGCCAAAACCGCTTATGGAGCAGCCGCCTCGATGCGGATGGATTTTTCGCGAGCGGATGACGTCGATCCGCGAACGCTGAACGACATCCTGGCTCACGTTTGCGCCGTACGGACTCGAAATGGCCGGCGGGCGCGTTCCCCGTGATCCGGTAGCCATCGTGACGAAGACTCGCGTAGGCCCTTGGCTTGCGACGCTGATTCTACTCGGTGTTCTCGCATGGGCAGAAGTTGCCGTAGGTAGCATCTACAGGTCACTGACCCATGAGGCCTGTAGACATCTCCTTATCACGATGGAAAACTGCTTCGAGACGCAGCGAGTCGCAATCGCCTACATTGCTGCTATTCGCGGTTCGCTCCTCATTATCGCGAGCATCATGCTCATGTGGATCTGGAAGGGCTTTCGACGGGAAACCCCGCGAGCCTGACGGCGCCGCTGTCGTTTTCCGCTTCCCAAACCCTTCACCGCTTCCTCGAGGCCCGTTCACCTCAGAATCGCACCGGGCCCAGACGTCTCCATGTCAAGCCGTCACGCGACACGACGAGCGCAATGTCGGGATCATTCGGACGCAGCCTACTCGAAACGCAGCGCTTCAATCGGGTCGAGGCGGGATGCTTTCAGCGCCGGATAATACCCAAAGAAGACGCCGACCAGCGCCGAGAAAAGGACGGAGGCGATGACCGCCTCGGCAGAGACGCTCATCGGCCATCGCGCGAGCAAGGTAGCAACAACCGTGACGATCGCGCCGACGATTACTCCGATGATGCCGCCCCCGGTTGAGAGTACGGCTGCCTCAACGAGGAACTGCTCGAGAATGGCTCGACTGCGCGCACCGACGGCCATACGCAGGCCAATTTCACGCGTGCGCTCCGTAACGGATACGAGCATGATGTTCATGATCCCAATGCCTCCGACAACGAGTGACACGGCAGCAACGCCCGCAAGTAGTAGCTGCATGATCTGCGCTGTTGCCGTCGCCGTATTGGCGATGTCTTGAAGATTGCGCACGGAGAAATCGTCCGGCTGCGGCGGAACGATACGATGCCTCTGCTCCAGCAACGACGTCAGCTCGTTCTGCACCTCGTCGATCGCGTTGCCGCTGACTGCCGAGATCATGAGTGCGTTGACGTACGTTTGCCCAGTGAGGCGGTTCATTGCGGACGTGTAGGGGATGAGAACGATGTCGTCCTGGTCCTGTCCGAAGCTGCTCTGCCCTTTCGACTGCAAGACACCGATGACGGTGAAAGGCACGTTGCCGATCAAGACACTTTCACCGAGCGGTGACGGGTCGTCTGGAAAAAGATTCGTTACGACCGTCGTGCCGAGGATACACACTTTCGCAAGCGTGTCCATATCGTGCTGCGTGAAGAACGTGCCCGCCAGCATGTCCCAGGCGCGAACGTAGGCATACGTCGGAGCGACACCTTGAATCAGCGTATTCCAGTTGTTTCCTCCACCGACGACCTGCGCGTGTTCCGTGACGACCGGCGTCACGGCAGCGACGCCGGGAAGCTGGGCGATGGCCAAGCCGTCATGTGGTGTCAGCGAAGAGGCCGCACCCGTGCCGCTTCGCACGCCCGACGTGATAACGGCGCCGGGAAGCACGATGATCAAGTTGCTCCCGAGGTTCGCGATCTGTTGCTGGACGAGGACGCGCGCGCCTGAACCAATTG
This sequence comes from Vulcanimicrobiota bacterium, assembly GCA_030041225.1. Taxonomy (GTDB): domain Bacteria; phylum Vulcanimicrobiota; class Vulcanimicrobiia; order Vulcanimicrobiales; family Vulcanimicrobiaceae; genus Tyrphobacter. The sequence goes on along the minus strand of JASHOG010000035.1, from coordinate 57,190 downwards.
CGACCGTCGTGATGACGGCGGCAACGCCGATAATGATGCCGAGCATCGTGAGCAGCGAACGTGATGCGTTCCTCTCAAGCGCACGAAGAGCGACGTCGATGATGCCGCGCAAACTCATGCATCCACCGTCACCGCGCCCGTTTCAGGCGTGTTCGATACGTCAGATTCAATTCTTCCGTCGCGGAACGTGAGAATGCGACGAGCATACGCGGCAATATCACGCTCGTGCGTGACCAACAAGATCGTGATTTTGTGCTCTCTGTTGAGCTCCGAGAGCAGCTCCATGATCTCGTGCGAGCTCTTCGTGTCGAGCGCCCCTGTCGGCTCGTCGGCGAGGATCAAGCTCGGATTGTTCACGAGAGCCCGCGCGATGGCGATGCGTTGCTGCTGACCGCCGGAGAGCTGGTTGGGAAGATGACGCGCAAGCGCCTCCACGCCGACCATGCTCAGCGCGGACCGCGCGGCCTTCTCGCGCTGTCGCTGCGGAACACCGGAGTACGCGAGCGGAAGCTCGACGTTCTCAAGAGCATCCGTCCTCGGTAATAGGTTATAGGACTGAAAGACGAATCCAAGCTTCTTCGATCGCAGATCCGCGAGCTCGTCGGAGGTCATCGTCTGCACGTCATGCTGCTCGAGCAAATATTTCCCCGACGTAGGCCTGTCGAGGAGCCCGATGACGTGCAGGAACGTTGACTTTCCGGAGCCCGATGCGCCGACGACCGCAACGAAATCTCCGCTTTCGAAGGATGCGGAGACGCCATCAAGCGCGATCGTGCGCGACGGGCCGCTGCCATAGATCTTTGCAAGATCGTGAACTTCGACGACCGCACTCATCAGCGGCGTACCGCAATCGCTACCTGATCACCAGGTTGCAGCCTGGAGCTCCCTGTCGGAGTCACCGCCGCTCGTCCTCCACTCACGAGAATGACACGAATAGCGATCAGATACTCCTTGCCCTTCTCGATGACGATGACGCTTCCGGTGCTGCCGGCAACATACGCAGCGCCTTCGACGTTTCCGGTCTCGCCCCACGGGGACGCCGGTGTGGCGTGCGGCGCCGCGCCGGCGACATGCTTCGCCGCGGCGGCAAAGTTCAGCGCGGAGAGCGGGACGACGAGCGCGTTCTTGGCACTCGCCACATCGATCGACGCCGTCGGGGTCATGCCGGGACGGAGGCGCCCGTCACGATTGTTCTCATAGACGACCGTGTCGTAGGTTACGACGTTCTCCACGGTCGTTGGGTTCTCACGGACCTGAGCGACAATGCCGTGAAAGACGTAGTTCGGATACGCAAGCACCGAAAAATCGACATGATCTCCGACGTGCACGTTCCCGACGTCGGGCTCGCCGACGTTCAGGTCGATCTCCATGAGGCTCAGGTCTTGCCCGAGCGTGTATAGCGTCGGGGTCTGGAAGCTCGATGCCACCGTTTCGCCGATGGAGACGTTGCGCTGAATCACCGTACCGTTCGTCGGCGACCTGATGATTGTCTGCGAGAGATTGAACTGCGCTTGATGCGCGCTAGCCTGCGCGGCAGCGACCGCATCTTGCGCTGCTCCTACGGTCTTCTCCGCCTGCTTCACTGCGGCGATCGCGCCATCGAGCGTTGTCTTAGCGGCAACAAGACTTGAATAGTCAGAATCGTATTGGTTCTGCGCAACATATCCGTCACGGAGCAGTGCAGAATCGCGGCTCACGGTGAGCTGCGCGAGATGAAGGGCAGCTTGATCTTTGGGGACATTGGTCTGTGCCGATACAAGCGCCGCCAAATCCGCTTGGTACTCGCCCTCGCTCTGCGCAAGCGTGCCCTGGGCTTGCGCCAGCTCTTCCTCAAAGAGCGTCGGATCGAGCTTTGCGAGCACTTGCCCTTGGCGAACGTAATCGTTGTAGTCGGCAATGATGGTTTGAACCGTTCCCGACACCTCTGAGCCGACGAGAATCGTGTTCCTCGGATTGACGGTCCCTGTTGCCGTCACGGTCTCGGTCAGCGTCTGCCGTGCGACGGCCGCCGTCACGAACTCCGGGCTTGCTTTGGGCTTGAGCGACAACACGACGATGCCCGCAGCAATCAACACGAGTGCCGTCGTGCTCAGCGCGATCCATCGTCTCATGGTTTATACGAGGGTCAGATGCGGGGTGTTTGTGAACAGCTCGGCGTCGACCACTGCATAGTCACCACAGTTGACCCACACGGTGACACGGAAAGCGGCTAAGTCCGTTTCGTGAAAGATCTCGCGCAGACGGTTCCGCACGTGCATGAGCACCAAGGCCTCCCCGCTCTGACCGTAGATCGGCGGAACGATGTCGATCCGTTTGCGGCCGTTATGCGTCCTTCCAGAGATCACAACGTTTGTGCCGAGCGTCGACGATATCGTAGGACGTACGTTGAGCCCAAGAGCTTCGAGCGTCTTGAGCGCCGACCGCTTCTCCATCTCCACGGTCGACGTTGCCTCCTCGAGGGTCTGCGAGCGCGTAATGAAGCGAACCCCTTCTTGCGTCTCAAGCGAGAAGCTATCACTTTCGCTTGGCACGACGTCGATGACGATGTGGGGCTTGCCCCACGCCTCATACTGTGCCTCGTTGACGTAGACCGGACAGCCTTCGACGGTACCGAGCAGAACGTCGCTCCCGCCGACGTGGAAGTCGCATAGGCGGAAGCACATCGGCGCACTTCCCTCGCAGCAGCCGCCCGATTGATGAAAGATGAGCGCACCGTGTTGCTCTTTCAACTGACGGGCACGTGCAGCGGCTTTTAGCGTAAACGTGACGCGCTCGGCCATCTCGGGGGCGCCTAGAAGAGGCCGAGCGCTTTCGGAGTGTAGCTTACCAGCAAATTCTTCGTCTGCTGATAGTGCTCCATCTCCACCTTGTGGGTCTCGCGGCCGAAGCCGGACTGCTTGTAACCGCCGAACGCAGCTCCCGCGGGATACAGGTGATAGCAGTTCGTCCACACGCGACCGGCTTGTATCGCGCGCCCGACACGATATGCGGTCGTACCATTGCGCGACCAAACTCCCGAGCCAAGACCGTATACTGTATCGTTCGCGATTGCGATAGCTTCGTCGACGTGTTTGAACGTCGTCACCGAGAGCACCGGCCCGAAGATCTCCTCCTGGAAGATCCGCATCTTGTTATTGCCGACGAAGACCGTCGGCTTCACGTAGTAGCCGTTCTCAAGTCCCGGGCCCGGATTTGTGCGCTCCCCGCCGGTGATGCAACGCGCGCCTTCCTGCTTTCCGATCTCGATGTACCGTAGGATTTTGTCGAGCTGATCCTTCGAGGCTTGGGCCCCTTGCATCGTCGTCGGATCGAGCGGATCGCCGACCTTGATTCTCTCGACGCGCGCCTTCGCGCGCTCCATGAACTCGTCGAAAATCGACGCCTCGACGAGCGCGCGCGAGGGACACGTGCAAACCTCGCCCTTGTTGAAGGCAAAGAGCGCAAAGCCTTCGAGCGCCTTGTCAAGGAACTCGTCATCCTCGTCCATGACGTCAGCCATGAAGATGTTCGGTGACTTTCCACCGAGCTCGAGGGTCATGGGAACGATGTTCTCGGAGGCGTACTGCATGATGAGGCGCCCCGTCGTCGTCTCACCGGTGAACGCGATCTTCGCGATGCGCGGGTTCGCCGCGAGCGCCTTGCCGATCTCCGACCCTTTGCCGTTGACGATATTGATGACCCCCGGCGGCACCACGTCCGCGATGAGACTCATGAGCACCATTACCGAGAGTGGCGTCTCTGAGGCCGGCTTGAGGACGACGCAGTTTCCGGTTGCGAGCGCCGGCGCAAGCTTCCATGCCGCCATAAGCAACGGAAAGTTCCAGGGAATGATCTGGCCGACGACGCCGAGCGGCTCGCGGAAGTGATACGCGATCGTGTCGTGATCGATCTCGGAGATCGAGCCCTCCTCCGCGCGAACTGCGCCTGCGAAGTAGCGAAAGTGATCCGCCGCGAGCGGCACGTCGGCGTTCGTCGTCTCGCGAATCGGCTTGCCATTGTCCATGGACTCGACCTGCGCGAGGAGCTCGAGATTGAGCTCGATGCGGTCGGCGATCTTGTTCATGATCGCTGCGCGCTGCGCGGGCGAGATGTTCGCCCACTTCTCCTTCGCAGCGTGCGCCGCGTCGAGCGCAAGCTCCACATCCTCCGGGCTCGAGCGAGCAAACTCGCAGATATCCTCTCCTGTAGCCGGGCTCGTATCCATGAAATAGCGCCCGTGGAGCGGCGGCACGAAACGTCCGCCGATGAAGTTATCGTAGCGGTTCTGTAGACGGCCGGGTCTTTTCAGAGCCTCCAGCGCCTCGTGTAGCATAGTCGGTGTTGCTAACATGATCTCTGTCGTCTCTTAAAACTCGATGATGACTTTCAAGGCCTTCGTGCGAGCTGCGTTTCCGAAGGTCTCGTAGGCATCCATGATGTGCTCGAAGGTGAAGTGGTGAGTGATGAGCTGCTTGGGGTCGACCTTGCCGGAGACGACTGTGCGAAGGAGCATTGGTGTCGCCGCCGTATCGACGAGACGCGTCGTGATCGCGATATTCTGCGACCAGAGCCGCTCGAGGTGCAGGTCGACCTTCTCGCCGTGCACGCCGATGTTCGCGATCATGCCGCCCGGTGCAACGATGTCCTCGCAGAGGACGAACGTCGCGGGCACGCCCACCGCCTCGATCGCCGTGTCGACACCGCGTCCGTCGGTGAGCTTCATGAGCTTCTCGGCTGCTTTTCCATCAGTGTTGTCTATCGTATCGGTGGCCCCGAGCTTCTTCGCTACGGCAAGACGGTTGGCATCGCTGTCGATCATGATGATCCGCGCCGGCGAGTAGAACTGCGCGGTAAGAAGCGCGGCCAAGCCGATTGGGCCGGAGCCGACGATCGCGACCGTATTGCCGGGCTGCACTTTACCGTTGAGAACGCCACACTCGAACGAGGTCGGGAAGATGTCGCTCAACATGACGAGCGCTTCCGCATCGACCCCCGCTGGAATCTTGTAGAGGCTCGTGTCCGCGTGCGGAGTGCGCACATACTCGGCTTGCGTGCCGTCGATCTCGTTGCCTAGAATCCAACCACCCGTCGTGCAGTGGGAGTAGATCCCGCGCCGGCAGTATTCGCAGGTACCGCACGCGGAGATGCACGAAACCAACACGCGATCACCGGTCTTGAATGCCGCTACCGCCGAGCCGACCTCGTGCACGATACCAATGCCCTCGTGACCGAGAATTCGACCGGGCTCGCACGTTGCGACGTCGCCTTTCAAAATGTGCAAGTCTGTGCCGCAAATCGTCGTCTTCACCATCTTGACGATCGCATCGCTCGGCGACGAGATCTTCGGCATTGCGTGCTCGTCGACTGATTTCTTGCCCGGACCATGATACACCAAGGCCCTCATCAGCTCGACTGATTTCTGACCCGCGCCCGGATTAGCCAGAGTATACACTTCCCTGTTCCCTCCTGTGGGTAAGTTCTTTCAGGCTTCAGGGTAGAGCAGGGCTGGGAAGAGCATGGGAACCGAATGTGAACCGCGGAGGTGAATGGCTTCGCAAAAGGCTCTCATTTGAGCGCTATCGTGCGGTCAAAGGCCTTTATACGGAGGAATTCACCAATGCCCGTCGAGCGAACGAATCGATCTCAGCGAATGCGCGATTCTCTGTGGCTCTGGCTTGCCGCAGATCCCCTTTTGCACATCGCACAGCTCGCCGGGAGAGAGTGCCGGTTCCGCGAGGCGATGTTTGTCCTAGAAGGGCTGGAGGGATCATCCGCACCGGAGCACTCTTTAGCGTTCTCTTGGCGTCACCTATCCGGCGTACCGTTGCCCTCGTTGAACGGCACGATCACGGTGAGCCGCTTCGGGCCGTTCGTCAATATCACCGTCAGCGCGCAGTACGCCTATGGCAGCGACGTGGCCAGCCTGCTCGCCCACGATGTGCTCGGCGACCGCTGTGGCGCCGCCGCGTTGCGCCTGCTTACACAGCTGTTGCGGTCGATACTTCCCGTACCACGGCCGATGCCGCGCTCAGGGTAGAGCCGCTTGCCGAGTTCCGACGCGTAACGACCGGGCTTCGCCTCTGAAAAAGTGAACGAGACGCCGCCGACTAACTGCCACCTGCACGCCGTGTTTAGCGTCATGAGGTCGACGCACCGAGCGAGACTTGACATGTATAACGATATGCATTACACTCCACGCGGGTGAGACGGTTCGCCGACGAAGGCACTGCTGACATCTTCGAGGGTAGCAGTTCGAAGGCCGCGCGCAGGACGCTGCCTTCGGCGCTCCATCGCCGCGCTCGGCTAATGCTCTTCGTCCTTACAGCAGCCACAACGATCGGCGATCTGAGAATTCCCGCCTCCAATCGTCTCGAGAAACTTGGCGGCGACCGGCGAGGTCAGTACAGCATTCGAATCAACGATCAATACCGCATCTGCTTCACCTGGAGCGCGGAAGGAGCCGCCGGCATTCAGATCGTCGATTATCACTAAGGAGGGTCCGCAAGAGTGAAAAACCCAACCGTTCCTACCAGAAGGCGCCCGCCGCATCCTGGAGAGATCATCCGAGAGCTCTATATGGAGCCGCTCGGCATGACGTGCCGCGCGCTGGCGGCCGCAATGGATATTTCCTATGTCCGGCTCAATGAGCTGCTCAACGGACGCCGAGGAATCACTCCGGATACAGCGATGCGCTTGGCTCGCGTCTTCGAGACGAGCGACGCCCTTTGGATCAACATGCAGATGGTGCTCGACCTCTTTGACGCCCGACATTCCCCCGAGGGGAAGAAGATCGCAAAGTTACGCTCGGTTCGGCGGAGCGCCGCCTAGCGTTTTGGGAGAATAGCGCTCGACTATCGGGGACGTTGCCGCGCCGCGCTTATGCCACGGAAGATAGGCGAAGAGTTTTGATAGCGAGGCTTGCGGCTGCGGCTTTACGGTGCGCCACAAGCGAGACACCCAGCGAAAACGTGAGCACGACCGCGAGCGTACACGACACCTAAGAGTGGCTCCGGATGCTGGACTCGAACCAGCGACCCGCTGATTAACAGTCAGCTGCTCTACCAACTGAGCTAATCCGGAACGCGAACGTAGTATACGGTAGAGCGCTACGGCGGGCAAGCCGCCGTGCTCTACTGCGCGAAGTTCGGCACGCGAAGGGCCTCGCCGTTAAAACGGCTTGCCTCACGGAGCGCCTCGACGCGATCGATCTTCTCCCACGGTAGGTCGAGATCGGGGCGGCCGAAGTGCCCGTAGGCGGCGACCTGCTTGTAGATCGCGCGGCGCAAATTGAGATAGTGGATGATCGCCGCCGGCCGAAGATCGAAGACAGCAGCAGTAGCCGCCGCGATTTTTTCGTCGGGAATCTTGCCGGTTCCGAACGTCTCGACGAGCACGCTCACCGGATGCGCGACGCCGATTGCATAAGCGATCTGCACCTCGCAGCGGTCTGCGAGCCCCGCTGCGACCACGTTCTTCGCGACCCAACGGGCCGCGTACGCACCCGACCGATCCACCTTAGTCGGGTCCTTGCCTGAGAAGGCACCGCCGCCGTGGCGCGCCATGCCTCCGTACGTATCGGCAATGATCTTGCGCCCTGTGAGCCCCGCGTCCCCTTTTGGCCCGCCGATCACAAATCGCCCCGTAGGGTTCACGAAGACGCGTGTCTTCGAATCGTGCATCGCCGCGGGAAGGACGTGATTGATGACGCGTTCGATGATCTCGTTGCGAATCACATCGAGCGGAATCTCGGGGTCGTGCTGCGCGGAGACGACGACCGCGTCGATGCGCTTGGGCGTGTCGCCCTCGTACTCGACCGTCACCTGCGACTTGCCGTCCGGGCGTAAATAAGGAATTGTGCCGTTCTTGCGCACCGCTGCGAGATGCTTTGTGAGATTGTGCGCGATAACGATCGGCATCGGCATGAGTTCGTCGGTCTCGCGGCACGCGTAGCCGAACATCATCCCCTGATCGCCGGCGCCGGTCAGCTCGAAGGCATCTTCTTCGTCCTCGCCGGCTTTCGCCTCGAGCGATTTGTCGACGCCGAGCGCGATATCCGGCGATTGCTCGTCAATCGAGACGCTTACGCCGCAGGTCTCGGCATCGAAGCCGATGGCGGAGCGAGTGTAGCCGACGTCACGAATCGTCTCGCGCACGAGACGCGGAATATCGACGTACGTCTTCGTCGTCACCTCGCCTGCGATGTGAATCTGACCCGTGATCGCGAAAGTCTCGACTGCGACGCGGCTATTGGGATCGTCCTTGATGAGCGCGTCCAAAACGGCATCGGAGATCTGATCGGCGAGCTTGTCCGGGTGCCCCTCCGTTACCGATTCCGAGGTGAATAATCGCCTATACACAGCCATCGATGCGCCCTTACGTTCCTTCACTCCACGATGCTAAGTACTTCACTTGCTCGGACGAGAGCGTGTCGATCTCGACGCCCATAGAGGCAAGCTTGAGCCGAGCGACCTCTTCGTCGATCTCCACCGGCACGTCATAGACCTTCTTCTCCAGCCTTCCGCGCTCGCGCACGAGCAGCGCCGTGCAGAGCGCCTGATTCGCGAACGACATATCCATCACCGCAGCAGGATGCCCCTCACCGGCTGCGAGATTCACGAGGCGGCCTTGCGCGAGAATGCAGATGCGGCGCCCGTCGGCGAGCTCGAACTCCTCGACGAACGGCCGCGGCTCCGTCTTGCGCACGGCGAGGCGCGCGACTGCGTCGAGATCGAGTTCATCGTTGAAATGCCCCGAGTTGCAGACGATTGCGCCGTCCTTCATCGCGCGGAAGTGCTCCTCGCGGATGACGTGGTAGTTGCCGGTGACGCTCACGAAGAGGTCGCCGGTCTTCGCCGCCTCGCCCATCGGCATGACGCGGTAGCCGTCCATCACCGCTTCAATGGCCTTGCGCGGATCGACTTCGGTGATGACGACGTGCGCGCCGAGACCCGCGGCGCGCGAAGCGATGCCGCGCCCGCACCAGCCGTAGCCGATCACGACGAGCGTCTTGCCAGCGAGCAGCGTGTTCGTCGCGCGGATGATGCCGTCGAGCGTCGATTGACCGGTGCCGTAGCGGTTGTCGAACATGTGCTTCGTCAGAGCGTTGTTGACCGCGATCACCGGGTACGGCAGCACGCCGTCGCGCTGCATCGCACGCAGGCGAATGACGCCGGTCGTCGTCTCCTCGCAGCCGCCGATCATCTCGCCGAGAAGGTTCTTGTGGTTCTTGAAGATCGTCGTCACGAGATCGCAGCCGTCGTCCATTGAGATCTGCGGGTGCGTCGCGATGACCGACTCGATGTGCGAATAGTAGCGCGCGTGATCCTCACCCTTGATTGCGAAGGTCGGAATGCCGAAGTCGCAGAGAGCCGCGGCGACGTCATCTTGCGTCGAGAGCGGATTGCTCGCGCATAGCGCAGTCTGCGCGCCTCCGGCTTGCAACGCGAGCATGAGATTCGCCGTCTCGGTCGTCACGTGCAAGCACGCACCGATGCGCACTCCGTGCAGGGGCCTCTCCTTCGCAAAGCGGTCGCGAATCTGCGCGAGCACCGGCATCGAGGCTCCGGCCCAGGCAATGCGCGCGCGGCCCTGCTCGGCAAGGTTGCGGTCTTTGACGTCTCCGGAAGGAGCGACGGCGGTTTGCATCCGCCCCGGCTTCGCCGAAAGGCTCGGCATCCCCGTCGAGAAATGCACAGTACCGTGGAAAGCCTCGAAGAGTACCTCACCAAGCTCGCCTCGCCGAGCCCAACGCCGGGCGGCGGAAGCGCAGCGACCATCGTCGCAGCGATGGCTGCAGCGCTCGTCGCGATGGCGTCGCGCATCACGGCCGCAAATCCGAAGTACGCCGCGCAGAGGACGGTCGCGCTGAGCCTCGCCGCGCTCGCCGACACGTTGCGAGTGCAGCTCTTGGACGCGCGAAAGCGCGATGAAGAGGCCTTCGCTGCTGTTATGGCGATGCGCGGCGAGGCACGGCAGGAGGCTCTGCGTGCTGCTGCCGAGGCACCGCTGCACGCAATGCGTCTGGCGCTCGACGTCGAGCAACTCGCCGCCGATGCCCTCGAGTTGAACAATCCGCACCTCGCGAGCGATCTCGGTTGCGCCGCGGAGCTCGCAGCCGCCGCGCTTGCGGCGTGCGCATACAACGTGCGCGTCAATCACGCGGCGATGCGTGATGCGCAGACGGTCGCCGCTCAGGCGGAAGAAATGGAGCGCTACGAGCGCGAGGGATCGGAGCTGCTCGCGCGCATCAGAGCGGCGGCCCTAGCGAAGCACGAGCCGTAGGAACGGCTCTACGTCCGGACCGTCGACCTCCACGCCGACGCCGTGAGCGTGATACCGGATGTCGTGAAAGTCCGAGCCCGCGGTCATCACCAAGTGATGCCGGCGCGCCTTCCCCCGAAAATACTCGACGTCGCCGGCGCTGTGCGTCGGGTAGAAGACTTCCAGCCCGTGCAGGCCGTGTGTCGCGAGCTCGTCGATGATCGAGCGATCCTTCAAGCGACCGGGATGGGCCAGCACGGCAACGCCGCCGCAACCACGAATCGCCGCGATCGCCTCGTGCGGCGTGATGTGCGTGGAGGGAACGTAGCCGGGCTTCCCGCGCCGGAGGAACGCGCGAAAGGCCGCCTCGACGTCGCCGGCCGCGCCCAATCGGATCAACGCCTTAGCGACGTGCGGCCGTCCGAGCGACTTGGAGTGCGGTGCCTCGCGCAGAACGTCGGCCAGCGTGATCGGGTAGCCGGCCTCCCGAAGCTGCATCACCATCCGTTCGACGCGCAGCTTCCTCTCCGTGCGGTTGCGCTCGAGCACGCCGTTGAGCGACGCATCATCTAAAGGAAGCGCAAAGCCGAGGAGGTGCACCTCGTTCTCTCGCCAGGTCGTGTTGATCTCGATGCCGGTGACGACGCGCGCTCGAGGCGGAGCCGTGAACGTGCCATAGGCCGAAAGCGTATCGTGATCGGTGATCGCGAAGGTCTCGACCTCGCGATCGCGCATGTAGTCGGCGAGTGCCTGCGGCGTGAGGGAGCCGTCGCTCTCCACCGTATGGCAGTGAAAGTCGACGATCACGCAATGCCGCGCTGGAAGATACGCTTGATCTCAAGCGCTTTACCTGTCCCGGTATCGAGGGTCACGACGATCGCGCAGAACTGGCGCGGCCCCTCCTTCTGCACCGAGAATCGCTCGGAGATGCCGACGAGGAAGCGATCGAGCACGGCTTTCTGCTCCATCCCGATCACGCCGTCACTCGGTCCGGTCATGCCGACGTCACTGATGTAGGCGGTGCCGCCGGGAAGGATGTGCTCGTCGGCAGTCTGTACGTGCGTGTGCGTGCCGAAGACGAGCGAGGCGCGGCCGTCCACGTAGCGAGATAGCGCAATCTTCTCCGACGTCGCTTCAGCGTGCATGTCGACGACGACGATGGGCGTGAGCTCACGCAGCACATCGAGGCAGGCGTCGGCGCAGCGAAACGGGTCGTCGACGGGCGGCATGAACGTCCGCCCCATGAGGTTCAAGACGCCGACGGTGACGCCGCTTACCGCGAACGTGCCGTACCCGCGACCGGGCGCGGATGACGGGTAGTTTGCAGGACGTATGACGCGATCGGACGAGTCGAGGTACGCAGCGAACTCTCGTTTGTCGAAGATATGATTGCCGCTCGTGATGAAATCGACACCGTTCTCGAAGAGCTCCTGTGCGGTTTGCGCCGTCAAGCCGAAGCCGCCGGCGACATTCTCACCGTTGGCAATGCAGCCCTGGACCTGATACCGATCGCGCATGAGCGGAAGGCAGCGCTTCAACGCCTCGCGCCCGGGGGCGCCGACGACATCCCCGATGACGAGCAGGTTCAATGACGTCAGCGGCGAGCCGATGCCTTCGCTTTCTTCTGCGACTTCAAGAAGTAGACCAAGACGCGCTTCTCTTCGCGGAATCCCACGAGATTCTTCGATTGCGTGGGATCGCGAAGCGCTTCGATGGCATAGAGGGCGGCCTCGTCCTGCGTAAGCTCATCCTCCTCGAACTCGTCCTCGGCGTGCGGCGTACAGACGAGCGCTTCGCCGAAACGCGTGTGGAAGAAGGCGCAGAGCATCTCGAGCTCCTCCTTCGAGAAGCTCTCGAGATCGCGAGTAACGTGTACGAAGCTCATCGCGCGTTCGCTCTCGCACTCGACGCGCAACGCCTCCGTGGGCGCACCCGCAAGCACGACGAAGGCGCCGATGTGGTCGGATACCGCCTCCGCGATCGCGCGTTGCGCCGCCCGGTCGAGGCGCCTGCGCACGGCAAACGTGAGGCGCACGGTGCCGTCGGCAGGGAGAGAGCGTATCGAGGCCAGCTCGGGGAAGCGCGCGAGGAGCGCGCAGACGAGACTGACGGTGTCGGCATTCTCCACCGGAAGACGGGCGCTGATGTTTGGTGCGGTATGCATGGTTTTCTCTACTGCCTATCCCTCATCGGGCAAAGATGCCTAGGGGAGGGGTCGGCTTTGTACGACGCTCGCTCCAGGCCAACCCTTGCAGTGGAGCGAAAGTTTCGCGCGGATGAGAGCCCCCGAGCTGCCCGGCGCTATGGCCCTAGGCTTGCTTGCCTCACTGCTCGCGCATACGGCCGCCTACGGCCAGAGCCACGCAATGGGCGGCGGATATCACGAGCTTCTCCTCGCCGCGGCGGCCTTGGCGCTTGGCGGCTCGATCGTCGCGGCGGCGGCCGTTGCCTGGGCCGGCGCGGGGCGACTCATCGAGGGTTCCATACTCGCGGCACGCTTGCGGCACACGCTGCCCGGTCTTCCGGCGATCGCCGGAGCCGCGGGCCTCTGGTTCACGCTCGCAGAGCACATCGAGCCGCACCATGACACGCTCTCACCTCTGCTCCTGATCGTAGCGCTCGTGCTCGCTTCGTGGCTCGTCCGCACGCTCGCACGTGCGGCGCTGTTACTGCTCGCGACGATGGCCGTCGCGATTCGCGCTCTCGACGATTACGCCCCACACGTCGTCACATGGGCAGCGCGCCACATCGAAGCACCGCACTTTGAATCGGCGCTGCGCGTTGCGCGGCGCTTCGCTCGTCCTCCCCCGTCTGCGGTAGCCGGCGCGTAAGCGTCTTCCTACTACCGCACTTCATCTCTTCAAAGGGGGAGTCCATTGCAACGCATTCTTGCGGCACTGTTAGCCGCGTTGTGCGCAGGAATCTGCGCCTTCGGCATCGCGCGCGCCACGACGCTCGGCATCGTGCGCGGGACGGTCACGCTCGACGGGGCGCCGGCGGCCGGGGCCGACGTGACACTTGCCGGTGAGGGCTCTCGGTTTACCACGACCACCGACAGCCGCGGCGTCTATACCTTTACCGTTCCCTTCGGCTACTATCTCCTCACGGTGCATGACGACGACGCACAGGACCGAGTCGTTTCGCTCAACGTCTCGAGCGACAGCATTCAATCGGTCGACGTCGCGCTCACGCATCTGAAAGCGATCGCGCATGCTGTAGCGTATGCAGAGTCGAGCGTCACGGGGAACCCGGTGGCCGTCAATCAGATGGACCGATCCCAAATTCAGGCCTCTCCGGTGGAGAACAATATCTACAACCTCGTCGAGACGATGCCGGGCATCGTACAGTTTTCGTACAACGAGCCGGTTGCGCTCGGCTTCCACGGCGTCACCTACGAAGTTGACGGCGCGCCGCTCCCCCTCGCCACCGCCGATAACTTCTCGCAGATCATCGACCCGAATCAGATCGACTCGCTCGAAGTCTACAGCGGTGACTTTCCCGCAGAGTACGGCGGCCAGCGCATGGGCGCGCTCACGAATATCATCACCGATCGCGCTGAGGATGTGCCGCAGGGCCTCGACGGACAACTGACGGAGGGCGGCGGCAACTTCGCAGAGGCACTCGGTCAGCTCGATCTCGAAGGGCGGACCGGGGACACCGAAGTCTTCCTCGATGTCGATTCGCAGCGCACGAACTACGGGCTCGACGCCCCCACGTACGTTCCGATCGACGACAACAGCAACTTCACCGACGAGTTCTTCCGTGCGCTGACGCAGATCAACTATCGCCAGACGCTCACGTTCGACTATGGGAATGAGTTCTCGCAGTATCAGATTCCGATCAACACCCAGGCGGACGACCCGCTCGACCCCGAGGTGAGCGTCCCCGGCACGGACGATCAGCAGCGTGAATACGACCGTTTCTCGAGCATCAACTACACGCTCGCGACGAAGGACGGCAACGGCTACTTTCAGATCATCCCCTGGTACCGTCTGACGCAAATTGTCTACGCGGGCGACCTCGCGGACGACGTCCTCGCGACCGAACCCGATCCCATCACCGGCGTCGTCGATCACCTCATCGGTCTCAACCAGGATCGCTTCGCAACATATGCGGGTCTGCGGCTGAATGACTCGCGCTCGGTCGGAACGCATACGTGGAAAGTCGGCCTCGATATGTGGCGCGAGAACTATTCAGCCGACGAGACCTTTGCGTGCTACTATAACGAGTGCGCGAACACCGGGACGCCCGTCTCTCCGTATTACTCGGCTTCGTTTGCTCAGGCTCAGGCCGGCTCGCAACTCGGGGCCTACGCTGAAGACACGTGGCAGCCGACCCCAATCCTCGCCGTGCAGTACGGCCTTCGGTACGATCACTCCAGCGGCTATGTCGGCGGCGACATGCTCGAACCGCGTATCAGCGTGAACTTGAAGGGAGATTCGAAGAACATCATCCACGTCTACTACGGCCGGACGTACGCCGCCCCGCAGCTCGAAGACGTCAGCGCAGCGTGCGCGTTTCTCGGTGCGAGCACCGGTGAATGCATCTCGCATCCGGTGTATAACCTCAAGCCGGAGACAGATTCGATCTATGAGGTTGGCCTAGAGCATACGTTCTCGCCCACCTTAACGGGATACGTGAACTTCACGGAGCGTAACGTCATCAATGTCCTCGACACGACGCAACTGCTGAACACGCCGCTCTTCGCCGTCTTCAACAACGCACTCGGCAGATATCAGGGTGTCCAGCTGCGCCTTCAAGACCGCTTGCCGAACGGTAACTACTGGTTCGTCAGCACGACGATCTCCGGAGCCTATGCAGGCGGGATCTCGGGCGCGACGTTCCTCTTCGGCCCCGAACCGAATCCGCCGGGCGTCCCGCTCACCTCTGCGGAGCTTCTCTCGGCGGAGGATCACGACCAGACGGTGCACTCGATTGGCGGATACACGTACCTCTTCGGCGCGACACACGACTGGTTCGCGACGCTGCAGGGCGATTATGGGACCGGCTTTCCGGTCTTCTTCGAAAACGCCACTGAAGACCTGACCGGCCGCCTGCCGTCGCATCTCACGTTCGACGGCTCCGTCGCAAAGACGCTTGCCGGTACGCCGAACCACGGTCTGGGCATCCGGCTCGACATTCAGAACATGCTGAACCATCAGTACATCGTCAAGATCGCGAACGGCTTCAACACGACGCAGATTGCGCCCGGCCGCGGCGTGCTCTTGCGGCTCACCGAAGCCTTCTAGGCAAGGAGCTTGCGAGGGAACCGCAACCGCCCGCGTGAATACCGTGCATGGAGCTTCAATGCACGATATTTCACGCGGAGCGGTGGCGGTCACCGGCGGCGCGGGCCTCATCGGCAGTGCGGTCGTCTGGGCGCTCAACCGGCAGGGGATCGAGAACATTTACGTCATCGATCGCCTCGACACGAGCGAGAAGTGGCGGCACCTCGTGCCGTTGCGTATTCTCGATTACGTCGACGCCGATGACTTTCTCGAGCGGCTCGAGCAGCGCCGCGACGCTTTCGGCGAGGTGCGCACGCTGTTTCATCTCGGTGCCTGCTCCTCGACGACGGAGAGCGACTCCGGGTACCTTCTGCGCAACAACTACGAGTACACGAAGCGGCTCGCTCAGGAGCTCGTCTCGCGCGAGACGCGCTTTATGTACGCCTCGTCCGCGGCAACCTACGGAGCGCTCGAGGACGATCTCTCCGAGGAACGGGATCTGCGCTCGCTGCGCCCGCTCAATGCCTACGCCTACTCGAAGCACCTCTTCGATCTCTACGCGCAGCGCACTGGACTTGCGCAGCATTGCTGCGGTATCAAATACTTCAACGTGTTCGGACCAAACGAGGACCACAAGGGTGAGATGCGCAGCGTCGTGCTGAAGGCCTACGAGCAGATCCGCTCCACCGGCAGTGTCAAGCTCTTCAAGAGTTATCGCCCTGAGTTTGCCGACGGCGAACAGCGGCGCGACTTCATCTACATCAAAGACGCGGCGGAGATCACCCTCCATCTGGCGCAATCGGGCACGAACGGCATCGTGAACGCCGGTAGCGGTCGCGCTCGCACGTGGCTCGAGCTCGTTCGCCCGATCTTCGCCGCCCTCGCGCTTCCCGAACGCATCGAGTTCGTGGACATGCCCGACCAGCTTCGCGGCAAGTACCAGTATTCGACGTGCGCCTCGTCCGAGCGTCTGCGGGCGAGCGGCTACGCTCGGGCTGCGACACCGCTCTCCACGGCCGTCACGGACTACGTCGTCAACTACCTCGTTCCAGGGCGCCCGCTCGATCCCGCCGACACGCCGTTGGAGGCAACCGCTCCCGTTTAGGGAAGAAGACGCCCTCCAGTAACCAGCGAGGTTTCTTTTCGTGTCTCAACCGAGCTCTCGCGCGCAGCGCCGTCAAGCTGCGCGCGGCGGAACGCAGCCCCCAAAGCGGCGCGACCCCATGTCGGTGGTCTACATCATCTTCGGAGGAATCGTCGTCATCATCGTCGCCGCTTTCGCCGTCGTCAACCTGCAGCAGCAGCATGAGGTTGCCGCTGCTAACGCAACGCCGACGCCTGGTCCGAACGCGAGCGCTTCGCCGATTCAACTCGTCACCGGCATCGCGGTCGGCGCGCCGGCGTTTCCAAATCCGATGAAGGCGAACCCGCGTCCCGGCTTGCCCATCGACGGCATCACGTGCCTCACGAGCGAGCAAACGGTTCTGCACGTCCACACGCACCTCGCCCTCTTCGTGAACGGTCGCCAGCTACAAATCCCCGCGTACATCGGCATTGAGCCGGTTCCCCCGGAGGGATGTCTCTACTGGCTGCATACGCACGATGCAACCGGCATCATTCACATCGAGTCCCCTCGACTGAATGCTCCGGACGGAGGACCCTTCACGCTCGGCATGTTCTTCGATATCTGGGGGCAACCGCTCAGCTCGGACAACGTCGCCGGGAAGCGCGGACACGTCACGGCGTTTGTCAACGGGATGCAGTGGCACGCCGATCCGCGCTCCATTCCGCTCGGGTCACACCAAGAGATCACGCTCGAGATCGGTAAACTCGTGACGCCCCCGAACTACACCTTCCCGCCGGGAGTGTAATCGGAAGCTTCGCGCGATGCAGGCCTTCGTCGTCCTCGCAGAGCTCTGGGCGGCTTCGGAGATCATTCTCCTCACCAGCCCCCTGCGAGGCGATGCTCTGCTCTACGCCTGTGTCGCTGCCTTCCTCGTCCTCTGCTGCGCGCTGACGTACTTCGTCACCGCGCCTCCTCACCGCGAACGCGACGCGCCGGTAACGCGTCAGCTCCTGCCGCTCCAGCTCGCGTTGCTGCTCCTCCTCGTCGCGCTCACGGGATGGATGCTCGCGGTGCGCGGACATATGACGATTGATCCGCCACCGCTCTGGACGTCGATCGACCATCACCTCAAGCTGTGGCTCGCGCGCGTTGCTCCGGTTGGCCTCGGGACGGCCTTAGAAAACTTTGCCGAGTATGCTTTCCTGCCGCTTGTGATGCTTGCGCTCCTGCGCGTCCCGCTCGCAAAGATGGGTCTGGGAAGCTTCTCACGCGGAAGCGTCGGTGCGGCCGCAATCTGGCTCGTGTTACCGCTCTTCGCGGTCGCGTACGTACTGCTCTACGCGGATGCCTCGGCGGCGCTCTTCGGACGGCGCTTGATCTACAGTTTTTTCGCGAGCGGTTTCAGCGAAGAGTTCCTCTTTCGCGGCGCGCTCTTCGGCAGGCTACGCTCCTGCATGCCCGCACAGTGGGCGGCACTCGTTCAGGCGCTGCTCTTCGGTCTTTGGCGCTTCGGCAGTGACTTCGAGCACGCTCACGGCATCGTGGGCGCACTCGCGCTCGTCGTGCCGGCGCAAGCCGCCTTCGGCTACGCGATGGCGATCCTCGTCCGTAGGACCGGCAACCTTGCTCTTCCTGCGATCCTGCACACGACGCTGGACGCGCTCCGAGGATTTCTGTAGAGAAGGATCAGCGCGCGTGTTGCAGCTGGGCTGCAAGCGCTTCGTACGGGATTTCGCCGCTACCGATGAAGAGGATCTTCTTGTTCGTGCCGATGACGGCGATCGTCGGATAGCCGCCCTGGATGTACTGGTTCGCGGCGGTGAGCTGGGGGTCGAAAACCGCAACGGGATAGCTTACGTGGAAGCGCGCGATGAAGTTGAGCAGATCGCCGTCCGACTCGGGCGATACGCCGTCCATTCCGGTCATGCTACCCGGGACGGCAAGGAACGTGATGCGCGACTTGAAGGCGCCGTAGAGGCGATTCATGACGACCGTCTCATGCTGGCAGTGCGGGCACCAGCTCGCGAATATCTCGAGCAACACGGGGCGGCGCTGCGCATCCAAATCGAAGAGACCGCTCGTCGAAGCGATGCGAAACTCGGGTGCCGTGCTGCCGGCTTGCAGCGAGCTCGTCACCGGCGCAGATGAGAAGGTGCGCACTCGCGCTGCGTAGAGACTGTAGATCACCGCGATCACGATGATAGCCACCAGCGCAGAGAGCAGAGCGATGAGCACCGTCCTACGATCTCGCATCGTCACTCCTTCGCCGTCCCGCGCAACAGTCTTCGCTCGAGCGCGAGCGCGCCGGGCGCCGTTCGCGCGACGAAGAGCGCAACGAGCGCGAGAATGAGGTCGAACGCGACGTGCGGCCAATCTGCGGTCGCCGCATCACCTGGGCCAAAGCATCCGCAGCCCGCCGGAATGTGGCGCACGACCGCCGAGGCAATCGCGGCGCCGTAGGCAAGAAACATCACGAAGACGACGATCGCCGAGACGCGCGTGAACAGCCCGACCACCAAGTAGAGCCCGAAGATCATCTCGAGCGGCGGCAACGCAATTGCGATCGGCACGATGACCGGCGGGGGGAGCAGGCGATAACCGGCGATCACGCCTGCCAGTCAGTCCGGATGCGTGACTTTAAGGGCCCCCGCAACGATCAAGAGCACTCCGAGGGCGACGCGCAGGAGCAGAGCCAACCAGGCCATACCGACGGCTCTTGCGCCGTTTGTGCTAGGGAGCCTGCCGTGGACGGCGTAGCCTAGAGAGGCCTTCTCGTGCGCTTCATGATCGTACACGCGCTGCTCCTCGTCGCCTCGCTGATTCCTATTCATGGGCTCGTTCTCGACGTGCGGCGGAACGGCACCGTCATCGTACGCACCGATCCCGCAACGCTCACGCTTCCCGCGCAGACGCGCTCCTACCGCGTCGTGCCGCGGGTGCCGCTGCTCGCCGGATCGGGCATCGATGCGTTTCTCGATCGCAGCACCACGCCGTGGACGCTGCGCGAGGCTGTCGCGGCCGGGCCGTTCGTGCCGGGACTTCCCGATCCGGGGCGCGTCGTTCCGGTAGAGGAAGGGCGCACGCTTCCGAGCGCTCTCCTCGTCGACCAGCAGGGGCGTCTCGTGCAGCTTCGCAACACCTTCGCCGGAAAAACCCTGTTGCTGAGCTTCATCTTCACTCGTTGCCCCGATCGCAATCTGTGCCCGGCCATCAGCGGTAAGTTCGCCTATCTGCAGTCGCATCTCGACCCCAAACGCTTCGCGCTCGCCGAGATCACGCTCGACCCAACGTACGACTCTCCGCGCGCGCTCGACGAGTACGGCCGTGCCTATGGTCAGAACGACAAGATCTGGTCGCTGCTGACGGGGCGCGGCACGACGATCACGCGTCTCCTCGACGCATTTGGGATCGACTCTCTGCGCGTCAGCTCGAGCAACTTCATTCACAACGACAAGCTCTTCATCGTGGGCTCCAATGGTCGCGTTGCCGACGTGGTGACGACCGCGGAGTGGGACCCGGACGCGGCGATGGCGCAGGCGCGTGCGATCGCGGGGCTCGCGAGCAATCCGTTCGAACGCTTCAAGCTCTCGCTCATCGCCGACGTCGTCGCGATCTGTGGCGGCAGTCAGTGGGCGGGTATCGTACTCCTCGAGCTCTCGCTCTTCTTCATCATCACGCTCTTCGTTGCGGCTGGGCTCTGGTTGGTCGCGCGCACGCTCTGGGGGAGAGAATCGCAGTAACTGCTAAATGCAGCCCTCGTGGCCGGACCGAGGAAGCCCTCCGAACCGCCTACCGAGGAACAGCGCGCCTTCCTAGAGCGAGCAATCGAGCAATACGGCAAGGCGACCTACAACTTCGCCTATCGCTTGACGCGCAACGAGTCGGATGCCGCCGACCTGACCCAGGAGGCCTTCATCCGTGTCTATCGGGCCTGGCGGAGCTTCGTACCAGGAACCTCCTTCCTCTCGTGGGTCTACAGGATCGTTACGAACCTGTACAGGGACGAACTTCGCAGGCGGAAGGGACGTTATCAAGAGGAGATTCCGGACGACAACGCCCCGCAGGAGTTCGGGGGTGGCCGCCCGCTGGCCGTCGAGCCGATCGACGAGTACGTCGAGCAGCAGATGAGCGAGCCGGTGGCCAAAGCGCTCGAAGAGCTAACCCCAGACCAACGCGCGGTGCTCGTACTGGCGGACATTGAGGAGTATAGTTATCAAGAGATTGCAGAGGTCGTTGGCTGTTCGATTGGGACCGTGCGCTCGCGGCTCCATCGTGCTCGCAACCAGCTCCGCAGACTCGTGATCCAACACAGAGCTGCATCATGATCAACGAACACATTACCACCGACACACTCGTCGATTATCTCCACCGCGAGCTCTCGTCGGAGGAGGACGCAGCCGTGCATACGCATCTTGCGGCATGCGCGGCCTGCGCTGCCGCCTATGAGGCGGAGGCACGTCTTACGGATCAGCTGCGCAACAACGCGCGTGCTGAAGAGCGTGAGCTACCGTCGGCCGTCGTCGCTCGCATTCGCAGCGAGATCGCGCAACAGACGCACCCTGCGTGGTGGCGACAACTGACGCTCGTGCTACGCCCGACGATAGGCTTTCCAGTCGCCGCCGTGCTCGTGCTTGCCGTGGTCCTCGGATTCTCCTCGATCCGCACGCACACCATGGGTGCGCCGGCGATCGCCGCCACGTACTACCTCGACGATCACGCGGCGCTCGCCACCAGCTCCCTGCCGTTTTCCGAGACTGCCGTCGTCCCATCGACGCTCGAGGAGAGTAGCAGCACCGTCCAGACCTCGCGCGCCGCGTCGATAGCATCGAACGTTCTCGCGCGCGAATGAGGCTCCGTAGCGGCTTCGCGCTCCTCCTCGCCATCGCAGCCGGAGCGCACCCCGCTGCTGCGCAACCAAACGCGCTGGCGCTCCTTCACGCGGCAGTTGAAGCTCCGCGCCTCGTGTCGTACGAGGGGCAGGTGCAGTTGCTGACGATCGGCACGCAGGGTTCGGAGGCTTCGATCTTCCGCGTCGAGCACCGGGCGCCCGGGCTGACGCGGCGGACGTACATCTCGCCGCCGAATCTCTACGGCGATTGGTCGGTGGCCCGCGGCGACGCGACATACGCCGTCGACGTCAAGCACAAGCGCGTCTTTGCCACGCTCAATGAGTCCTTCGGCATGCACTTCGGTTGGAGCCACGATCTCGGTCTGCTGACGCGGAACTACAAGGCAGTCATCGGCCCCGACGCGCACGTCGCGGGAAGAATGGTCCACACGATCGCTCTCGTCAACCGCTACACGGGTCTGACCACGATGCGCCTCTGGGTCGACGTGGAGACCAATCTGATGCTACAACGGCAACTCTATGCGACGAACGGGGGCCTCGTCACCGAGATGCGCTTCGACGACGTCACGTTTACCAACGCCATTGCGGACTCGACGTTCAACCTACCGAAGGGCTACCCGATCGTCTTAGGGCCCGAACGAGGCCTTCCCTCGGAACAGCCGGGCTACGTCGTCGCGCACTGTGGCTTCACGGCGCATACGCCAAGCTATCTGCCGAGAGGTTTCAAGGCCGTAACAGCCGACGTCGCCGACGAAAACGGCGTCCATACGCTCCACGTCCTCTACTCCGACGGATTGCGCACGATCTCGCTCTTCGAGAACGCGCGAGGCGCCGCGGTGGACATGACGGGATACCATCCCGCGAGCTTCGCTATCGGAGCGCTTCACGGCCAATGGGTTGATCGTGGGCCGACGACGCTCCTCGCATGGTCGCAGAGCGGTTTGCATTACGCGCTCGTCGGCGACGCTACTCGCGCCGAGCTCGAAAAGATCGCCGTCTCTCTCTAGGATGAGATTTCTCGCGCTCTGCGCTCCGGCGGCCGCACTCGTTGCGCTCGCAGCATGCGGGCAGCACTACGACTCGGCCGCGATGGGCGTCGCCGGACCCGCGGATCCGAGCGTGACCGTTTTTCGTTCCGATCGCCGGCACTCGTGGACAAGCTTTCGTCTTGGAGGCGGACTGAACGTCGTCGTCGTGAACCCCAACGTTCCGCGCGAGTTTGCCTGGAGCTTCGCTGCTGGGAAGCGCGGCATCTCGTCGTCGCCGGTTGTCTATGGCGACACCGTACTCGTCGATTCGAACGACCACCACCTCTACGCCCTAAATGCGGCAACGGGGGCTCTGCGCTGGCAATATCACGGAGAGAGCGAGCTCATGTCGCAGCCCGTCTATGCAAACGGCATCGTCATCGTCGGCACGGGGACCGGCGACTGCAGCGCCTACTTTCCGCCGTACTATGTCGTCATGGATTACTCCGTCAACCGCATCGACGCGCTTAAAGCGAGCAACGGAACATATGTCTGGGGCACGGGCATCGCCGGCACCGGCATGCCGACGCCGGCGATCGTCGGCGGCGACGTCATCCATGCCGACGGCAGCGGCGCGATCCTCGCCGTGGACGAGAAGACCGGCGCCTACCGTTGGCACGTCTTGACACCCTCGATGTTCTCGATGACGGCCGTCGTCAATGGCGGCGACGGTCGTCTCTACGCTCCGGCGAACTTTCCGAATGCCGTGTACGCATTCTCAGCACGCGGCGGAGCAGTGTTGTGGCGGCGCAAGTTCTCACCCGTGCTCGGCGGAATGTCCGACGGTCCCATGGCATCGACGAAGAGCGCCCTCGTCGGCGACTACCTGCAGCCCCTCAGGCCCGGCCCCGAGGGTTGGGTCGTTCAATATCAATCGTACGCGCGCGAGCACGTCTATGCCCTCGACAAGTCCACAGGCAAGGTGCTGTGGGACACGACGCTCGCGAACGTGAAAGGCGTCGCACAACCGCAAAACGAGGCCGCGATACCGCTCATCTATCGCAAGCGCCTCTACGTCGGAAGCGCGGTTGCTCCGGTTGTGACCGCGCTTGACCCCACGACGGGGCGCGTGCTCTGGCAACTCAAGACGATGGGACCAGTCTATGGCGGGCTCGTCGCTCGAGACGACATCGTCTACTTCGGCGATCTCGGCGGCTACCTCTGGGCGATCGACGCGCGCAACGGTCGTGTCGTTGGGCGTAAGCGCGAGGACATCCACTTCAGGGTCGGCTCGCCGATCATCCTCAACGACTCGCTGATCGATGGTTCCCGCGAGGGCGCCGTCATCGCCGTTCCGCTACGATGGATTCGCGATGCGCGCGATTGATTCGGCGATCGCCTCGATCACGTAACCGCCCTCCAGCACATAGACGACGCGACCCTTGCAATGGCTCGCGGCGACCTGCGCGATGCAGGCTCCAAGCTCGGACGCCGCCTCGACGCCGACCCCGAGGTCGCCGACCGGGTCGCCCTGCACGTAGTCGAACCCCGCGCTCACGACGAGCAGGTCCGGCCCGACGCGCTGCGCCGTTTGCGGGAGCAGTCTCCGCCACGCCTGCGCGAAGTATTCAGTCGTAACGCCCGTTACCGGAAGCGGCAGGTTCATCACGATGTCGTCGCCGAGGTGCAGCGTCTCTTCCACGCCGCCGGTACCGGGATACGCCGGCCACGCATGCGTCGAGAGATAAGAAAGGCCGTTACCTGCGACCGCCTGCGTTCCATTTCCATGGTGGTAATCAACATCCACGATCAACACGCGTCCACCGTATCGGCGTTGAAAGACACGCGCGGCAACGGCGGCGTTGTTGAAGAGACAGAAGCCCATGCCTCGGTCCGGCTCCGCATGGTGGCCCGGCGGGCGGATCAACGCGAAGGCGGCGCTCGACGTCTCGACAGCTTGTTCCATTGCGACGATGGCGCCGCCCGCGGCGCGCCGAGCCGCTGCATGCGAGTGCTCGTCGATGACGACGTCCCCGGTCGAGAGGTAACGCGGATGCACTGCCTCCGCGCTCTCGCGTTCGACGAGCTCGAGGTAGTCAGGCGTATGGACGAGCAGAAGCTCTTCGTCTGTAGCGTCACGCGCACGGACCACACTCTGAAGGACGCCTCGCTCGCGCAACAACCGTGCGACGCCTTCTACGCGCGCGGGCGACTCCGGATGAGCGACCTCGCGTAGGTGCTCTCCGCACAGCGCGTCGGTGACGAAGATCAATGAGACGTATCGAGGTGTGTCAGCGCCTGTTGAATCGACTTGTACTCTTTGCTACCGCGCGGCATCATCGAGAGCAGCCGCTCATATGCGCCGATCGCCTTGTCGCGCTCGTGGTTGCCTGCGTACGTCTTCGCGGCGACAAACAGGAGCTGCGGATTCTGATCGAGGAAACCCCGCGCCGCGCTGTCGAGGACGTCGAAGATTCGCGAGGCCTCGCGGTAGTTGTGGAGCTCGTAATCGGCGCCCGCGATGCAGCCGAGCGTCTCGGGAGAGCGTTGGGCGACGAAGCTCTTGCTGCACGCGTCTTTCTGCAGGGCATACTCGTGGAGGCGATTGTACGCGGCGCCGAGCAGCTCGTAGCCTTCCGCGCTCGGCGCAACGTCGGCGAGATGCTTGAGATACGTGACGGCGTCGGATGGGTCGCTGTGCTGGAGCTCATACTCACCCATGTCCCGTAGTCCATCCTCATTGTCGGGGTCGATTGCAAGGCCCTTACGGAACTGCACAACCGCCTCATCGACCTCGTGCAGGGTCACGGCGAGGTAGGAGCCGTAGCCGATGTAACTGAGCCCGATGTTAGGATACTTCGTGATGAGCTCCTGGAAAACGGCTGCCGCTTGAGCGTCTTTATGCTCGCCGACGAAGTACTGCGCCTTGCGTACCTCGATCGCGACTTTCTGCTCGTCCGTCGGCGCAGCCACCGCTGCGTCGTCGTACGCTTCGGATGCGTGCACATCGTCGTGCTGGCGCCCATAGAGGTCCGCCTTCATCACGAGACCTTCCACGCTGTTCGGGTCGACGACGAGCGCGCGATCAACCGTCTGCAGTGCCATCGGAATGTTATTCTGCGAGATGTAGCTCTGCACGATCGCAAAGAGCGGTTTCGTATCAGTCTTGTCGAGCGAGAACGCTTGCTCGAACTGAATGCGTGCGTCATCGTAATGCGACTCGGCGCTATAGACGCCCCCGAGCGCCATATACGCATCAGGATTCGTCTTGTTGAAGGTCACCGCGCGATTCGCAACGCGCTCAGCGTCGGCAGGTTGATTCACGGTCAGGTAGAGATCGGCGAGGTTCGCGAGGACGGCGACGTTCGTTGGATCGAGCGTCGAGGCTTGCTCGAGATCGGCGATCGCATTGCCGATCTGTCCGTCGGCTTGCTGCCCGTAGCCGTCGAGGAAGTACACCTGCGCGTTCTTGTCCCCCATCGCGAGCAAATGCTGCGTCAGCGGAAGCGAAAGATTCGGTTGGTTGATCGAGAGGTACTCGCTCGCGAGCTGCGTCATCGCATCCTGGTCGTTGGGATTCGCTTTGATCTCCGCCTGGAGGCGCGGAATCGCGATGTTCGCCGGCTCGGGCGTTGCCGTCGGCAGCGGTGCCGTGGTCGGCGAGGGCGTCGGGCTCGCCCCCGATGCCGCGTGTCGCGTGGAGAAGAGAGACGCGACGGCATCCGGTGTCGTGCCGGAGAATGCGACGACGAGCGCGCCGATGATGAGGATAGGGAAAAGAAAATGTTTCACTCTGATTAACCTTTTTCGGCTTCGATCAGCTTCGTGAGCTCCGGGATGATGCTGAATGCGTCGCCGACGACCACGAGATCTGAAAACTCTGCAATGGGGGCGCTCGCGTCTTTGTTGATCGCGACGATCGTCCCTGCCGAGCGCATACCGACCTTGTGCTGGATCGCGCCGGAGATGCCGACGGCGATGTAGAGATTCGGCGAGACCGTCTTTCCGGTCTGCCCAATCTGCAAGCTGTAGGGAACCCAGCCGGCGTCGGCCGCCGCGCGCGAGGCGCCGACGGCACCGCCGAGCGCATCGGCGAGAGGTTTGAGCAGCGTCGCGAAAGGCTCCGGGCCACCGAGGCCTCTTCCGCCGCTCACGACGACCGGCGCCTCTTCGAGCCCGAGCTCGCCGGACGCCTCTTCGACCTCGTTCTCAACGCGCATCACGTACGGTTTCGACTGCGGCTTCGCAATCTGCTCGACGCGTGCGCCCTTCCCGCCGCTCTGCGCGGGAAACGCGTTCGGCCGCGCGGTTACGACACCGTACTCCGTATCCTTAAAGGCGCAGGTCGTGATCGTGACGCCGCCGAGCTTTGGTGCAACGCAGGCGACGCGTCCGCTCTCGATCTCGAAGGCGGTGACGTCGGCCGCCATGCCCGCGTCGAGCCTCGCGACCAGGCGGCTTGCCACGTCGCGACCATACATCGTGTTTGGAAGCAGAATGACCGACGGCCCCGTTGCGCGCGCCACCGATTCCACGTAGTCTATCGTCGGATCGATGAGAAAGAGATCCACGTCGGGATCTTCCGCGACGTGAACGATGTCGAGCGGATACGTTTTCAGGTTCTCAGCGAGCTGCGCGGCGCCGTTCCCGAGGACGACCGCGTGCGCGGTGCCGCCGAGCTTGTCGGCGAGTTGGCGCGCCTGCGTCGCCAGCTCGAATGTGACTTTGCGCGTCTGACCCCCGCGGTGTTCGACCACCTCGATGACGTGCTGCATCAAACGAGCTTGCGCTCCCGGAGGAAATCGAAGATTGCGCGCGCGCCGCTCGGCCCATCGGCAGCTTCCACGACGCGCGCTTTCACGCGCGCGGGTGGCGGCGCGAAGCGTAGCAGCTCCGTCTTCGGCTTTGCGTCGATACCGGCGTCGGCAGCCGAAAGGACCGCGAGTGTCTTTTTCTTTGCTCCCATGATGCCTTTGAGCGACGCGTAGCGTGGCTCACCGACCGCCATCGTCACGCTCACGAGCGCCGGCAAAGGGCAGCTGACGACCTGATACCCGGTATCAGTTTCACGCTGCGCTTTGACGGCGTTGCTCTCGATCTCGAGGTGACGCGCGTTCGTCAGGGCCGGAACGCCGAGATGCTCCGCAATCGCTCCCGGAACGCCTCCGGTAGAGCCGTCGTCGGAGAGACCACCGCAGATAACGAGATCGTAGCCGATCTTTTTCAACGCCGCCGCAAGAGAGCGCGCAGTAACGGAAACGTCGGCTCCCACAAGCGCGTTGTCGCTCAGGACGACAGCTTCGTCGGCGCCCATGGCAAGCGCCTTGCGTAGCGTCTCCTTCGACGTTTCTGGAATCATCGAGAGAAGCGTTACCGTGGTGTCGCCGCCGAGACGCTCCTTCAACTGCAGCGCTGCTTCGAGCGCGTACTCGTCGTAGGGATTGAGCTGGCTCTCCATGCCGGTGCGAACGAGGCGCTTCGTTGCGGGATCGATCGACTTGGGGGCAGTGAGGTCGGGGACGACCTTCACCGTAACGACAATTTTCATAGAAAACCCGGCCTTGCGCCGGGCTTCGTGCTATTAGGCTCCCCTGCGGTTCTACCCTGCCCGGCGGACGAGAACCCGCTGCAGCACGTCCTGCTGGACGTTACCGCGCGAGAATGAGGCATCGATCACGTAGGAGCCGTCGTGGGCGATGTTTGGAGCCGTAAAATACGTGATCGCTTGCTGCGGCGTCACCGCCTCCGTCTCGAGCGGCGTCCCCTGCTCGTCTTCGAACGTCAAACGAAGATTCTCCGGATGCGCGAGCAGCCGTACGCCGAAGGTCGTGGCGGATACGACGTACGGGGGCACGCTCAAAAGCTGCGTGGCGCTCAGCGTACCTGCCGGCGCGTTTGGTACGGCGTCATCGTTTGGAAGCACGAGCAGCCCGGCGGAGCTGATTGCCGTCGTCGAGCCGGATGCGACCTGCAGCTCGACGCGATACTGTGTCGGAATATCGACGGCGGGCGCGGTTAACCGACTGACGCCGCTTGCGTTGTAAGGAGCGTGCTGCAGCGCGATACCGCTCGCGTCGTAGAGCGTTACCCTACCGCTCTGACCATCGGAAACATAGCGAACGTTGACGGACTCTCCGCTGCGCACTACGCCCGGCTCCGGCTGTAGCGCCGTAATCGAGAGCACATCGCTCGCGCTGAACGGCGTCGCGGCCGTGACAAGCTCTCTGCGCACGCGGCCGAGCGGCCCCACCATCGAGAGGGCGACCTCGTACACCCCGGCCTGTTTGGAGGTTGGAAAGGTGAAAGAACCGGAGTCGCGCGGGAGAACGCCGCCTGCAATCTGCTCGCCGCGGCTCGTGACCTCGTACTCCGCGGTTCCCACTCCGGCGACTGCGTACACCGCGCTTGCAACGTCACCGGCCGCGACTTTCGACGGCAGGGTATATGCAAGGACACGCGGCAGCGCAGCCTGCCGAAACGTAAGAGCGCCGAAAACGAGCGCCGCGAGCACCCCGAAAACCGCGCCCAAGCGGAGAGCGAGCGGCGTGGGCACGTCGGCTTCGGCCGTGGCGCGCACCGCAGAGTTGTGCATCTGCAGCGAGATCGTTTGTACCGGGTACGGCAGCCGCAACGGCGCGCGAATCGGGATCTGCGCCAGTGAGCGCGGCTTGATCCAGAAGCAGCGTGGCTCGAGCTGAACGGTGCCGCGATGCGTCCAACCGGTGACCGTGCACGAGAGCTCTTCGTCGGAGTCGTTCATCACCTTCGCGACGAACTCCGATGAAGCAAAACCTTTGCGCTCACACTTGAGTGCCGCCATCACAGTGCGCCCCTTGACGAGCACCGCGACAAATCTGCGAGCTTCATCGGGCGTCGCGCACACGTGCGCGGCCGGGAGGTGCATCATTTCCGGCACGATGGCCATGTTTGTAGGTTCGGCACCCTCGCCGGCGGAGCGTGGACCCTTTACCGAAGGTTTACCTATCGTTCTAGCAGCAGAACGCCGTCTCGACGTGCGATCACACGATAGACTCCGGCCGCTACTGCTTGGTCGATCTGCGGAAGAACCGTCCCATTCCAGTACGTCGACCTGTACGCCGTGTCGTAGATCACATACTCGGGGTGCCTGCGAAGACCGACGGCGGCATGCGGAAAGAAGCCGAGGTGCGCGTAGATCTCGCCGTAGGTTCCGATGCTCGCCCCGCTCGGAATCTTCGCGATGAGCGCATTCGTCGCACTGTCGCTCGCATTCGGGAGACGCAAGAAGTGCCCAAGATGGAGCGGGCTGAAGAATATCGAGACGAGCACGCAGAGGATCGCGCTCGCGCGAACCCACCCCGTCGCGCGCCGCACCTGCTGCTCGAAGAGATCCGCGCCGGCGATGGCAAACGCGACGAGCACGTACGGTATCCACACTGCGGCGTAGTGCTGCCCCATCGTGTATGTCAGCGGCTCGCGTGAGCCCAAGACCTCCGCGAACCCCGGAAGCGAGAGCAGCATGACGCGCGACCGTAGTGGGATAAACGCGAGCGGCACGAAGGCTTCGAGCAGGTACGTCAGCCGTCCGACGATTTGGCGATCGAGCGGTATCGGCGGTGCGCCGCTCCCTCCCCAATGGTAGAAGTGCTCCGGCGTCCACCCCGCCTGCCCGCCGACCGCGGGAACGATAAGCAAAAAATATGCGACGAAGACAATGATTGACAGGAGCACCGCAGTCGCGCTGAAGGTTACGCCCGCTATGTCGACGGAGCGCTTACCCTTGTCATCCCGAGCGGAGGGGCGAAGCCCCGGAGTCGAGGGACCACGAAAATACAAGAGCGCGCATATCCCAAGAAACGCCATTGCGGGCGCCTGATCTTCCTTGACGCAGAGCGTCACGATGAGGAGCGCGACTGCAATGCCAAAGCGCCGAGAATCGATTGCCCATAGCAGCCACGCGACCGCGGCCGGCACGAGACCGTTCTCGTGAAACTCGGTAAAGGTGACGCCCTCGAGCGGCGGATAGAGCAGTGCGATGCAGGCGAGGATCGCCGCATTGCGCTCGGTCGTACGTTTACGTGCGATCAGGTAGAGCGCCGGCGCGACGAGCGCGGTTGCGCTCGCCTGAATCGCGACGAGCGCGAGCGCCGAATGCGCAAGCTCGAGAAAAGGCCAGCAGAGATAGAGGATCGGCGAGAAGTGGAACGCGAAGTGGCTACCGCCTTCGAAGGTGTCGCTAAAGCCGTGAAATGCGCTCGCGATCGCCTGTGTGAAGATGCCGAGATCGGTTCCGGAGTGGTAGGTCGCATACCGGTCCGCACCTAGCAAAAAGAAGACGACGGCATACGCAGCCGTCGCGGCCCAGACGGCTTTGGCAGTCATTACAGAAACGGTACGACCGCTCGGCCAAGCAGTTGTGGCGTCCAGCTGATGGAACGATGAAAAGCCAGATGCCGAGCCGCGTCGGACAGCTCCGAGAAATCGCCTTCTGGGCGCTGCAGAATCTCGACGCAGGTCGCATAATAGAAGTCGTATGCGGCACGGCGACACAGCAGTACGCCTGTTGCAACCGTAGCGAACGGCACGACATCAGCTTCGGGGTGCCTGAAAAAATACGTGAAAAACCCTTCACAACTGCCGGGAAGATGTGCTGCAAAAAGATCATTGAACAAGGCGATGCCGCGTTCGCTGAGCATGGCCGAGACAATCGCGAGGTCCACCAAGCGGTCAGCCGTACTGCTTCCCGGCCAAGCCGTATCGACACCGATGAATGAAAGGCCCAATGGCGCTAACGAACGGAGCATGTCGACGTTGAGCTCGTCGGTACGAGCGTTCATGATCGTCGCCCGGCTGGGCTTGCCGGTAACTGCGGCGATCGCTTCGTGGATTCGGCCTTCCGTTTCCCGTTGATCCTTCGACGTAAGCTTCTTTCCGTCGTTCCCGATGAAAGCATCGACGCCGATCACAGGAACGTCAAGTCCGTCGACGCAACCGGCGAGCAGGCTGAGAAACCAACCTTTGTACACGCCCAATTCGAGAACGCCGGTCACGACGTCTTCCCGACGCTGCGCGTCAATGAGAAGCTGCGTAAGCAGTTGCGTCTTTTGCGGGCGCCAGTGCTCAACGTTGTCAAGCGCAGTCTGATTGACTGCTTGTCCTTCAAATCTCATTGTTGCCGCATTCGCTGGACCAATGAGGGCCTATCGGGTTCGTGCCTTGCCCTTGTATGCGGCTTCGGCCGCTATGACGTCTTCGATCAGGGCTCCCAATCCGATCGACACGTCGTCGCTGTGCAATCCCCAGCTCGGCGCACCGGGCGTCAAGTGCGGCCAATCCGCGGATGAACCGTTTCGGGTAACATTGAGCCACGATGCGTTGCCGTGACGTTCGCAGCGCGCGTTGAAGAGGTTGGGGTACGCTACCCACGGCGTGAACACGCCGGGCGGGGCCACGTGAGTCGCAGCCCACTCGGGGCCGGGCCCCGTGGCAAAATACGCCGTCAGCGAAGCACTGCCGCCGGAAAGAGAGCCGGGATTCGTGCACAGCACATAAACGCCTGTGCGCGCGGTTTGCCACGGAAGGCTGGCGCCCTGCCCCGGAATGCCGAAATGTGCGTTCGGCGGTGGCTGCCGCGCGAACGTCGAGTACGCGATGACGCACCCTGTTTCCGCGCGCGCGATGCAGGCGGGAATGTGCGCGAAGCTCCCTTGCGAGTGCGGTGTGTCCGGCGCGACGACATTCCCGCCAAGTAACATCGCGAGCACCAAGCGTTTTCGCAGTACAGGATTCGGGTCAATCTCTTCCCGCAACAGGCGCGTCAGCATGATAGCGCCCTGCGAATGTCCGATGAAGATGATCGGACGACCACGGTTATCGTGCGCAATGTATTCGCGCCACGCCTGCATCAGGCTGTCATACGCAACAGCCCTGTAGTGCGCTTCGTATGCCCTTCCGTCGGAGATCGCCCGAAGCGTGAATTGCCGATACATCGGTGCCCATACGTCACAGGCACCGGAAAACGGCGAACCTTGCGCAACCGCAATGGCTCGTTCCGAGCGTTGAACACGCACGTCCGCATTGTCCGTGGATTCAAGACTCACCGTCGGATAGACGTAAAAGCAGTCGAACTTCGGTGCGACTGCCGGCAGAGTCGTCCGCACGCGTCTCACCTTGCCTGCAACTATCGTGCTGACGGCGAACGGTGCAGCGCACGGATCGTTAGCCATGCCGGGCCGGCATAACCAAATCACTGCTGCAAGACCAACATGCATCATGACAAGCGAGACCTATCTTTCTTCTATGGCAACAGATTCATCGGTACCCTCACGTAGCGCGCAGAGTGAAGACAGCATGCGAGCGATCGTGTCAAGCCGTTCCATGATCTCACTCCGCTCCGAGGATGCCTTCGATGACAATACGTCGAGCGCTCCGCCCAGGCTTTGCGCTAACTGGGTTAGGGCGCGATCTTCGTCGGGAGCGTATGCTTCGCCCGAGCGCTTCGGCCCCACGACGAGCACGCCGAGGAGACGACCGCGCGCGGCCATCGGGTACGCTCGTTCTCCGGACACGACAGTTTCGACGCCCTGCAGGTCGATGGGCTCATGCCGTGCGCGAAGGCTTACCAGCGCCGGATCATCTGCGCCGACGTCGCCGTAGCGCTCGAGTCCGTCGTCAATGAGGAACCGCGCGAACGTCGCTCCGCCGAATTCTTCCACAACGCGGCTTGCGCGAGAGAGTAGAACGTCTCGATCGCTGATGTACGGCGCTTCCAACGCGAGCCGGCGAATCGCGTCGATGCCCTCTCGGCGCTTTCGAAAAAGCAGTTGATCGACGACGCCCTCAACGCGTCGGTGGACGAAGCGAATCCCTAGTCCCAGTAGAAGCGCAAGGACGCCCAGGACGATCACATTTGCCGACCGGCTAGCGTTCGCCATCCATCCGCTGATAAGCCATTCCGCCAGGACGAATATTCCCACGATGACGAGTGAAACAATCGAAAATATCGCAGCACGATTGAGCACGAAGGCGATGTCGAGAACGCGACGGCTGAAGAGTGCGTACGTCAAACTCAGCGGCACGATCACCATGAGGACGTCATACGCCAGATCCGAAGCATGCGCGTACGCTCCCGGTGGAAAGAATTGGTCGAGGAGGATCCTCGCGGGAAGAATTCCGTATGCCACGTAGAGCCAGGCAAGGGGCACCGTCAACCAAGCCAGCAACGAGCGATCTGATCGAGGCACGCTGCGGAGCGAAACGACGACAAACGCTGCCGCGAGCAGCAGCGCGACGCTGATGCACGAGGCCTCGATGCGAAGTGCAAACGTGAAAACTGCCCAGTTTCCCGCTAGTATTGCAGCAACCTCAACGATACCGCCAAGAACGATATGAAGCGCGCAGAGCGCGTACACCACCCACGCAATTGCTGTTGAAAGCCGTGATGGAGTCATGTAGCGTCGCACGAAATAGAGGAGAAGCACGACTGCCGCCGTGTTGGCTAGCTTATTCGCGACGTCTGCGACAATCGAGAGGGGCACCCATGGAATCCATACGTTCCCGCGATAGAGCGTGCCACCGAGCGTCCAAAATGCCAACAGAGCGGCGATGATGCGCGCGTCCTGGTTGTCGGAACGCCGCGTGGCGATGAGAACCGCAAAAAAGAGCAGCCATCCAAAACCGGCGATTCCGAGTTTCTCAAGTGGCGTGTCGGCGGCTAAGTTGTAAGCCCGCGCGGTCACGTTGACCTCTCGGATCTGTGTGCCGCGAGCCACATAGAAGGCTAGATGCGCGCCGCCGTTGCTTCTCGACACGTACCGCCACCGCAGGACCGGCGACGCTGCGGCGATATCGATGACATCGCCCGATCGCAAGCCGGCCTCATATCCGGCCGAACCTTCATCGACCGTGATGCGAACGAGGTGCCGCCCAACGGGGGCGACGAGTCCGACCCCCGTCCCGCCGCCGTTCATCACCAGGATATAGACGTAACCTGCGACCGCTATGGCCAATAACGCACCCAGAAGTATACGGCCTAGAGGCGCGCTCATGTTATGCTGCCACCTTGCGGACGCAGCTCGCCGTCAGTACGGGTAGGCATTGCCTAGCCACTTCACGCTGAGCAAGGCTATCCCTAGTTTCCGATTCTCTCCCTCGTCTCTAGGCTTTTCTAGGTTTCACCCCACACGAGAGGCTGGCTCGGAGCTATGGTATCAGGCGGCTGAGGCGTTTTTCGAGGCGGCGACGATATCGCGAGGAAACGGCAGGCCGCGCTCAGCAGCAAACGCGCGAGCACGCTGTACGTTCTCGGGGATTTCAATGTCGACGATCTCGATTCCGATGATGTTACCGGCTGCGTTCACATCGGCTAACACTTCGGAGCCGTCACCTCCGACTTCAATGGTCGGCGGAACGACGGCTTCTCCAACGCGATAACGGATGTAAGCAGAGCCGCGCTCCGCCAATTCGACGATCATCGCTCCCCCTAGCTCCTCTGATATCTTATCCGGATTAGCTACCGCGGTAACGACTTCGTCCTCTTTTGGGATGGCCGGGAGTCGAACCCGGACGTCCTTTCGGACTGCAGATTTTCGCACCACTACGGTTTTCACCGCCGCTTCTTCGCGTTTGTGGTCCGGACTGTGCCTTGGCCGTGTGAAGCAGCGCTTCAGGTAGGCCGCGCCCGTCCAGTCTCTACACCTTCTTGCACGTTCACATGCAAGCTTGGCTCGGCGTTGTCACGTTCTCTCGAACAGAGCGTTCACCGAGTTTGAGCGCATCCCGCAGAGAGTTTCCTGCTCTGCGGCTCAACGGACCTCCGTCAAGTCTGCTGTGTCTGCCTATTCCACCACCATCCCATGTTGAGGCGCCTATTGTTCGTAGCGTTCGACGATATCCGGAGGGCGCAACGATGTGTCCTCCGGATTCTGCCGGGCGTCGCGGCGTGCGCGGCGCTGGCGTAAGAGATCCCAATACTGATCGAGCTGGACTTCGATTGCGTGAAGACGCTCATCGTCGGCGGCGCTGAGCCTACCACGCTCGCCGTGCTCGAGCAAGCGATGCTCCTCGGCGATCAGGTCTTCGATGTGGCTGCGAATCTGGGTGTCGTTCATGGTTTTTCCTCGGCTCCCGAATCGACGCTCTCGCGCTCGCGC
Organism: Vulcanimicrobiota bacterium; assembly: GCA_030041225.1. Lineage (GTDB taxonomy): Bacteria > Vulcanimicrobiota > Vulcanimicrobiia > Vulcanimicrobiales > Vulcanimicrobiaceae > Tyrphobacter. The sequence goes on along the minus strand of JASHOG010000035.1, from coordinate 21,710 downwards.
TCCTGCAATAGAATCCCAAGAAGCACGTCCCCTGGGGCGACGAGCGCACTGCGCTGTCCGACCATCTCCATCGCGGTCGCGAGTAGGATGACACCCGCGGGTAAGATGTCGGCCCGCTGCGGGCGCATGCCCGAGATGAGCTTGCGCTGCTCGAGATCGAGCGCGCACAGCCGCTCGAGCGAGCGCGCGAGGATCGTACGCGTCAGCTCGGGGACGCGCGCTGCTCCGCCATCGGCGATCGCTGCGGTCGTCGTCGCGCTGCCGCCGACGAAGAGAAGGCGCGCGACCGGCGGCTCCTCCTTCATCGGCGCGAGCTTCTCCGCCGCGATGCGAACGGCGTCAGCAAGGCTCTGGCCATCGACGGCTCCATGGCGTCCGGAGAGCGGAGGAAGCTGCTCGGTGAGCCGCACGGCGCCAACCTCGTACGAGTGCGTAGAGGTGGGCTCGCTACCGGTGCCGACGGCATACTCGGTACTGCCGCCGCCGATGTCGACGACACCGCTACGCCCTTCGAAGCGCTGCAGCGATCCCACCGCACCGCGAAATGACGCTCGTGCCTCTTCCTCTCCCGTGAGAACGCGTAGAGGCTCTCTCGTCGTCTGCTTCGCGCATTCTGCAAAGGCGTCCGCGTTCGAAGCGCGTCGTAGCGCGCTCGTTGCCACAACGACGTATCGTTCACACCGGTCGCGCACGCCGTTTGCATACTCGGCGAGCACGCCGAGCGTCCTCGCCATCGGCTCCTCGGCAAGCACGCCGTGCTCGCCGAGCCCTTCGCCGATACGGGTGCCGACGGTGCGCGCGAGTTCGACATGCGGAATCTCCGTTCTCATATCCGCGAGAATCATACGCGTCGAGTTCGTGCCGACGGAGAGCACCGCGTACCGGCCTCTCTTTACGTCGCTCGCCACAGCGTTAGCGCTCCTGCTTCGCTTCCCAGTGTGCGGCGCGCCGTTTCTTGCGCAGGAAATGTCGCTCGTGCGCCGGTGTCTCTCCCTCCCGTTCCTCGGTGCTCTTGAGGTAACCCGCAATCTGCTCCTCGAGGCGCTCGTCGGAGATCTGCGGCGCGAGCGTTACCGTCGCACGCCCTCCACGGTCAAGACGGACGAATGCAAGGCGCGCACGCGTTTCGAGGCCGCGCTCGTACTGAGGGCGATGCAGCTCCACCTCTTCGTTCTGCACAGCAGCGAGCTCGCCGTTGTCGAGTCGCACGGTTCCACCGAATGCGTTGAGATTGATGACGGTCCCGCTCGTCGTCACTGCGCGGGCGTCGGTGCAGGTACCAGGTAGATCAGCGTCTGTCCCGGCCTCACCATACGCAAACGACGATAGATATACGGGACAACGCCGTCCGGTTGTTGGAGGCGCCCCATCTCCCGTAGCTGCTCCGCCTGACGAATGCGTAGCGCGCGGATGTCGTGCTGCGTTCGCGCGAGCTCGCGCGCCAGCGCGACATTCTGCTCGATGCGCTGTGCGAAACCGAGCGAACCGAAAGCAACGAACGCGAAGAGACCGAGTGTCGCGCAGACGCGGCCCGCGAGGCGCACGATAGGTGGAACGCGTCCGCGCCGACGAGGCATCAGCCGCTCACCGCCGGCGCGCGCTCGCCCCACGCACCCATACGGCGGTACTTCTCATAGCGCGCCGTGAGAAGCTCCGACGGCGTGAACCGCTCGAGCGCAGCGAGCGCGGCATCGACGCGCTCGAGCACGCGCGTGACGATACCGATCGGGTCGCGATTTGCGCCTCCGAGCGGCTCGGGAACGATCTCGTCGATGATACCGTAGCGCATGAGGTCTTGCGCAGTCAACTTCAAGTGCTCCGCTGCCTCTTCCGCCTTCGATGCGTCCGCCCAGAGGATCGCGGCGCAGCCCTCCGGCGAGGCGACGGAGTACGTGCTGTTCTCGAGCATGATCACGCGGTCGGCGATTCCGAGTGCGAGCGCGCCGCCGGAGCCCCCCTCCCCGACCACCGTCGCCACGATCGGGACCCTCGCGTTCGTGAACGCGACGAGCGATTGCGCGATCGCCTCCGATTGGGCATGTTCTTCTGAGCTGATGCCTGGGTCGGCGCCCTTGGTATCGATGAACGTGACGATCGGAACGCCGAAACGCGAGGCGAGGAGCGCGAGACGCCTTACCTTGCGATAGCCCTCCGGCGCTACCATGCCGAAGTTACGGCGAAGATTCTCCTTGGTATCGCGGCCTCGCTGCTGTCCGATCGCCATAATGGCGCGTCCGCGTAGGAGGCCGAATCCCCCGACGACCGCCTGGTCGTCGCGGTAGTATCGATCGCCGTGAAGCTCGTCGAAGCGGTCGAGCGCAGCAATATACTCGAGCGCTGTCGGGCGATCGGGATGGCGAGCAATGTGCACTTTCTGCCACGGCGTCGGGCGGCCGTACACCTCGCGTAGAATCTCCTGGTACCGCGACTCCAGTGCAGCAATCTCGCTCGACATATCCATCGGCTGATCCGCCGTCGCGGCGCGCAGCTCGTTGATGCGACGCTCGAGCTCGAGCAGCGCCTTCTCTCGCTCGGCAAACGGATTCACCGGCTCGCCTCCTGCAATCGCTGCGCCCCCTTCACCGCGTACTCGAGCAGCCGCGCCAAAGTCTCCTTTATATGCCTACGATCGACGACCATGTCGATGTGCCCCTTCTCGAGGAGAAACTCCGCCGTTTGGAACCGGTCCGGAAGCTTCTGTCTGATGGTCTGCTCGATGACGCGCCGGCCGGCGAAGCCGATCATCGCGCCGGGCTCGGCGATGACCACATCGGCCTGAAATGCGAAGGAGGCCGAGACGCCTCCGGTCGTTGGGTCGGTGAGGACGGTGAACAACAAATTGCCGTCGCCCATGAAGCGCGTCACTGCCGCAGTCGTCTTTGCGAGCTGCATGAGCGCGAACATACCCTCCTCCATCCGCGCACCACCCGACGCCGTGAAGATGATGCACGGCGTGCGCCGGCGCCGTGCCTCTTCCAGCAGGAGCGTGACACGCTCGCCGACGACGGTGCCCATCGTGCCGCCGCGAAAGTGGAAGTCCATCACGCCCAGTGCTGCATCGTACCCGCCGATCTCGCCGAAGCCGCAGACGATGCCTTCACTCAACCCGCTGCGTTCGCGATCTCCGGCGAGTTTCGCCGGATAACTCTTGCGATCGCTCCAGAGAAGGGGATCCGTCGAACGAACCTCCGCCCCGATCTCGGTGAAGTCGCCGTCGACAATCGTACTGATACGGTCGTAGGCGCCCATGCGAAAGTGATAGCCGCAGCGAGAGCAGACGTACAGATTGCCCGCGAGATCGCGGCGATAGAGCATCTCCCCGCAACTCGGGCATTTGCTCCATTGGGCGGCGTCGCGATCGTCGCTCTTGCCGCGCCGCCGGTTGAGCCACTCCGGCATCGGCATTAGGGAACCGCGCTCCGCGGAAAAAGTCGAGCGGCGTAGAGCTTGCGTAGCTGCTTCAGGTAGTTGACGACCTCGCGCTGGTTGAGCTTCGATTCACCGGTCGTGCGGTCGGTGAAGACATACGGGATCTCAGTGACCCGTCCGTAGTGCGCCTTCGCAATCACCTCGAGCCCGATCTTGAAACCGATCGGATCGAGCTGCACGCCCTCCAGTGCCTCTCGTCGCACGAGAAAGTACCCGCTCGTGATGTCTTTCACATGCGTGAGCGGACGCGCGAGCGCACAGGCGATGCGCGAGGTCACGATGCGGCGCACCGGCCAGTTCTGAATACCGCCGCCGGAGACGTAGCGGCTTCCTACGGCGAGCCCGTATCCGCTCTCCAGCGCTGCGACCATCCTCGGCAGAATCGAGACGTCGTGGCTGAAGTCTGCATCCATTGCACCAAGAGCACGCGACTCCGGTCGCGCGATCTTCCAACCATCGATGACGCCGCTCGACAGGCCGAGCTTCCCGGGGCGATGCAGCGCACGCACGGGAAGCTCCGAGGAGAGGCGGTCGACGATCGCACCGGTGCCGTCCGGTGAGTTGTCGTCAACGACGATCACCTCACCGTCGAGCCCGTTCCCTCTACAGATGCCGTCGATCGTCCGAAGGAGCTTCTCGATGCCGCCCGCTTCGTTATAGGTCGGGATCACGATCGAGAACGGAAGCGTTGCCATTCTTAAGCGCTCTTACTACGACGGTCGTGCTGTGCACTCCGTTCTTCCGCCGTCATATAGTGAAGAATCGCGAGCAGCGCAAGTGCCGCCGTCTCCGTCCGCATGATGCGATCGCCAAGCGAAATAGTCGCCGCGCCACCCGCCTTCGCAGCCTCGACCTCGTCGCGTGAGAAGCCGCCTTCAGGGCCGATGACGAGCAGTACGCTGTGCGCGTTGGCCACGAGCGCGGGAAGCTGATCGCGCAGTGGCTCCCGCGCACCTTCCCATGCGAACAGCACGACATCGTAGGCGCAGAAACGCCCGAGAACGGCGGCAAAGTCGGCGGGATCGGTCACAGCGGGAACGTCGCGGCGTCCACACTGCTCGGCAGCGCTCTTGGCGATGCGGCGCCACCGCTTGAGGCGCTCGGGTCCGACGCCGTGCGCAATCGTGCGGTCGCTCGAAAATGGAATGACGGCACCGGCACCGAGCTCAGTTGCCTTCTCAACGACGAAATCCATCTTGGCGCCTTTCGGCATCGCCTGCGCGACATCGACCCGAAGGCGAGGCGCTGGAGGTGGATCGTATTTTTCAACGAGCGTCACGAAGAGCTGCTCTCCACTCGGCGTCAGCCGCGCGACGAACGCCTGCGAGGCCGAGTCGATGATCTCGACACAATCCCCGTCGTGCAGACGCAGCACGTCACGCATGTGATGCGCGTCGGCAGCGTCGATGCGCACGCGCTCGCCGTTCTCGTGCGCGCCCTCGACAAAGAAACGGTTCATGGCCGAAATGCGTCTTTGACTCGATCGAAGAACGAGGGTTCCTCTCCTTGATCGCCGCCCTCGCGCGCAAAATCTTCGAGCAGCTCGTGCTGCCGCTTCGTGAGCTTGGCGGGAACGACGACGCGCAGCGTGACGTGATGGTCACCGCGATGCGTGCTGTGCACGCGCGGCATTCCGTGTCCGCGCAAGTGCAGCGTCGTTCCGCTTTGCGTTCCCTGAGGGATCGTCAGCGGCAGCTCACCCTCGAGTGATGGGACCTGAATCGTCGCACCGAGCGCCGCCTGAGTGAACCCGACCGGCACGTCCACCGCGGTGTCGAGCCCGCTGCGCGTGAAGCGTGGGTGCGCGAGGACCGCTATATAAACGTAGAGATCGCCGACCGGACCACCGTGCACGCCCGCCTCACCCTTGCCCGCGATGCGAATGCGCGAACCATCGTCGACGCCCGCCGGGACCTTCACTGAGAGCGCCGTCTCCACGTGGCGCCGGCCTTCGCCGCCGCATGCGTCACACGGCTGCGAGATAACCTGTCCCTCGCCGTGGCACGTCGGACACGTCGTCTGCGTGACGAACTGGCCGAGCGGCGTCTGTCGCGCAGCGCGAACAACGCCGCTGCCGCCGCAGCGGCCGCAGGGAACGACGAGAGTTCCCGGCGAGGCTCCGGTGCCTTTGCACTTCGCGCACTGGGCGAGATGGCCGTAGGTGATCTCCTTCGTGACGCCGGCAAATGCTTCTTCGAGCGTGATCTCTAGATCGAAGCGCAGGTCGGCGCCACGCTGCGGTCCGGTGTGACGCATCTGGGCACCGCGCACGTCGCCGAAGAACATGTCGAAGATATCGCCGAAGCCCGCGCCGACGTTGCCGAAGCCGAAATCACCCATCGCGCCGTCATCGACGGTGCCGAAGCGATCGTAGCGCGCACGCTTTTGCGGATCTGAGAGCACCTCGTACGCCTCGTTGATCTGCTTGAAATGTCGCTCCGCCGCTGCTTTATCGTCGGCGACGTCGGGATGGAACTTGCGCGCGAGACCCCGGTACGCGCTCTTGATCTCGTCGGGCGTAGCATTGCGCGCGACCCCGAGGGTCTCGTAGTAATCTCTGGTAGGCATACCGCTCTCGGTCGTGTTAGACGTCCGCGTCTGCGAGACGCTGTGAGAGGGACTCCGCCGTTCCCGAGGCGAGTGCGAGCAACCGTGCATACGGCATGCGCCGCGGTCCGAGAATCGAGAGCATCCCGATGGCATGCGGGCCGAAGCGATACGGCACGGTGACGACGGAAAGATCGGCAAGCTCCTCGTTCCCGAGCTCGCGCCCGATCTTCACGCGCGGATTCTCGCTATTCATCGCATCGGCAACGATATCGTAGAGCGTACGCTGCTCCTCTACGATGCGAAGGATCGACCGCAGTTTGCGAACATCGCTGAACTCAGGCTGGTCGAGAAGATTCTGTGCACCCGCCGAGGCGATCTCGGGAATCTCGCCCGAGCGCGCGCTCTGCATAGCGGTCGTGATAGCGCCGCGCAAGTCGTCGGTGAGGCCGAGCTCCGCAACCACCGCCGCGATCTCGCTCTCGCCGATCTCATCGATGGCGCGATTCGCAAAGCGAGCGTTGAACGCGCTCGAGAGGCGTGTGAGATCGTCCGCGGAGACGTCGCTGCCGAGCTCGAAGAGGCTCTGCGCCGAGACGCCAAACGACGTCACGACGATCGCGATGCCCGTACGCGGCGCAATCGAGATCAGCTGAATGTGCTTGAAGAGTTGCGTCTCACTCTGCGGCTTCGTGACGAATGCGAGGCTCTTCGAGAGCCGCCCGAGCAACCGCGTCGTCTGATCGACGAGCTCGTCGAGCTCGCGGCTCGCATCGCGCAGGTCGTCGCGGATTCGCCGGCGATCGGCGGCAGAGAGAGCCTCCGGTTGCATGAGCTCATCGACGTACGTGCGATAGCCGCTATCCGAGGGGACGCGCCCGGCCGACGTATGCGGCTGGACGAGGTATCCCTCGGCCTCGAGCTCGGCCATCTCGTTGCGCACAGTTGCAGAGCTGATACCGAGGTTGTATTTCTGTGTCAGAGTCTGCGAGGCCACCGGTTCGGCGGTGGCCACGTACTCATAAACGACCGTCGCGAGGATATACGCCTTGCGCTCGTCGAGGCGGGGCTGCTTCATCTCTCCTATCTTAGCACTCCAGAGCCAGGAGTGCCAAAGGTACCGCCTAAAGTTCGCTCCATGGATACCGCCCAAGCCATCGAGGCGCTCTTCCAGGAGAGCCGCCGTTTTCCACCGCCCCCTGACTTCGCCGTCCAAGCAAACGCCCAACCCGGAATCTACGAAGAGGCTGAACGCGATCTCGAAGGCTTTTGGGCCTCGTGGGCACGCAACCTCGAGTGGTCAAAGCCCTTCACGAAGGTGCTCGAGTGGAAAGAGCCCTTTGCGCGCTGGTTTTACGACGGTGAGCTCAACGTCTCGGTCAACTGTCTCGACCGTCACGTGCGTGCGGGCAAGGGCGAGAAGATCGCCTACTACTACGAGGGCGAGCCCGGCGATCGTTGGAGCATCACCTATAAAGAGCTGCTCGACGACGTCTGCCGTTTCGCGAACGGCTTGCGCAAGCTCGGCATCAAGCGCGGCGATCGCGTTGCGATCTACATGGGAATGATTCCCGAGCTTCCCGTCGCGATGCTTGCCTGCACGCGCATCGGCGCGGCGCACTCGGTGATCTTCGGCGGTTTCTCTCCCGACTCGATTATCGATCGAGTCAACGATGCGCAATGCGTCGCGGTGATCACCGGCGACTTCGGTCGCCGCCGCGGCAGCACCGTAGCGTTGAAACAGAACGTCGACACGGCACTCGCGCAGACCCCGAGCGTGAAGTATTGCATTGTCGCCAAACGTGTCGGCGATCCGGTGATGATGAAGCCCGGCCGCGACCACTGGTGGAGCGACGTGATCGCAGGTCAGCCCACAACGTGCGAACCGGAGTCGATGAACGCCGAGGATCTCCTCTACCTTCTCTATACGAGCGGAACGACGGCAAAACCGAAGGGCATCAAGCACACCACCGGCGGTTATCTCACCTACGCTGCGATGACGCACAAGCTCGTCTTCGACCTCAAAGAGGATCGCGACATCTACTGGTGCGCCGCAGACATCGGCTGGGTGACGGGGCACACGTACATCGTCTACGGGCCGCTCGCGAACTGCGCGACCTCCGTGATCTATGAAGGCACCCCCGATTATCCCGACAAGGACCGTCTCTGGGAGATCGTCGAGCGTTACAAGGTGACCATCCTCTACACGGCGCCGACGGCGATTCGCACGTTCATGAAGTGGGGAACGCAGTATCCGAAGCGCCACGACCTCTCCTCGCTGCGACTGCTCGGCACCGTCGGCGAGCCGATCAATCCCGAAGCGTGGATGTGGTACCGCGAGAACATCGGCGGCGGCCGGACGCCCGTCGTCGACACGTGGTGGCAAACGGAGACCGGAGGCATCATGATTTCACCGCTGCCCGGCATCAGCACGCTGAAGCCCGGGAGCGCGATCCGCCCTCTGCCCGGCATCGGCGCCGATGTCGTCAACGATCAAGGTGAGTCGGTACCACTCGGCGGCGGAGGCTACGCCGTGCTCACGCGTCCGTGGCCGGGAATGTTGCGCGGCATTTGGGGCGACGACAAGCGTTACGTCGAGACCTATTGGTCTCGCTTTCCGCATCTCTACTTCGCCGGCGACGGCTGCCGCCGCGACGCCGATGGGGACTATTGGTTCATGGGGCGCATCGACGACGTGATGAACGTCAGCGGTCACCGCATTTCGACGGCAGAAGTGGAGAGCGCGTTCGTCGGCAACCCGAGAGTCGCCGAAGCTGCAGTCTGCGGCAAGCTCGACGACATCACCGGTCAGGCTATCTACGCGTTCGTGACGCTCAAGAGCGGCGAGAACGGCAGCGAGGCACTCGCAAACGAGCTGCGCGACTTCGTCGCCGAGAAACTCGGCAGGTTCACGCGGCCGAAGTACGTCACGTTCACACCTGAGCTTCCCAAGACGCGCAGCGGCAAGATCATGCGCCGCCTCCTACGCGATGTCGCCGAAGGCCGCGCGCTCGGCGACACGACGACGCTCGCCGATTCCGCAGTCGTCAAAGATCTCGAGGAAAGAGCCAAAACCGAGATCGCACAAGAGGACGCCTAGCAGTGACCAAGGTCGAGCGGTGACTCGACGAAACCAGGGAAGCGTGGCAACGGCAATCACGGCAATCCTGCGGCGATCTTTCAGGGTTCGTACACGGAGGACTTTGACGCGCTAAGCGGAGCGCTGCGCGCCAGTGCAAGATGGCGCTGCCAGCAGTGTGGGATGCTCTTGTGGCAAAGCTGGCAGCGGAAGTTCCTGCACGTGCATCACAAGAGTGGCGTAAAGGGTGACAACAGTGCCGATAACCTCGCCGTGCTGTGCCTCGGATGCCACGCTGCTCAACCGTCGCATGGCCATATGAAACACAGTCGGGACTATCTCGAATTCTCTGCGCTGTTCCGTCGATAGCTGAGGTTCACTAGCGGCGGTAGGCCTCTTTCCGATCGAGGACGCGGAGAACCGTCAGGTCTTTGCCGAGTTCGAGCAACACGCGGTACGAGCCAAGCCTGAGGCGCCATTGGTTTGCACGCCCGCCGAGTTTTCGGATGTCCGCATTAGGGCTGCGAGCATCGGCGACTGCTTCAACGGCAACAAGAACATCTCGTTGAGCACCTTTTGGAAGTCGGCCAAGGTCACGTGCCGCGGCCTTAGTGACCACGACGCGGCGGTGCTTCACAGGCCGAGTTCGGTCCTGAGGTCCTCCAGCGAGATCGTCTCTCGCAGCGCTGGCTGACTTTGCAGCTCGGTCAGGGCTTCAAGCTCATCGACATCCGGTGCCGCTTCCGACGCAATCGCAAGCGAGAACGCGACCTCGTCGCCGTCAACGGCGGCGTGAAGCGCATCTTCGGTGAGAATGACCAAGCGATTCTCGGGCAAATGTTCGGTGATAAACTCCGCCGCTGCCCGAGCCGCGTCACGCGATGCGGATACTGCGAGAAGCCTTTGGCCAACGGTCATAGCGAGAGATTGTGCCATGCTGAGTGAAGGTTTCCTCCAAGGCAGTCAAGTGCCCAAAAAGGAGCCGGCTTGGACGCAGCTTGGCTCCAAGTCGGCCCCTCGACTCCGCTCGCTTCACTCGCTACGCTCGGGATGACAGTGTTACACGCCCGGTGACGCGGGAAGATTTCGGGCGCGGTGGCCGATCCAGCGGTAGAGCAAGATCGGTGTCACGATAAAGGCGATGACACCGAGGACCTCCGCCCAGTTGCCGAACCAGGTACCGATCACTGCGAGCGGCGATGATTTTCCGCTCGCGACGATGATGCCGGCGAGTGCGACGCCGAAGAGGCTCTCGCCGACGATGAGGCCCGACGCGACGAGCACGCCGAGGCGCTTCGCCGCTGCGGCGTTGCGCTTCCCGGAAACCCAACGATTGTAGAGCGCGCCGAAGACCGCGCCGATGACGGCAGGCGCCGTCGTGGGCGCGGGAAGATAAATGCCAAGGCCAACGGCGAGCGGCGGTAGGCGAAAGCGCTTGGTGACGCGCCCGAGCTCGTCAACCGCGACGACAGCGGTGCCGACGAGTGCGCCGACGCCGATCAAGCTCCAATCGATTTGCCCCTGGATCACGCCTTTTGCAAGCGTCGAGATGAGCGTCGCCTGCGGCGCCGGCAAGCCATGCACGCCGCCGAATCCATAGGCTTTCGCAAGCAGACCGAGGACCGGCGGGATGACGACTGCGCCGAAGACAACGCCGACGACGAGCGCCGTCTGCTGCTTCCACGGCGTTGCATCGACGAGCTGTCCCGTTTTTAAGTCTTGCAGGTTGTCGTTCGAGATCGTCGCGACGTTGATGAGCACCGCGGTCACGAAGAGTGCGTATGCGACGAGCGCCGCCGATGCGGAGACATGTGCGACGTGCGCGAGCAGTACGAGCAGCAGCGAAGCACCGATGACGGAGAGAATGGCGAGGCCGGAGACGGGGCTGTTCGAAGATCCGATGAGCCCCGCCATGTAACCGCACGCTGCGGCAACGAAGAAGCCCGCGATCACAATGTAGATAATCGCCGCGATGACGAGCGGCATCGTCATCGAGCCTAGCGCGCTGCCGGACAGAAAGACGCACAGCGCAATCGCGATGGGAATGAGGCACGCGAGGCTGACGACGGCGACGACGCTCACCGGCATGTCGCGCTCGACGATCGGCAGCGTATCGCCCCCGATCGTGCGCCGTGCGCGTTCGGCTGCCATCGCTGACTGCAATCCGTTCCATACAGGCGCCACGAGCCGTATGATCGCCCAAATTGCCGAGACGCCGATCGTTCCCGTTCCGATGAAGCGCACGTAGTGCGACCACGTCGCGTCCGCGATGTCGGCGACCGCTCCCGGCATTGGATGCAACACGGTGAGAATCGGCATCGCGATTGCCCACGCGATGAGGAGTCCTGCGAAGATTGCGAGGCCGACGGTGAGGCCGATGAGATGCCCTGCACCGATGAGCGCCAGCGATCCATTGAAGCCAATCCCGGTCACCGAGAGGCCGAGACGAAAATACGCGGCAAACGTGCCCGCAAAAAGCTGCATCGCCGTGACGAGCTGAAAGCCCGCCGACGCAGCGCTGCTTATGACGAGCGCGACGAGTCCTTGCCGATTCTCCGCTGCCGCTTCCTCTCGGTGCTCACCCGCACCGACTTTGAGGACCTCAGCAGCGGCAACCCCTTCAGGGTACGGAAGGTCGGAATGCGTCACGAGGGCGCGCCGCAGCGGAACGCTGTACATGACGCCGAGAATGCCGCCGGCGGTAATGATCCAAAACGATTCCCAAAACGGGAAGCCCTTCCACCACCCGAGCATGACGAGGCCGGGCAGAACGAAGATCACCGAAGAGAGCGTTCCGGCCGCGGAGGCGACGGTCTGCACGATATTGTTCTCGACGATCGTCGCGTTGCGAAATGCGCGCAGCACCGCCATCGAGATCACCGCTGCTGGGATCGACGACGCGAACGTCAAGCCGACCTTTAGGCCCAAATAGACGTTCGCCGCCGTGAAGACAAGCGTAATCGCGCCTCCCAAGAGGAGGCCGCGAATGGTCAGCTCTTTGCGCATTAGGGGCGTGCTTGCGCGAAGACGCTCGCGAAGGCCTCTCGCGGGCCATGCCAGCTGAAGAGCTCGGGATGGATGAGATGCGCGAGAAGCGCGACGCCGTCTACGACGCGTGGGCCGGGGCGCGCAAAGTACGAATCGGCGTCAACGGCATAGACGCGCTCGTTGCGGACGGCCGGCAGCGTGCTCCACTCGGGAAGCCGCTCCAAGCGCGAAACCTGCTCGAGAGATTTCTCCAGATGATAACCGCACGGAGCGACGACGAGCACCTCGGGCGCCCACGCGAGCAAGGCTTGCCATGCAATGCGCACCGAGTCGGCGCCTTTGCGTCCGAGCGCGTCGATCCCACCTGCGATCTCGACCATCTCCGGCACCCAATGCCCGGAGCAGAACAGAGGATCGACCCATTCGATGCATGCGACCCGCGGGCGTGACGCGGCTCGACGCACGCGCTGCGCAATGCGCGCGAGACGCGCCTGTCCTTCCGCGACGATCGCATCGGCGTGAAGCTGCCGTCCCGTCACGCGGCCGAGGTCGCGGATGTTTTGCTCGATCTGTGCGATCGAGCTCGGGCTCATGAAGAGTACCTCCGGCTGCACCTCGAGCGTTCGCAGCGCGACGCCCAGCTCGTTCCCTGAAGGTGCGCAGACCTGGCAGAGATCCTGCGTCACGATCAAGTCAGGTTCCAAATCGCGCAGGAGCCGTTCGTCGATGCGGTAGATGCTCTCGCCTCTGCCGATTCTCTCGCCGATCGCGCGATCGATCTCGGCAAGCGTCAACCCTTCGAGATCGAGCGCAGGACGCGAGACGACCGGCTTATTCCTCGCATCGGCTGGGAAGTCGCACTCGTGCGAGACGCCGACGATCGCGTCTCCGAGGCCGAGCGCGTAGAGCATCTCCGTTGCCGCCGGCAAAAGCGAGACGATCCGCCGATTCCCTACCTCTCCTCCAACAGGTCGCAAAACCAAAATCCCTTCGTCACAGGCCTTCCCGGCAAGGAGCATACCGCCGTTCCGGGATGCGTCGCTTCGACGGGGCGATAGACCTTCTCTCCGACGGCAACCGCAATAGGCTCCTTGAAGATCGGCCCCTTGAAGGCGAAGGAGTGAAACTCGCCGTTCTCGCCGCACGGATCGACGTTCGGCGGCAAGTTTTCGATGAAGTCGCGGTCGATAATGCGCCCCACCGCGTCCTCTCCGAGGTACGCGTCGTTGACGCAACAGATGATCGAGCCGAAGCCGAGAGTGAGAAACTCTTCGATGATCCGGCGCGTGTCTCGCTTCCAAAGCGGGAAGACGCCTTCCATGCCGATGCGCGCAAGGTTCGCCTCGCGCCAGCGTTTCAAGTCTTCGAGAAAGATGTCGCCGAAGACCATCGCTCGTACACCCTCGCTCTTGCGGGCAAGCAGATACTCCTTCATCTTGCTCTCGTATTCGTCGTTCGAGCTTTGCCGGCTGAGGAATATCATATCGAGAGGGAGCCCGATCGATTGCGCTTGGCGCTTTGCAAGCTCGATGCGCACGCCGTGCATCGAGACACGCGCAAAATGCTCGTTGCACGTGGTCAGGAGCGAGACGACCTCATAGCGATCGTCGTTGAGCACGTGATAGAGCGCGAGCGCGGAATCTTTTCCTCCGCTCCAGCAAAAGACGACGCGCTCGCTCACTCTCGCTTACCTCGCGCGCAGCTCGACCGCAAACGTTCGCCCCGGAACGGGGTACGCGTAGAACTCAACCGAGGACGACGAGTACGTACCGAACTCCGAGTAGCGCGCGTTCGTAAGATCAAAGCCACGCAGCGTCAGCACGAGCAACGAGGTCACGCGATAGCCGACGTAGGCGCAGACGTTCGTGTAAGGTACGGGTTGATCCCAGGACGGAATCGAGGTGTCGATGAGTCCTCGCGAACCTTTCGAGAGCGTCGTTACACCGAAGCCGTCGAATCGGCTGATGGGCGGGGCGACGTAATCGATGCCGGAGGAGACGGTGAAAACCGGGCCGCGTCCTTCGATGCGCGTGTCGTCCTCGAGGTCCTCCGCGTCGTAGAGGTTCGTCACGTCGAAGTGCGCGGAGTATCCCCCGTACGAGCGTGAGCGTGCCTCGAACGTCGCTCCCTGGAGAAGCGCACGCCCGATGTTCTCAGGGATGAACGTCACGGGATTGTCGACGATGAGATTCGTCCCGTCGGTCGTGAACCAGCCGAGGCTCAGGCTTCCGGACGCGCCGCTTTCGACGAGCGTAACGTCGCCGACACGCGTCTTCTCCGGTGCGAGATCCGGGTTCGAGTAGAACGGATAGTAGAGCTCTTCTTCAGTCGGCGCGCGGAATGCCGTCGCGGCATTCCAACGCAACAGCAGGTTGCTCGTCACGTTCTCGATCCCGCCGATCGAAGGCGAGATGGCGCCGCCGGGCACACCGTCGCTCTCGGCACGCACGCCTGCGTACCATTCATCACTACGCGCGTCGAACCACTGCGACTGCGCGTATGCTGCCACCTGGTCGAAGGGATGGAATTGTATCGGATCGATGCCGTCGTCGACTCGCGCGTCGCCACGCGTAAGGTCGACTCCGTAGACGAGACGCTCGTTGCCGTTGTCCACCACGTCGCGTAGATCGCTCATCAGCCGGTCTTCAGTGAGCAGCTGCGCGAACGGGGTCGTCGTGATGCCGGTGTTGGGACACTCGTCGTCGACGGGCGTATCGCAGGTGAAGGTCAAGTCCGACGTCGATGCGCCGAGTTGAACGGAAAGAGTCGAGCGCGCACCACTGTGCGAAAGCTCGACGCGGGCGTCGCGATTGACGAGCCCTAGACGGCTCGTCGGCGAGATGAACCCTTGAACGCCGGGACTGCCGCCCTCCTGGTCGATGAGATCGCCGCCGACGGTCAGATCGACGGCGCCGAAGTCGTGCGAATATCCGGTGCGCAGCGAGTTCAGCTCTGCTGCGGCGTTCGGCTCGACCGTGCCGTTCGGAAGCGCGTAATCGTTCGCTGCAATAGTGCGCGCGAGCGCGAGATACGGTGTCTCGATCGAGAGTGAATCTTCGCCATACGACCCCGCCGACGCCGTCGCCGAGGAGCGCGGCGGCGATGACGTGATGATATTGATGACGCCGCCTACAGAGCCCGAGCCGTAGAGCGTCGACCCGCCTCCTTCGACCACCTCGATGCGCTCGATCCCGCTGGTAGGAATCTGCCCGAGATCGATGGCATCGATCTGCGATCCGGCAATGGGCATGCCGTCGAGGAGCACGAGCACTTCGGAGGTCGAGGAGCCGCGAATCGAGACGCTGGAGACCGAACCGAGGCCGCCGTAGCTCTCGATCTCGACGCCGGGAACGTTCTCGAGGGCTTGGGCAACTGTGAGATACCCATTGCGCACGATGTCGCTTTTCGTCACGACATAGGTGGTACGCGCGGTCTTCGCGGTCGACTCCGAAGAGCGATCGCTCGTGACGACGTGCGCGATGGGAAGAAGCGTGGGTGTTGGAGACGGAGCCGGCGCTGCGGCGATAGCCGCCGCCAGCAGCGGTGCGATGACCATGGCATTCCTTTCCTTGACGCGAGGCGGATGATGCTCGTTAAGCCTGCGACGTATCCTGACTCGCGGGTCTCCCGCATACAGTGGCGCGACCGTGCCGGCTTCTCACCGGCTTCCCGCGCAAGCTTACAGGTGAGGCGTTCTAGACGGTTCCGAGCAACGCCTCCGTGAGCGGAACCTTGCCGTCGAGAATTTGTTGCACGCTCTCGGACGGATACCCGATCGAGGTGTAGAGGCTGTCACGCCATGCGAGCACGCTCAAGTTGCGTAGCTCGTCCGCCCCGCGCGCGAGCTGCTTTGCGGTGAAGACGACCGCATCGCGCGATCCGCTCGCGAAGCCGCCCGCGGCCCACAGTCCATAGAGCGGATCGACTCCCGCGGCCGTTCCTTCGAGGTACGTTGCCGTCATCGTGGCGATTTCGCCCTGCGACAACAAGTGATCGGGCACGGGAGACTCCGTTGGATTGAGCTCGGCTTCGACATCCGCCGTCGTCACGTAGCGATCGACGAACTCGCTCTCGAAAGCGCTGTGAATGTGCTCCTGCGTGTAGCTGTGCGGGTTGGGATAGTTGCCCCACCCGTTGAAGTGCACGGTCACATGAAGCGGCTGTGAGCCGTCGCCGACGAAATGCCCCCAGACGCCGAGGTCGCGTATCGTCAGGATCTCGCGCAGGTCACCGTCTGCAGCGAAGCGTGCGCGCAGGGCCGGATCGCTCGCGTGTTGCGCGCCGTACGTATCGACGCGCCAGTACGCGAAGTCCTGACGAAGCTGCTCGAAGCCGTCCATGATCGAGTAGGGCAGGTACCCGGTGCGCCACGGTGTCGAGTGCGCCGCTTCGAGTGCAACCGCGAAGTCGCTCATGTCGTCGGGCAGCGCAGTGAGGCTGACGCCGTCGATCGTTCCGTCGTCGCCGAGGTCGAGGTAGTGACCTGGATCGTTATCGGAGTCCCATGACTTGCCCGCGCCTTTCAAGCGATCTTCCTCCGGCCCAAGCGTCGCGATCTCGTCGATCGCTGCGGCGGTGCGTGTGAACGCCGGCATATCGGCCGGAAACGATTGCGCGGCGAGGCGGTTGATCGTCACGTGCCCCTTGAGACCCCACGCGAGCCCCTGTACGGGAAAGAGTGCAATGATCGCGATAACGACAAGTTTTCTCAATCGAAGAGCTCCGTCAGTTCGTCTAGGTGATCGATGCGCTTCGCGTTCGGCAGCGCCGAGAGAATCGTCGCTCCAAAGCGCGTCGCGCTCGCGCGTCCGTCGAGCAGCGCCACGACGCCACGGTCGGCCGTATTGCGAATGAGCCTCCCGAAGCCCTGCTTCAGCCGTACGGTCGCGGCCGGAATCATGTAGTGGTCGAAGCCGTCGAGACCACGTGACTCCAGCGATTGCACGCGCGCGGCGACGAGCGGATCCGATGGCGCGGGAAATGGGAGGCGATCGATGATGACGCACGAGAGCTGGTCACCGGCGATGTCGATGCCCTCCCAAAACGTCCCCGTTCCGAAGAGCACCGCACTCGGCGTCGCGCGAAACCACTCCAGAAGCCGCGCACGCGGAAGCTCACCCTGCAGGCGTACGGGATAGGGAAGACGCTCTCGTAAGATCGCGTACACTTCGCGCAGGCGCGCGTACGAGGTGAAAAGCACAAAGGCGCGCCCGCGTGAACGCTCGAGGCACTCTTCGACGATCGGCGCCGCACGTCGCGCGAAGTCAGGCTCCTTCGGATTGAGTGCCGGCGGCGCGATGAAGAGCCGCGCCTGGCGCGCATAGTCGAAGGGCGACGGCGCGATGAGCTCCTGCGCATCGTCGATGCCGAGCGTCCGGCGCAAAAAATCAAACGATTCGCCGACTGAAAGTGTCGCGCTCGTGAGCACGACGCTCGGCGTCTTCGCGAAGAGCGCGATCCGGAGAAACTCCGCGACGTCGTGCGGTGCGCTCTTCACTTCGTACGCTCCGTCGGCATCACCACGCTCGACCCACGCAATCGACTCGTCTCCCGGCGCTTGCGCGCGGTCGATCGTCGCCAGGTGGGCGAGCAGCGGGCGCATCGCGAGCTCCCGTCTGCGTTCGGCCTCGGCATCATTCTCCGGAGCGCGCAGCAAGGCGTCGTGCCAGTGAGCGTGCAGCCAGTTCTCCACATGATAGAAGGCGTCGCGCAACATATCGAGCGCCGGGCCGGCCTCCTCGTTCGCCGTTAGCGTGTAGCGCTCGGCGGGGCCGTGCGCGAGCGCTTGCTCGAGCGCGCGCACGCCTTCGTCGACCTGCGCGGCGAGCGGCGGCGGAACACGATAAACGCGGTGGAGCTTACGCATCATTCTGCCGATCGTGCGGCGTGAGATGCTGCCCGTCAGCGCCTCCGTTGCCCAGCGCTCGCACTGGTGCGCCTCGTCGAGCACGGCGACATCGTACCGCGGAAGCAGCCCGCCGCCCATTGCAAGGTCGAGAAAGAAGAGCGCGTGATTGACGACGACGAGATCGGCATAGCTCGCCTCGTCGCGCCTTTTGAAGAACCAACAGTCGCGGAAGTGTGCGCAGAACTCGCCGGTGCAATCATCGGCGTCGGCGTCGAGCTGTTCCCACTCTTGAGCGGCCGGCGTAAAGGTGAGCTCGGCGCGATCGCCGGTCCGCGTGCGCTCGGCCCAGGTCCACATCTCCTGCATCGCCCGCGACGGGGGGACGAGCCGCTCGCCTCGCATGTTGCCGTACTTGTCCTTGCAGAGGTAGTGATTGCGCCCTTTGAGCAGCGTGACGCGCACCGGAACCTCCAGCGCTCGCATCACGAGGGGTATGTCCTTTTCGACGAGCTGCTCTTGCAGCGCGATCGTACCGGTCGAGAGCACGACCTTCTTGCCGCTACGCACCGCGGGAACGAGGTACGCGAGCGATTTCCCGACGCCGGTACCGGCTTCAACAACGGTGTGGACGCCTTCGAGAATCCCGCGCTCGACGAGCTTCGCCATCTGCACTTGTCCCGGACGCGCCTCGAAGTCGCTGAAGACGCGTGTGAACGGACCGCGCGAGTCGAAAATCTCTTCGATGTTTGCGGTCAAGCTAAGCCCGTGGAGTGACGTTTTCTGTCGGTGACTGGTACTCGCTGTCGAGCGCGCTTCCGCTGCTATCGAAGACCTCGGGGCGAATGCGCTTCGGCGGAAAGTAGATGGCGTAGGTCACAATGAAGCCCGCGATGAGCCCGCCGACGTGGGCCTGCCACGAGATGCTGGGAAACGTGAAGGTGAAAATGAGGTTCAAGATCAGCATCGGCAGATTCGCCCGCACGAGATCCATGCCGCGCCGGCCGAACTTGAAGCCGATGGCGAAGAGCGCGCCGATGAGCCCGAAGATGGCACCGCTCGCACCGAGCGTTGCGGCATCGGGTACGCTGAAGTAGACGACGCTCACGCTCGACGCTACGAGCGACACGGCATAAATGAAGAGCATCCGCGGCGATCCGACGACCATCTCGATGAACCGCCCGAATATCCAGAGCGCAAACATGTTGAAGCCGATGTGCAGCAGGCTTGCGTGAAGGAACGCACCGGTGATGATTCTCCAGTATTCGTGGTACTGGGTGACGGCAATCGGGACGAGCGCACCGTCCTTGACAAGTCCCGCGATGGGGACGTCGCCGGAGATCATGCCCGTGCCGAGCGTCGCGATCTCCCAGAGGAAAACGAGACAGTTGACGGCGACGAGGAAGCGGGTGACGGCGCCCGTTTGACTCAACGCAGCGCCGCCGACTCTTGGTTGACGACGACGATGCGAGCGAGCTCGAGCGAGATGGCAATGCGCTTGCCGGAAACCTCGATCGTCACCGGGCCGCCGAGCGGCGCCTTTTCGACCACCCGCACGCGGGTGTCCGGGAGCAAGCCGAGCTCGCCGAGATAGCGCAGCATCTCCGGCGGGACGTCGGTGACGCCGCAGACCGTCACCTCGACACCCGGCTCGATTTGCGCGAGCGGCTCTCCAGTCACTTCCGGTTTCGAGAGATCCATAGATGGAATCGGGTGCCCGTGCGGGCAGGTCTTCGGATCGCCGAGAACCGCTACAAGCCGTTCTTCGAGGCGATCGGTGATGGCATGCTCGAGAATGCATGCCTCGGCATGCACGTCGTCCCACGGCATTCCGAGCATGTCGGTCAGGAGGCGCTCGGCGAGACGGTTTCGGCGCACGACGCGCACCGCGGCCTCCAATCCCCTATGCGTAAGCCTCACGTCGCCGCGCGACTCGTGTTCGACGTATCCGTCTCCGACGAGCTTCTTCAGCATTCCGGAAACCGAGGCGGGCGAAACGCCGAGCTCGGTGGCAAGCACGGAGGTCGTCGCACCAGGCCCCTCGCGCTCCAATCGATAGATCGCCTTCATGTACATCTCGAAGGACTCGGCGAAGTGCGAATGCGAGTGTCCAGCCATAGTCTTATTCTTCAGGTAGCAATCCTTTCAACGCCTGCTTGCGCGGCATGGATGCAAAGCTCGCTTCGATAGCCGTGCGTACGAAGCGCTGCAGCATCTTAAAACCGCCGAGCCGGGCCACATACCGATACTCCGCCTCGATCGAGGTCTCGAAGAGCGCCGGATCGTCGGCATCGATGACGACCGGAACCCCTGCTTCGTCCAGGCGGAAGAGCGGATGCGGGGCCTCGCGGGTGGCTGTGCCGGTAAGGAAGTTCGAGGTCGGACATATCTCGAGCGTCACGCGCTTGCGCGCGAGCAACTCCACAACGCGTGGATCTTCAAGAGCGCGTATCCCATGACCGATGCGTTCCGCGCCGAGCGTCTCTACCGCCGCGCGAACGGACTCTGCGCCGGCGGCTTCGCCGGCGTGCGCGACCGCGTGCAGCCCGCCGGCGCGCGCGAGCGCGAAGACCTCGGCGAAGGGCTCGGCGGGGAACCGCGCCTCATCACCGCCGAGGCCGATGCCGACGACGCCAAGATCGCGTGTCTCGAGCGCCAGCTCGACGGTCCGCATCGCGCTCTCGGGACCCAGGTTGCGCGTGACGTCGAGGATCAGCGAGAAGCGGTGCTCGCCGTCGGCGTTCAGCTCGCGTGAGACCGCCGTGAGCGCTTCACGAATGTCGAGCTCAGGATGGAAGTGTTTCCACACTGACGGCGAGACGAAGAGCTCGCCATAGACAACGTTCTGCTTGCGCGCGTCGGCGACGAACTCGCGAGCGAGACGCGCGTAATCCTGCGGCAACCCTAACGCCTTGCAGACGGCGATGAAGGTGAGCAGAAACTCCGGAAAATCCTTAAAGCCGTAGACTCGCTCGCGCTGCGGCACGACGACCCCACCGCGCTCGGCAAGCTCGAGGAAGCTTCCAGGGCGCAGCGTTCCTTCGAGATGACAGTGCAGGTGGAGCTTCGGCAGAGCGTGGACGGCCGCGTCGAAGCCTAGGCCTTCGGCGAGATGCACGCTCCCTTACTTCGCCGCGCTCCCGCGTGAACCCAAGGAGGGAGAGGCGCCGGTGCCGTAGCACAAGGCTCACCGCGGGGTGGAGCAGTCCGGTAGCTCGTTGGGCTCATAACCCAAAGGTCGGTGGTTCAAATCCATCCCCCGCAACCATTCCAGGTCCAGAGACCCAGGCGGTTTCTGGACCTGCTTACTTCGGTTTCTTGACCTTTTCGCTTCGCGGCCGGGGCACAGGTTTTATTTTAAAATAAGTTCACGAATCAACTCGGTGCCCAGAACTCTTCGATATTGATTCCGGAACTGTCTGGCCTTGTTCTGAAACTCGGTGCTACCGATTACCCTCCTGGCCACGTCCTCCAGCGCCACACCGTTATCTAAAGCCGCCGCGCCGTTCTTGAAAACGATCCAGAGAATTATATTGGGCTGATCCGGTGATTTTGGAGTGGCCCTGAAGACCTTGTAGTCGATGATCAGCCGAGCTCTCTTCATGGCTTCCATGGTCGGCTTCCATGTCGAATTTAGCCAATCGACGTACTCTTCAAAATGCCCGTACTCAACTTCTATGTAGTCCTCCTCAACGACGGGGCCGTCAGTATACTGGCGCACATCCTGGGTAGGTGCATCCTGGGCACGTGCATCAAACGAAAGTGAGCAAGCTGCGAGACACATGGCGAAGATCATAGTCTTATTCATTTTCTCTTCTCCTG